>CAXTNG010000072.1:0-3058 GCA_964245475.1 uncultured Sphingomonas sp. | reverse complement strand
GCCAGGCCGACGGTCAGCGACGCCAGCGGCACGCGGCTGCGGCCCTTCAGCGGATCAAGGAAGTGCCACCAACTCGATTCGAGCCCCTCCTCCTTCCGGCGCGCAAGCTCGTAGAAGCCCGAAGCGACCGCAGGACCGGCAATCGAGAGCCCGGCGACAAGCGGGAACAGCAGAGGCAACAACGGCTCGTTAAAGGTCACCAGCACGGCAAGGAGACAGATCACCGGATAGATCAGCCCGATAAACAGCAGGTCGCCGCGCTTTTCGCGGAAGTCCTGCCATCCCTCGGCAAGCGCCCAGGACAGATCGGCGGTGCCGATGCGCCGGACGGGCGCCGCCTCGTCGGGGGCCCGTGTAGAAGTCACGTCGAGCGCGGCCATCGGTCAGGTCCTCTCGTATATGGTCTTCTTCCCGGTCGGCGCATCCTATGCGCCTTGCCGCCGATCTCCAAATGCTAGCGTGCGAACGGCCCGTTCAGACGGACGATCGCGCGGTTAAGGACGGACGCGAAGCTGACCCAGAGCAGGTACGGCAGGTTAAGCAGCGCCGCCAGATGCGAGATCGGCCACAGTCCGACGACCAGCGCAACCAGCGAGGCCCAGAGGAAAACGACCTCGATCAGCGCCCAATCAGGGCGGCGCATCCGGAAGAACAGCGGACTCCACAGCGCGTGGCAGATGGCGTTCACGCCAAAAAGGATCAGGACATCCGCGCGCGCGCCGGCATCGGCCGCCGCACGCCAGGCGAGCACCGCCGACCAGGCCCAGAGCCCGAGGATGATCGTCCAGGCGGGACCGAACAGCCAGTCCGGCGGCTGCCACGGCGGCTTGCGGAGGTTTTTGTACCAAGGTCCGATCGGCGTCATCAGCCCGCCGAATACGCCGAGGAACACGGCAACCCCGATTGCGATGATGGCCGGCAACGACATGGGAGTGTCCGCTTGTGGAGTGTTTAGGCCGTGATACACACTGGCGATGCGCGTGTCCTTCCCCTTCTCCGCGATCGTCGGCCAAGACGAGATGAAGCTGGCGCTGCTCCTCGCCGCGGTGGACGCGCGCATCGGCGGCGTCATGGTGTTCGGCGACCGCGGCACGTGCAAGTCGACCGCGGTGCGCGCGCTCGCCGCGCTGCTGCCGCCGATACCTGCGGGCGACGCGGGCTATCAGGCCGGCAGCCCACGCAACGGCAAGGTGCCGGTGCCGTTCGTCGACCTGCCGCTCGGCGCGACTGAGGACCGGGTGGTCGGCGCGCTCGACCTGGAGCGCGCGCTTGGCGCAGGCGTCAAGGCGTTCGAGCCCGGGCTGCTCGCGCGCGCCAACGGCGGCTTCCTCTACATCGACGAGGTCAATCTGCTGGACGACCATATCGTCGACCTGCTGCTTGATGTCGCCGCCTCGGGCGAGAACGTCGTCGAGCGCGAAGGGCTAAGCGTTCGTCACCCGGCACGCTTCGTGCTGGTCGGCAGCGGCAATCCGGAGGAGGGCGAGCTCCGTCCGCAGCTACTCGACCGCTTCGGTCTGTCGGTCGAGGTGCGCACGCCGCAGGAGCTGGCGCAGCGCGTCGAAATCTTAAAGCGCTGCGACGGGTTCGAGCGCGACCCGGAGGCATTCGCGGGCGTTTGGGCGAAGGCGGAGCGCAGGACGCTGCGGCAGATCGCGCACGGCCGAGAAACGCTGGCGTCGGTGGAAGTGCCCGACGCGGTGCTGGCGCTGGCTTCGCGGCTGTGCATCGCAGTAGGCGCGGACGGGTTGCGCGGCGAGCTCACGCTGATGCGCTCTGGGCGCGCGCTGGCGGCACTTGAGGGTGCGCAGCAGGTCGCGCCGTCGCACCTGCGGCGGGTAGCGCCGATGGCGCTGCGCCACCGGCTGCGCCGCGGCGTGCTCGACGAGACCGGCTCGACCGCGCGGATCGAGCGCGCGCTCGACGAGCTCATCCCGGCGTGAACGAGGATCCGTTCGCCGACGCGCTGCTGGCGGCGCGGCTGTGCGCGGTCGATCCGGGACTTGGAGGGCTGGTGCTGCGCGGCGGCGGAGAGGCACGCGATGCGGTGATCACAGCTCTACGCGAGGCGCTGCCGGAGGGGGCGCCGGTGCGGCGGGTGCCGGTGCATGCCGATGACGAGGCCTTGTTCGGCGGGCTGGACCTGACCGCCACACTGGCGTCGGGCAAGCCGGTGCGGCGGCGCGGATTGCTGGCGGAGGCGGACGGCGGGCTGGTGGTGCTGCCGATGGCGGAACACGCTTCGGCGGCGACGGCGGCGCGGATCGCGGCGGCGATGGACGCGGGGGATGTCGAGGGCGCTCCATCGCGGTTCCTGCTGGCGGCGTTCGACGACGGGCTGGAACTGGACGAGCAACCGCCTGCGGCACTGACGGAAAGGGTGGCGTTCCACCTCGACTTGTCTGCCACTGACTACCGTCACCCCGAACTTGTTCCGGCGTCCAGAGTTCCGCACGCGCAGCCGCTGGAGCCTTTTTCGTCATCGCTCGCCGATCGCTGGACCCCGGAACAAGTCCGGGGTGACGCAGGAATCGTGACGCCGCCCAGCATTATAACAACGATCGTCGCTACCGCCTTTGCGCTCGGCGTCGAATCCGTCCGCGCTTCGCTCCTCACTCTCCGCACCGCCAAGGCGGCAGCGCGCCTCGCGGGGCGAGACGCCGTCGAGGCAGACGACGTCGCCCTCGCCGCTCGCCTCGTCCTTGCCCCGCGCGCGACCCGCATCCCTGCGCCGCCAGAGGCCGAAGTCGAAGCCGCTCCCCCGCCACCCAGGGCGGACGGCGACGAGGAAGCATCGGGGGACCCAGCCCCGCTCGACGACGTCGTGCTCGCCGCCGTCATGGCCGCGCTGCCGCCGGACGTACTCGCACGCATCGCGTCGGACGGCACGCTCCGCGCGAATGTCCGCTCGCACGGCGCGGGGGACCGTCGGCAGTCGGGCGCTCGGGGACGCCCGCTGGCACCACGCGCCGGCGTTCCGGGCGGCGGCAAGAGGCTCGCGCTGAGCGTCACGTTACGCGCCGCAGCACCCTGGCAACGGCTACGCGGGGGTGAGCCG
>CAXTNG010000071.1:9912-12468 GCA_964245475.1 uncultured Sphingomonas sp. | reverse complement strand
CGGCGAGCGCGCGGTCGCGGACGGGATCGGCCTCGCGCAGGATCTCGTGCGCCGATTCGCGGCCGAAACGCAGCAGCTCGCACCGCGGCAACCGTTCGGCGACGCGGATGGCTGCGCGCGCGTTTACCAGGCCGTCGTATTCGGCGACGAGCATCAGCACCGGTGTGTCGAGGTCGAGCAGCCGCGGGTCGCGCGCGAGCGCGGCGGTCACGTCGAACGCTTCGGCGAGCCATGCCCAACTCGGTGGCGTCGCCGCATGCCCGGGCGCCTGGGCATGCCACCAGGCCTCGTCGGCGTAGCGGGTCACGTCGGCGGTCAGCAGCGCCTGGCGCGACGAGCACGAGCTTGTCGGGCTGGACTGCACGCTCGACCGTCGCGCGCAGGCCGAGATAGCCGCCCATCGAATGGCCAAGCAGCAAGCGCGGGCGATCGGCCGGCAGCGTGCGCCAGACTGCGGCGAGGTCGGCGACCGCCAGTGCGAACTCGCCGCGCGCAACATCGACCGCCGGCCGCCCCGATCCGCCATGGCCGCGCCAGTCGAACGAGACGATGCTCCAGCCCCTTGCACGCCAATGCGCAAATGCCTCCAAGTATTTCTCGAAGATGTCGGCGCGGCCCGCCTGCATCAGCAGGGTGCCGTGCGGCGAATCCACCGGCCAGTCGAAGCGGCGCAGCGGCCAGCCGTCGGGCGCAGTCCAGCGCGTCACGACGGCATTTTCGGGGATCGAGCGGCGGATATCGGTCATTTTCCCACGTGGTTACGGTTTCCTAAGCCATCCCGTCTACCCCGGGGCGCGATGGATTGGCCGATCTCGACATTGCTCCTCGCGGTGCTGGCGCTGCTGCTCGTCGCCGCGGGCATCGAGGACGCGCGCCGCCGCGAGATCGCGAACTGGAAGAATGCGGCGATCGCCGGCCTGGCACCCGTATGGTGGTGGGCGGCCGGCGTCGCGCCCTGGCCCGACGTCGTGATCCAGATCGGCATCGCGTGCACGGTGCTGCTCGCCTTCGCAACGATGTTTCGCTTCGGCTGGATGGGCGGCGGCGACGTCAAGCTGATCGCCGCGCTGGCGCTGTGGCTGCCCGCCGGCCCGCTCGCCTGGATGCTGATCGTAATGTCGTTCGCCGGCGGCGCGCTCACCCTGGTGATGCTCGCCGACCACAAAATGGCCCGCCGCAAGGGGCCGATCGAGATTCCGTACGGCGTGGCGATCGCGGTCGCCGCGCTCGTCACGATCCACGAACCGATCCTTAACCATTTTCCGTGATGGTCCGGCAATTGAACCCCGGCCGCGCTCGAAAGGCACGCTACGCCCATGGATAGTCGCAAGATCGTTTTGCTGGTCGGCGCGCTGATCGTCGCCGCAATCACAGCCTTCTTCGCCCGCACGCTGATGCTGGGCAGCGCCGCGCCCACGGCGGTCGCCGCCCCGGGCCAACCGGCCGTGCCGGTCGACGGGCCGATGGTGCTCGTCGCCACCCGCCCGCTGCCGGTCGGCACGATCCTGGACGCGACCGCGCTCAAGTTCCAGCCGTGGCCCAAGGATCTCGTCGAGAACGCCTATTACATCCAGGGCAAGATCGACCTGAAGACGCTGCAGGGCACGGTGGTGCGCAACGCGATCACCGCGGGGCAGCCGGTGACACAGGGCGCTTTGGTCAAACCCGGCGATCGGGGCTTCCTCGCCGCGGCGCTCGGGCCGGGCATGCGCGCGGTGACCTTCCCGGTCTCGGCGCAGACCTCGGTCGCAGGCTTCGTCTTTCCGGGCGACCGGATCGACCTGGTGCTGACCCAGGCGGTCGCGGGCGGCGGCGAGGGCCAGCCGCTCAAGGTCTCCGAAACCTTCCTGCGCAACGTCCGCGTGCTCGCCACCGACCAGCGTACCGAGAATCTGCCCGGCGAGGACGGCAAGACCATCGTCCATACCTTTGGCACCGTGACCATCGAGGCGACGCCCAAGATCGCCGAGCAGATCGCGGTCGCGCAAACAGTCGGCGCCATCTCGCTGTCGCTACGCTCGATCGCTGACAACGCCTCCGAGCTGGAGGATGCGATCGCCTCGGGTGACGTCAAGGTGCCCGCGAACGGCGATGTTAAGGCCGAGAAGGCGATGCTGGTCCGCGTCGCGGGCGAGCCGGTCACCGGTGGATCGACCTATGCGACCGGCGCCGACGTCTCGCGCTTCCAGCGCTCGACGGTGCCGAGCAAGGCGGTGAACGGCTCAGGGGCGCCCGGGCTGCCCGGCGCCGTCGCGCCCGGTGCCGCCTATCCCGGCTCGGCACCCACCGTCGCCTTGGGACCGATCGTGCGCGTCGCGCGCGGCAACTCCGTCACCATCGTTCCCGTTGGGGGGAAGAACTGATGCGCCTGTCTCATACTTCGATCGGCTGGTCGCTCGCGGCCTGTCTGGTCGCCGCCACACCTGCCGGGGCTGCGCCCGAGAAGCCCAGGGTCGCGCCCACTGCACGATCCGCCACCGGGTTGCAGACGGTGCAGGTCAACACCGGCCGCGGCCGGCTGGTGACGCTGACCCGGCCGATGAGCGACCTGTTCGT
>CAXTNG010000071.1:0-9902 GCA_964245475.1 uncultured Sphingomonas sp. | reverse complement strand
CGTCCAGGTCCGCTCACCGACCCAGCTCTACGTCTTCGGCAAGAAGTCCGGCGAGACGACGATCTCGGCGACCGCGAAGGGAGGCGGGGTGGTCTATGCCGCCACCATCCGCGTCGGCAACAATTATGACTCGATCGGCACCATGCTGCGGCTGGCGATGCCCGAGGCGCATGTCACCGCGACGCCGATGAACGGCCTGGTGCTGCTCACCGGCACGGTCGCGGCGCCCGACGATGCGGCGGAGGCCGAGCGGCTGGTCCAGGCCTATGTCGGCGACACGACCAAGGTGCTCTCGCGGCTCAAGACCGCGACGCCGCTGCAGGTCAACCTGCAGGTCCGCATCGCCGAGGTCACCCGCAGCTTCGCCAAGAACATCGGCAGCAATCTCACCACGCTCGACGGTACAAACGGCTTCCAGTTCGGAATCGGCAGCGGCCGCACTCCGACGACGCAGTTCAACGCATTGGGCGGCCCGCTGGGCATCGGCTCGACAGCGGCAAAGTGCCTGCCACCAATCTCCGCCACCGGTACGTGCGCAGGCACTATTCCGGGTACGGCGATTACCCCGGGCGCCCAACGCACGACTCTCGGCGCACTGACTAAGCTGTTCGGGCTCAACATCCTGGGCGCACTCGATCTGGGCGAGACGGTGGGCCAGGTGACGACGCTCGCCAATCCGAACCTGACCGCCCTGTCGGGCGAGACCGGCACCTTCCTGGCGGGCGGCGAAGTGCCGATCCCGGTCAGCCAGGGCCTCGGCACCGTCTCGGTCGAGTACAAGCAGTATGGCGTCGGCCTGTCCTACACGCCGACCGTGCTTGCCGACGGACGCATCTCGATGCGGGTCCGCCCCGAGGTGTCGCAGCTCGACTATTCCAACGCGGTGACGCTCTCGGGCACGCGGGTGCCGGGCTTGACGACGCGGCGCACCGAGACGACGGTGGAGCTCGGTTCGGGCCAGAGCATGATGATCTCAGGCCTGCTCTCGAACCCCCACAACAACACGTATGACAAGACGCCGTGCCTCGGCGATCTGCCGATCCTCGGCGCCCTGATGCGATCGAACGCCTGGCAGCGCAACGAAACCGAGTTGGTCATCGTCATCACGCCGTATCTGGTGAAGCCGGTCAACAACCAGGCCGACATCCGCCTGCCGACCGACGGCTACAAGTCGCCGAGCGATCTCGGCCGGGTGCTGCTCGGCGAGCTGGCCGGCGGCAACCCCGGCGAGCGGCGCCCCGTGCCGACCTCCGTGCCCGCCACCGCATTGGCCCCGTCGCTGGGTGCAACCGCACCGATATCGGCCGGCGCCGCGACGGTCGCCGCGCCGCCTGCCGACAAGCCCAAGAAGGCCAAGCGCGGCGAGACGCCCGCTCCCGGCTTCTCGAACTGACGCGAAGGACGTGAACGCAATGACCAAGTCGCTTCTCCTCCCCCTCGCCTCCCTTTGGGTAAGCCTGCCCGCGCTCGCGCTCGGCGGCTGCATGGGCACGCAGAACCGCGGGCTCGAATCGGTCCATCAGCCGGTGGTCGCCCGTCAAGACTTCGCGCTCGACCTCCAGACCCGGGGCGACCGCCTGGCACCCGGCGAGACCGATCGCCTAGCCGGCTGGTTCGACTCGATGCACCTCGCTTACGGTGATCGCGTCGCGATCGACGATGCCGGCGGCTATGCCCGCGGCGCGCGTGCCGACATCGGCGACGTGGTCGCCCGGTCAGGGCTGCTCCTGTCCGACAACGCGCCGGTCACCGGCGCGCCGGTCGCGCCGGGCACGATGCGCGTCGTGATCAGCCGGATGACCGCTTCGGTGCCGGGCTGCCCCGACTACAGCCGCGATTCGGCGCACGAGTTCGACAGCAACACCTCGTCGAACTTTGGCTGTGCGATCAACAGCAACCTGGCGGCGATGGTCGCCAACCCCGCCGACATGGTCCGCGGGCGTGACGGCGGCACGAGCACCGACCCGCGGGTCAGCTACCGCGCGATCGACGCCTATCGCAAGGCGACGCCGACGGGTGCTGGCGGGGGCAAGGTCGAAGCGGCCGGCGTGGCAGGAGGCAAGTAAGATGAACGCACCCTGGAAGCCCGCGGGCGCGGCACACCGCGAACCCTTCACCGCCTATGTCTGCGACGAGACGACCGCCGAGGCGATCCGCCCGATCGCGGTGGAGCTCGGCTGGGCGCCCGACAAGGTCAACAAGGGCGGCCTGCGCAATGCCGTCCAGTCGCTGTCGGTGTCTGCCTCGCCGCAGATCCTGTTCGTCGACCTCGCTGAATCGGGCGACCCGCTCAACGACATCAATGCGCTTGCCGAGGTCTGCGAGCCGGGCACGGTGGTGATCGCGTCCGGCCAGGTTAACGATGTCCGCCTTTATCGCGACCTGGTCGCGAGCGGCATCCAGGATTACCTGCTCAAGCCGCTGTCGCCCGACATGCTGCGCGACTCCTTCACGCACGCCCAAGCGATGCTCAACGCACCCAAGCTGGTCGACGCCTCGACGGAGCGGCCGCATTCCTCGATCGCCGTGATCGGCGCGCGCGGCGGCGTAGGCGCCTCGACGCTGGCGACCTCGCTCGCCTGGCTGCTCTCGGCGAAGGAGGGGCGCTCGACCGCGCTGCTCGACCTCGATGTCCACTTCGGCACGGGCGCGCTGGCGCTCGACCTTGAGCCGGGCCGCGGTCTGACCGACGCGATCGAGAACCCGAGCCGCATCGATGGGCTGTTCATCGAACGCGCGATGGTCAAGGCATCGGAGAAGCTGGCGGTGCTCTCCGCCGAAGCGCCGATCAACTCGCCGCTGCTGACCGACGGCGCCGCCTTCTACCAATTGCAGGAGGAGATGCGTGCCGCGTTCGAGTGCACGATCGTCGACCTGCCGCGCAACATGCTGGTGCAGCACCCGCATCTGATCAGCGACGTGCAGCTCGCGGTGGTCGTCGCCGAGCTGACGCTGGCCGCCGCGCGTGACACGATCCGCATCCTGTCCTGGCTCAAGTCCAACGCCCCGCAGACGCAGGTCTTCGTGGTCGCGAACAAGGTCCATCCCGGCGGCGGGATAGAGATCGCGCGCAAGGATTTCGAGAGCTCGATCGAGCGCAAGATCGACGTGGCGGTCGCGTTCGACCAGAAGCTGGCGGCGACCGCGGCCAAGCTTGGCAAGCCGCTGGCGGAGGCGGGCAAGGCTTCCAAGACGATGCTGCCGATCGTCGATCTCGCGCACCGCCTCGCCAGCTGCGCCGATACGACCACCGATGCGCCGGACAAAGGCAAGAAGGACAAGGGCGCCGGCACCTCACTGCTCACCAGGTTCGCCTTCAAGGGCCTGATCAGCAAGCGGCCGGCCAAGGCCAAGTAAGGGCGACGCATGACCGACCTGCTGCCGATCACCATCCTGTGCACCGGCGCGCTGATCGCGCTCGGCATCCTGGCGTTCGCGCTCGCTGGCCCCTCGCCGCAGCGGGTCCAGGCGCGACGGCTGTCGGGGCTGCGCGCGCGGCATTCGGGGGCGGTTACCGACAAGGTCGATGCGCAGCTGCGGCGGATCACGCAGACCCGCGCGACGCGGATGGACACGGCGTTCGGTCACATCCTGCCAAACCGCGCGCTGCTCGCCAAGCGGCTCTCGCAGACCGGCAAGAACTGGACGGTCGGCAAATACGGGCTGGTCAGCGCGGGGCTGACGCTGGTCATCGCCGGGCTGATCTGGCTGAAAGGCGCGCCGCTACTGCTGGCGGTGTTCGCCGGGCTGATGATCGGGCTGGGCGTGCCGCACCTGGGCGTCGGCTTTTTCATCAATCGCCGCATCGCGCAGTTCAACGCCAAGTTCCCCGACGCGATCGAGCTGCTCGTCCGGGGCTTGCGCTCCGGCCTGCCGATCACCGAGACGATCGGCGTCGTCGCGCAGGAGGTGCCGGGTCCGGTCGGCGAGGAGTTCCGTTCCGTCGCCGACAAGATGAAGATCGGCAAGACCATGGACGCGGCGCTGCAGGACACCGCCGACCGGCTCGGCACGCCCGAGTTCCAGTTCTTCGTCATCACCATCGCGATCCAGCGCGAGACCGGCGGCAACCTAGCCGAGACGCTCGCCAACCTCGCCGACGTGCTGCGCAAGCGCTCGCAGATGAAGCTCAAGATCAAGGCGATGTCGTCGGAATCCAAGGCGTCGGCGTACATCGTCGGCTCGCTGCCGTTCATCGTCTTCGCGCTGATCTGGTTCATCAGCGGTGACTACATGCAGCGCTTCTTCGTCGACCAGCGGCTGATCCTCACGGGGCTGGGCGGGCTGGTGTGGATGAGCATCGGCGGCTTCATCATGGCCAAGATGGTCAACTTCGAGATTTAGGGAACGGGTGATGGAGCCTACGCACGGACCCACGCTCCTCGGGGTCGACGTCCTGTCGGTCGCGACGGTGCTCTCGGGCATCGCGGCATTCGCGGTGATGCTGGCGATCTACGCCGCCACCACCGTGCGCGACCCGATGGCCAAGCGCGTCAAGGCGCTCAACGACCGCCGCGAGCAGCTCAAGGCCGGCATCACCGCGTCGACCAAGCGACGCGCCAAGCTGGTCCAGAAGAACGACCACGCCGACCGGATGAAGGCGTTCCTGTCGAGCCTCAAGGTGCTGCAGGACAGCCAGCTCAAGACAGCGCAGCGCAAGCTGATGCAGGCAGGCATCCGCTCCAAAGACTGGGCCGTCGCGGTGATCTTCGGCCGCCTCGTCCTGCCGATCGTGATCGGCGGCATCATGCTCTATTGGGTGTACGGCACCGACGGCTGGGAGACATGGTCGCCCCTCAAGAAGTACGGGATCGTCGCGGGCTCGTTCATCCTGAGCTACAAGGCGCCGGACATCTTCCTCAAGAACAAGATCACCAAGCGGTCGCATGCGATCCGCAAGGGGCTGCCCGACGCGCTCGACCTGCTGGTGATCTGCGCCGAGGCGGGGCTGACGGTCGACGCCGCCTTCCAACGCGTCGCACGCGAGCTGGGCCGCGCCTATCCCGAGCTCGGCGACGAGTTCACGCTGACCGCGATCGAGCTGGGCTTCCTCACCGAGCGGCGGCAGGCGTTCGAGAACCTCGCGATGCGCGTCGACCTGGACGCGGTCAAGGGCGTGGTCACCACCATGATCCAGACCGAGAAATACGGCACCCCGCTCGCCTCGGCGCTGCGCGTGCTGTCCGCCGAGTTCCGCAACGAGCGGATGATGCGCGCCGAGGAGAAGGCGGCGCGGCTGCCGGCGATCATGACGGTGCCGCTGATCCTGTTCATCCTGCCGGTGCTGTTCATCGTCATCCTCGGCCCCGCGGCCTGCTCGATCAAGGACGCGCTGCTCTCGGGATCGTGATCCCACTTCGGCTGCGCCGAACCGGAGGCCGGCTGCTGACGCAACCGGGGACCGCGCCGATCGTTGTCCTCCCGTAACAGGAGGTCTCATGATGCTGTTCTCGACGCCGACGCAATGGGCGGTGCTGGCGCTGTGCCTGGTGGCGGGCTGGTTGTTGGGGCTGGCGAGCCATCCGGGTGGCGGCAAGTGGAAGGCGCGCTACCTCGCAGAGCGCGACGCGCATGCCGGATACCGCAGGGACGCCGACGCCCGGGTTGCCGAGGTGCGCACCGGCGAGAGCCAGGCGGTGGCGGACCTCAAAGCGCGCACTGCCGAGTTGGAGCGCGAGAACGCCCGGCTGCGCGCCGCCGCGCCGGTGACCGCTGCGACGGTCGCGCCGCGGCCCGTCGTGGCGGCGGCGCGGCCTGCCTATGCGCCGGGCGAGCGGCGGGGGTGGTTCGACTGGGGTGCCCGCCCCTAGCCCAGCGCCGCCTGCGCCGCGGCCAGCCTTGCGATGGGGACGCGGTAGGGCGAGGCGCTGACGTAATCCAAGCCGATCTTCTCGCAAAAGGCGATGCTCGCCGGGTCGCCGCCGTGCTCGCCGCAGATGCCGAGCTTGATGTCCGGCCGGGTCTTGCGGCCGCGCTCGACCGCCATCTCGACCAGCTCGCCGACGCCGTCGATGTCGAGGCTGACGAACGGGTCCTTGGCGTAGATGCCCTGCTCCACGTACGCGCCGAGGAAGCGCGCGGCGTCGTCGCGGCTGACGCCCAATGTCGTCTGGGTGAGGTCGTTGGTGCCGAAGGAGAAGAATTCACCGACCTCGGCGATCTCGCCCGCCTTCAAAGCCGCGCGGGGCAGCTCGATCATGGTGCCGACCAGATACTCGATCTCGCGCCCCTTGTCGGCGAAGACGGCTTTCGCAGCCTTGTCGACGACGATCTTCATCAGCTCCAGCTCGCGGCGGGTGGCGACCAGCGGGATCATCACCTCGGGGATCGGCGCGGCGCCGGTCTTCTCGGCGACTTCGATCGCGGCCTCGAAGATCGCGCGCGCCTGCATCTCGTAGATCTCGGGATAGGTCACGCCGAGCCGGCAGCCGCGATGGCCGAGCATGGGGTTGAACTCGTGCAGCGCCTCCGCCCGGCGCTTCAGGGTGTCGACGTCGGTGCCCGACGCGGTCGCGACCTCGGCGAACTCGGCGTCCTCGTGCGGCAGGAACTCGTGGAGCGGCGGGTCGAGCAGGCGGATGGTGACGGGCAGGCCCGCCATCACCAGGAAGATCTCGGCGAAATCGTCGCGCTGCTCGGGCAGGAGCTTATCCAGTGCGGCGCGGCGGCCCTTCTCGTCCTCGGCCAGGATCATCTGGCGGACCGAGGTGATCCGGCCGGAATCGAAGAACATATGCTCGGTGCGGCACAGGCCGACACCCTCCGCGCCGAAATCGCGTGCGGTCTTGCAGTCGAGCGGGGTCTCGGCGTTGGCACGGACCCGGAGGCGGCGGACCGCGTCGGCCCAGACCATCAAGGTGCCGAAGTCGCCGGCCAGCTCGGGCTGGACGGTGGCGACCTCGCCGACCATCACCTCGCCGGTCGCGCCGTCGATGGTGAGCGTGTCGCCCCCGCCCAGCTCGCGGCCGGCACAGCGCAGCGTCTTCGCCTTGGCGTCGATCGAGAGCGTGCCCGCGCCCGAGACGCACGGACGGCCCATGCCGCGCGCAACGACCGCGGCGTGGCTGGTCATGCCGCCGCGCGCGGTGAGGATGCCCTTGGCGGCGTGCATGCCGTGGATGTCTTCGGGGCTGGTCTCGGTGCGGACCAGGATGACGCTCTCGCCCGCGGCGTTGCGTTTCTCGGCGGTGTCGGCGTCGAAGACGATGCGGCCCGATGCGGCGCCCGGCGAGGCGGGGAGGCCCTTGGTGAGAACGTCGCGTTTGGCGGTGGGATCGAGCGTTGGGTGGAGAAGCTGGTCGAGCGCCTGCGGGTCGACGCGGCGGATCGCTTCCTCGCGGGTGATCAGCCCCTCGTTCGCCATGTCGACCGCGATCTTAAGCGCGGCCTTGGCGGTGCGCTTGCCCGAGCGGGTCTGGAGCATCCAGAGCTTGCCCTGCTGCACCGTGAACTCGATGTCCTGCATGTCGCGGTAATGCGTCTCGAGCAGATCGAACACGCGCGCGAGCTCGGCATAGACCTGCGGCAGCGCCTCCTCCATCGACGCCGCCTGCGCGCCCGCCGTCTCCCGCGCGGCCTTGGTCAGATATTGCGGCGTGCGGATGCCGGCGACGACGTCCTCGCCCTGCGCGTTGATCAGGAACTCGCCGTAATAGGCGCGGTCGCCCTTGGCGGGATCGCGGGTGAAGGCGACGCCGGTGGCGCTGGTGTCGCCCATGTTGCCGAAGACCATCGCCTGGACGTTGACCGCGGTCCCCCAATCGGCGGGGATGTCGTTGAGGCGGCGATAGACCTTGGCGCGGTCCGACTGCCAGGAGCCGAACACCGCGCCGACCGCGCCCCACAGCTGATCGTGGACGTCCTGCGGGAAGGGCTTGCCCCATTGCTCCTCGACCAGGCCCTTGTATTCGGCGACCAGCGCGCGGAGGTCGTCGGCGCTGAGTTCGGTGTCGAGGGTGAAGCCGCGGTCCTCCTTGGCGACCTCCAGCGCTTCTTCGAAGGCGCCGTGATCGAGCTCCAGCACCACGTCGGCGTACATCTGGATGAAGCGGCGGTAGCTGTCCCAGGCGAAGCGGGGATCGCCGGACGCTTGCGCCAGCCCCTCGACAGTCCGGTCGTTGAGGCCGAGGTTGAGGACCGTGTCCATCATGCCGGGCATCGACACGCGCGCGCCGGAGCGGACGGAGACGAGCAACGGGTCGCTCGCATCGCCGAAGCATTTGCCGGTGACCTGCTCGATATGGGCGACGCCGTGGGCGACCTCGTCGCGGAGCGACTGCGGGAAGGACTCGCCCTCGTCGTAATAGCGCGCGCACATCGCGGTGGAGATGGTGAAGCCCGGCGGCACGGGCAGGCCGATCGACGCCATCTCGGCAAGGTTGGCGCCCTTGCCGCCGAGGAGGTTGCGGTCGCCTTTGCCCCCGTCGGACACGCCGCCGCCAAAGCGATAGACGTACTGGGTGTCGGTCATCGTCGCCATGTCCTCACCTACGCTGCTGCACTGATCTTTGTGCATTGCAGCATGATTGCGCCGGGAGCAAGGGCGCGGAAGTGTACCAAAGTGGACGCTATCCGCTATAGCATCAGCCCTCGATCTTCGAGAAATCCGCAACACTGTGGACGGCGGCGCGCACGCGGTCGAGCAGCGCCAGCCGCGCCTCGCGCCTGGCCGGATCGGGGTCGTTGACGGTCACCGTGTCAAAGAACGCGTCAATCGGCGCGCGCAACGAAGCGAGCGCCGCCATCGCGCCCTCGAAATCCTCCGCCGCCACCGCGCGGGCGGCGGCTGGCTCGGCCGAGTCGAGGGCCGCGATGAGCGCGGCTTCGGCGATTTCGGGCGTGTAGGACAGCCCTAATCCCTCTCCCTTTGGGAGAGGGAGGGAGCCGCCGGAGGCGGCGGAAGGGTGAGGGTGACCAACCGCAGGCGTCTCGCGCTCACCCTCACCCCGCGGCGCTGACGCGCCTTGTCCCTCTCCCGGAAGGAGAGGGGGACACCCCTCCTTCTTCAGAATATTCGCCGCGCGCTTATAGCCCGCGAGGAGGTTGGCGCCGTCCTCCGTGCCGACGAACGCCTGGAGTGCGCGGACGCGAGCGAGCAGGCGGACGAGGTCGTCCTCGCCGCCGAGGGCGAACACCGCGTCGATCAGGTCGTGGCGGACGCCGGCTTCGCGTTGCTGGACCTTGAGGCGGTCGGCAAGGAATGTCAAAACCTGATCGGTATCGGCCGCGGCTCGGTAATGTCGGTAATAAGCCTCGGCGATAGTTCCCGCCATTGGATCGGCGTAGTAGTCTCTACCAGTGCCGTTATTCTGAATTCGATAGGGGGTGCCATTGTCGGTTAGCTCAATGGGTCGATCGGAGGCCAAGGCCTCGAAATAAATGTCTACCTCATGCGCTAGCTTTGGATATTCCCATCGCATCTGAGCGTGGACGACTGAAGCAGCCAGCAACGGCAAAACACGCTGGATCGGCAAGTGAACATCCGTTCTGTTCACAATCCCGAGAATAGCAATGGCTTGACGGCGCAAAGCAAATGGGTCGCGAGAGCCGGTCGGAGCCTCTCCCACAAGGAATAGCGACAGCAGCGTATCCAGCTTGTCCGCCAAGCTTACCGCCACCGTCACCGGTGCGGTCGGCACGTCGTCGCCCTGCCCGACCGGTTTGTAATGGTCGCGGACGGCTTCCCACACCTCGCGCGGCTCGCCCTGGGCGGCGGCGTAATAGCCGCCCATCAGGCCCTGTAGCTCGGGGAACTCGCCGACCATGCCGGTGACGAGGTCCGCCTTTGCGAGCCGCGCGGCGCGTTCGGCGAGGTCTGCCAAATCCTCCCCGGCACGGGGAGGTGGACCGCCCGGCGCAGCCGGGTGGTGGAGGGGGTTCTCCGCGGGCGGACCGCTCGTGGC
>CAXTNG010000070.1:3288-12598 GCA_964245475.1 uncultured Sphingomonas sp. | reverse complement strand
GAAGCAAGCGATGAAGATCCCGGGCGCCGCCGGCTTGGGCGCCCTCGCCCTCGCGGCGATGCCCGCCTGGGCGCAGGCGGCGGCCGGGCCGATCAAGGCGCCCGCCGCCACCGCGATGGCCGGCATGGTCAACAAGGGCGACACGACCTGGATGCTGATCTCGTCGGCGCTGGTGCTGATGATGTCGGTGCCGGGCCTCGCGCTGTTCTACGGCGGCCTCGTGCGCACCAAGAACATGCTCAGCGTGCTGATGCAGGTGCTGATGATCGTCTGCATTGCGACGCTGGTCTGGTGCTGCTGGGGCTATTCGATGGCGTTTACCAGCGGCGGCGAGAACCACTTCTTCGGCGGCCTGTCCAAGGCGTTCCTGATGGGCGTCGACGGCACCACGCTGGCGGCGACCTTCTCCAACAACGTCTACATCCCCGAGCTCGCCTATGTCGCGTTCCAGATGACCTTCGCGTGCATCACGCCCGCGCTGATCGTCGGCGCGTTCGCCGAGCGGGTGCGGTTCACGCCGCTGATGATCTTCATGGTCGCGTGGATGACCATTGTCTATTTCCCGATCGCGCACATGGTCTGGTATTGGGCAGGCCCGGACTTCCTGCCGGACGCGCCCACCGACGGCGGCTACCTCTTCCTGAAGGGCGCGCTGGACTTCGCCGGCGGCACCGTCGTCCATATCAACGCGGGCATCGCGGGCCTTGTCGGCTGCCTCGTCATCGGGCCGCGGCTGGGCTTCAACAAGGAGCCGATGCCGCCGCACTCGCTGACCATGACGATGATCGGCGCCAGCCTGCTGTGGGTCGGCTGGTTCGGCTTCAACGCCGGGTCCAATCTCGAAGCGAACGGCGTCACCGCGGTCGCCTTCGTCAACACCTATGTCGCGACCGCCGCAGCGGCGATCAGCTGGGCGCTGATCGAGCAGTTCGTCCACAAGAAGCCGTCGCTGCTGGGCGCCGCCACCGGCGCGGTGGCAGGGCTGGTCGCGATCACGCCTGCTTCGGGCTTCGCCGCGCCGATGACCGCGATCGTGCTGGGCCTCGTCGTGTCGCCGATCTGCTTCGTGTTCGTAACCACGGTCAAGAAGGCGCTGAAGTATGACGACTCGCTCGACGTGTTCGGCGTCCACTGCATCGGCGGCATCGTCGGCGCGCTGGGCACCGCGATCGTCGCCGATCCCAAGCTCGGCGGCCAGGGCTATTTCGACTATACCAAGTTCCCCGCGGTCGCGGTCACCCCGGAGGCGTACAGCATTGCCTCGCAGCTGTGGGTGCAGCTGCAGGCGGTGCTGCTGACGCTGGCCTGGTCGGGCGGCGTCTCCGCGCTGCTGTTCCTGGCGCTCAAGTTCACCATCGGCATCCGCCCGACCGCCGAGGTCGAGCACGAGGGCCTCGACATCGCCGAGCACGGCGAGCGCGCGTACAATTATTGACGAGATCGGGGGGCGGGCAGCACCCGTCCTCCCGAACCACGTTCCTCCTGCGGACGACCCTCAGCCCGGTGCAGCGATGCACCGGGCTTTTTTTGCCTGCTCCCGTCCCTGGAGGTTTACCGTCCCTTGGCGATCGCCCGCTTCGCCGCCGCGCGCTCGTCGCCGCCGATCCGGCCGTCGCCGTTCGCATCATAGGCTTTAAACGTCGCGGCGAGCAGCGCCTGCGCCTCGGGCTCGGTCACCTTGCGGTCCCGGTTCGCGTCGGCGCGGGCGAACCAGAGCACCGCCAGCTTCTTCGCGAGCGCCGCACTGTCCGCCCGCCCTGTCGGGTGCATGCGCGCGGTGCGCGCCTGAACCTCGGCCAGCGACCATAGCCCGTCCTTGTTCGCGTCGGTCGCGACGAACTCGCGGTGGAACTTGGCGGCGGCGGATACCTGCGTCTCCTGGGCAAGCGCCGGTGCGGCGGCGAGGACGAGCGAGGCGGGAAGGACGGCACGGATCACGAGAGACTCCCGAATGCGGATGCGTAGGCACTTAGCGGCGGCCGGCTGCATCCCAAGTGAATACCTTGCGAAGCCGGCCTCACCCGCATAACGCCCCGCGCAAACCGCTAAGGACTCCGCATGCGCGAAGACATCAACAAGGTCGTGCTCGCCTATTCGGGCGGGCTCGACACCTCGGTCATCCTGAAGTGGCTCCAGCAGGAATATGCCTGTGAGGTCGTCACCTTCACCGCCGATCTCGGCCAGGGCGAGGAGCTGGAGCCCGCGCGGATCAAGGCGGAGCTGCTCGGCATCAGGCCCGAGAACATCTTTATCGACGACCTGCGCGAGGAGTTCGTCCGCGACTACGTGTTCCCGATGATGCGCGCCAACGCGCTCTACGAGGGGCTGTACCTGCTCGGCACCTCGATCGCGCGCCCGCTCATCTCCAAGCGGCTGATCGAGATCGCGGCGGAGGTCGGCGCGGATGCGGTGGCGCACGGCGCCACCGGCAAGGGCAACGACCAGGTCCGCTTCGAGCTCTCCGCCTATGCGCTCAACCCCGACATCAAGGTCATCGCGCCCTGGCGCGAATGGGACCTGACCAGCCGCACCCGCCTGATCGAGTTCGCCGAGGCGCACCAGATCCCCATCGCCAAGGACAAGCGCGGCGAGGCGCCCTTCTCCACCGACGCCAACCTCCTCCACACCTCGTCCGAGGGCCGCGTGCTCGAGGACCCGTGGGACGAGGTGCCCGACTATGTCTATTCGCGCACGGTCAATCCCGAGGACGCGCCGGACCAGCCGGAGACGATCACGATCGACTTCGAGCGCGGCGACGGCATCGCGCTTAACGGCGAGGCGATGAGTCCGGCGACGCTGCTCGCGGCGCTCAACGAGCTCGGCCGCAGGCATGGCATCGGGCGGCTGGACCTCGTCGAGAACCGGTTCGTCGGCATGAAGTCGCGCGGCATGTACGAGACGCCGGGCGGCACCATCTATCACCTCGCGCATCGCGGTATCGAACAGATCACCCTCGACCGCGGCGCCGCGCACCTCAAGGACGAGCTCGCGCCGCGCTATGCCGAGCTGGTCTACAACGGTTTCTGGTTCAGCCCGGAGCGCGAGATGCTGCAGGCCGCGATCGACCATTCGCAGCTCAAGGTCTCGGGCACCGTCCGCCTCAAGCTCTACAAGGGCGGCGTCCACGTCACCGGTCGCAAGTCGCCGAACAGCCTCTACTCCGAGAAAGTCGTCACCTTCGAGGACGACCAGGGCGCCTACGACCAGCGAGACGCCGCGGGCTTCATCAAGCTCAACGCCCTTAGGCTGCGGCTGCTGGGGCGGCGGGATCGAGCCTAGCGCCCGGTCAGCGCCGCTTCCGGGTCGAGGAGGGTGAGGGCGGCGCCGTCGCCCGACGAGCTCGCATCATGCCAGCGCCAGAGCACCAGGTTGTGCCCGCCGGGGTTCTGCACCGAGGGGACAAGTGCCCCCTCGGCGCCTGCAGCAATCAATTGCTCGGCCAGCGGCCAGCTTGGCGGAACGCCGCGGTCGACGATGTAGATTTCGCGCCAAGCGCAGGCCGTAATCGCCGGATTTTTGCTCGTAAGATCGGCGATCGTCTGCGCCTGGAGATCATGCGCCACTAGCATACCGGGGCGGACCAGATCCTGGTGCATCTCTCAAATCGCGGTGTTGTAATCGGCCGACACGTAGAGCGCGGGCATGCCCGGCGGGTTCCACCGACCGCCGGTGAGATGCGAACCGCTCTCGAACGCGCGGCGTTGCCAACGAACGCCGAGCATACGCCAGAACCGACCGGTAAGGGGGATAAGCGGTATGCCGGTCATACGGCTCACCTACAAACGGCAGCAATCGCAGGTTTGGCCGTCAAGCGTAAGCGCCCTGCTCCATGCTTTCCAACGTCCACATCACTGCTTCGGCATGGCCGCTCTCGACGAGTTGTTCTGCCGTTTTACCGAAACCGGCAATAGGCTGATGCTTGAACCAGATAATCGCACGTCCCTCGTCGCCGGCCAGTTCGGCGGCCCGGGCGACAATCGCCGCGATCTGGCCTAGCTTCGCCTGCACAGCGGGACTGTCGGGCTTGGCAGCCATGGTGTTGCGGTTGACGTGCGCCAGCTTGGCGAGCTGCGACATCGGCAGCCGCAGCCGCTCAGCCAAACGGCGGGGCGCGATTAGGTCCCGCTCACGGATATCGTCAAAAAAAGTAGCAAGCATGGGTGCGCTCCTTGCACATTATATGCTCTCGAAAAGGTTGCGGTGCAATGACCGCCCTCGATCGATGCGCGCCGCCGACTCCTGTTAACCATCCTTAAACCATCCTCCTTCATCCCCGCCGCATCACTTCCGGGGGGCTGGAATGCCACGAGCAGTCGACGTCGCGATCATCGGAGCCGGGCCGGCGGGGCTGACCGCCGCCTATCTGCTCGGCAAGGCCGGCTTCACCGTCACGGTGATCGAACGCGACCCGACCTATGTCGGCGGGATCAGCCGCACGGTCGAGCACGACGGCTTCCGCTTCGATATCGGCGGCCACCGCTTCTTCTCGAAATCGAAGGAGGTGGTCGACCTCTGGAACGAGCTGCTGCCCGACGACTTCATCGAGCGGCCGCGGATGAGCCGCATCTATTATGAGGGCAAGTTCTACAGCTACCCGCTGCGCGCGTTCGAGGCGTTGCGGAACCTGGGCCTGTGGCGCTCGACGCTGTGCATGGCGAGCTTCGCGCTGGCCAAGGCGCGGCCTAATCCAGACGTCCGCTCCTTCGAGGACTGGGTGGTCAACCAGTTCGGCCGCAAGCTCTATTCGATCTTCTTCAAGACCTACACCGAGAAGGTGTGGGGCATGGCCTGCACCGAGATGTCGGCCGATTGGGCGGCACAGCGGATCAAGGGCCTCAGCCTCGGCGGCGCGGTGCTCGACGGCGTCAAGCGCTCGCTCGGGCTCAACCGGCGTCCCAACGACGGCATGCAGGCGAAGACTTTGCTCGAAAGCTTCCGCTACCCGCGCCTCGGCCCCGGCATGATGTGGGAAGCGGCGCGCGACCGCGTCCACGATCACGGCAACACCGTGCTGATGGGCCACAGCCTCCGCCAGCTGTCGCATGACGGCCAGCGCTGGCGCGTCCACGCGACCAACGAAGCCGGCGAGACGGTGGCGATCGCCGCCACCCACGTCATCAGCTCCGCGCCGATGCGCGAGCTGGCGACCCGCCTCCACCCGCTTCCCCAGGCGCTGCCCGAGGCGCGCCGGCTCCGCTATCGCGACTTCCTCACCGTCGCGCTGACCATCCGCTCGCCCGACCTGTTCCCCGACAATTGGATCTACATTCACGATTCGAAGGTGAAGGTCGGCCGCGTCCAGAATTTCCGGAGCTGGTCGCCCGAGATGGTGCCCGACCCCGGCCTCGCCTGCGTCGGGCTGGAGTATTTCTGCTTCGAGGGCGACGGCCTTTGGTCGGCGAGTGATGACGACCTCGTCGCGCTGGCGACGCGCGAGATGGCGACGCTCGGCCTGTGCAGCGCCGAGCAGGTCACCGGCGGCGTCGTGGTGCGGCAGGAGAAGGCGTATCCGGTCTACGACGAGGATTATGCCGCCAACGTCGCCGCGCTCGCGCAGGAGTTGGAGGCGCGCTACCCGACGTTGCACCTCGTCGGCCGCAACGGCATGCATCGCTACAACAACCAGGACCATGCGATGATGACGGCGATGCTCACCGTCCGCAACATCCTGGCCGGCGCGCGCGTCCACGACGTCTGGGCGGTCAACGAGGACGCCGAATATCACGAGGCCGGCCGCGAGGGCGAAGCCGAGGCGCTGACCTCGCTGCGCGCGGTGCCCGAGCGCCTCAAGGCTGCCTGAGCGAACCGTGGACGTCTGCGCACCACCGCACGCCGTTCCGGGCCGCAGCGCGTCCGAACGCGTCGCCACTTTCCTGCGACGACACCCCGTTCTGACGATCTGGGCAGCATGGAGCCTCGTGCTGCTGCTTCTCTTCCTCCCCGCCATCGTCGGCTTCCGCACGCAGGACCCCGACGACTTCCTGCGGCTGATGGAGGTCCGCGATCTCCTTTCTGGTCAGAGCTGGTTCGACGTCACCCAGTACCGCATGGACCCGCCCGCCGGAGCCGCGATGCACTGGTCGCGGCTGGTCGACTTACCCGTAGCCGCGGCGCTGCTCGTCACCCGGTCGCTGTTTGCCGAGCCGCTCGCCTCGAAGCTCGCGATGACGATCGTACCGCTCGGCCAGCTCCTGCTCGTGATGAGCCTGATCCGGCGGCTGATGGGCGAGCTCGGTGCCGACCGGCGTTTGCAGGGTATCGCCGTCGCGATCGTCCCTCTCTTCCCGCTGCTGTTCAGCACCTTCGCGCCGATGCGGATCGACCATCACGGCTGGCAGGCGATCGCCGCGCTCGGCACCGCGACCCTGTTCGTCCGCGCCCCCGATCGCCGGTCGGCGCTGCTCGCCGGTGGCGTCGCCGCGCTATGGCTCTCGATCTCGCTCGAAGGGCTGCCGCTCGTCGTGCTGTTCGCCGGGCTCTACGCCTTGCGCTACACCCTGCTCGGCGAACGCGGCCTCGCCTGGTTCTTGACCGGTTTAGCCGGCACCAGCGTGATCGTCCATCTCGCGACCCGGCCCGCCTCCGAGCTATGGCCGCATTGCGATACGGTCGGATGGCCACACCTCGCCGCGTTCGCTGCCGCCGCGCTGCTGGCGCACGCCGCGACGCGCATTGATTGCGGCAAGCCCGTCCGGCTCGCATTCGCCGCGGCGATCGGGGCCATGGCAGGAACATTGATCGTCGTTCCGATCGGCGTCTGCGCGGTCAATCCGTTCGCGACCCTCGATCCGGTGATGGAGCGCTATTGGCACGGCGTTATCTTCGAAGGGCTGCCGATCACCCGGCAGTTCCTGTCGGTGCGGCTGATGCTGCTGTGGACGCCGCTCGTCCTCCTCGCCGCGGCGCTGGCGGGCCTGCCCGATCGGCATCGGCCGCTCGCCGAGCGGCGCTGGCTCTGGCTGATCCTGCTCGCCGCCGCCGCAACGCCGGTCGGGCTGCTGGTGATGCGCGAAGGCACCAACGTCGCGATCCTCGCCGTGCCCTTCTCCGCGCTGCTGATCGACCACTACCTGCCGCGGGTCCGCGCGATCGGCCCCCTGCTGCCTCGCGTCCTCGTCACGGTCGCGCTGCCGCTCCTGGCAACGCCGACGCTCGCCAGCGCCGCGATGAAGCCCTTCGACGCGCGCTTCGCCGGGGACGCGCGCGGCGGGCTCCGCCAGTTCGAGGGCGCGACGCTCGCCAGCGGCGCCGGCATCGGCTGCGACCTCGCCTCGCTCACCGGTCTGCCCCCCAGCCTCCTGTTCACGACGCTAGACCTCGGCCCGGAAATCCTGGTCAAGTCCGCGGATTCGGTCGTCGCCAGCGGCTATCACCGCAACATGGCGAAGATGCGCGACGTGGTGGAGGCGTTCAGCGGCGATCCCGCCCGCGCCGCTCCGATCGTCCGCGCCAACCACGCGCGCTACCTCGTGCTGTGCCTCGCCGGCGGCGACACCGCGGTCTTCCGCTCGCGGCGGCCTGACAGTCTGGCGAACGGCCTGGCGGCGAACCGCGTGCCCCCGTGGCTCGATCCCGTAACGGTCGCCGGCGCTGGCGCGCTCCGGGTTTATCGCGTCCGCTAGGCTCCCGGGCCGCTTCACCCGCTTGCCGAACGCCGACGCTGGCCCGTAAGGGTCGGGACGCATGGAGACGCGGCTTCACTGGTGGCAGACCCGCACCTTCGTCGCCACGATGGCCGCGCTCGCGATCGTGCCGCTGCTCTGGCCGGACATCCCGCCGCTGGTCGACCTGCCCGGCCACATGGGGCGCTACCGGGTCCAGCTCGCGATCGGCGACCATCCGTGGCTCGGCAACTGGTATGATTTCCGCTGGCAGGTGATCGGCAACCTCGGCATCGACCTGCTCGTCGTGCCGCTGGCGAAGCTGTTCGGGCTTGAGCTTGCGGTCAAG
The DNA here is from genome assembly GCA_964245475.1 of uncultured Sphingomonas sp. Taxonomy (GTDB): domain Bacteria; phylum Pseudomonadota; class Alphaproteobacteria; order Sphingomonadales; family Sphingomonadaceae; genus Sphingomonas. Next base: position 4,648 of record CAXTNG010000070.1, on the reverse strand, counting down.
CTGATCGTCCTCATCATCCCGCCGCTCACCGTCAGCGGCCTACTCTGGATCGCGCGCGAGGTGCACGGGCGCATCCCGGCGACCGCGCTGTTCGCGCTGCCGCTCGCCTACAGCTACCCGTTCCAGTTCGGCTTCGTGAACTTCGCGCTGTCGATGGCGCTGGCGCTCAACCTGTTTGCTTTGTGGCTGCGCATGGCGCGGCTCGATCAGCTCGCGCTACGTGCGATCGTCTTCGTGCCGATGTCCTGCTTCCTCTGGCTCTGCCACACCTTCGGTTGGGGCGCGCTGGGCGTGCTCGCCTTCTCCGCCGAGATGATCCGCCAGCACGACCGGATGCGCGGGCGTGGGATGCGTGGATGGTTTGAGGCGTGGCTGCGCGCCGGGCTCGGCTGCCTGCCGCTGGCGCTGCCGATGGCGCTAATGGTGTTCTGGCGCTCGGGCGATCACGTCACCGGGCGCACCACCGACTGGTTCGACTGGAAGCAGAAGTTCAACTATCTCGCGATGGTCCTGCGCGATCGCTGGATCGGCTGGGACATGGCATCGGCGACGGTGCTGTTCCTGATCCTGTTCAAGGGCGTGCGCGACGAGCGCATCCAATATTCCCGCCAGCTCGGCATCTCGGCGCTGTTCCTGCTCGCCGTGTTCATCCTGCTGCCGCGCATCGTCTTCGGCTCGGCCTATGCCGACATGCGCCTGGCGCCGTTCATGCTTGCGATCGCGGTGATCGCGCTCCGGCCCAAGCACGGCCTGTCGTTCCGCGGCGCCGCCACCTTCGCCGCGCTCGGCCTCGCCTTCTTCGGCGCACGGCTGCTCGGTACCACAATCAGCTTCGCGCTCTACGACCGCGAGTACGACCGGGTGCTGACCGCGCTCGACCGCCTGCCCCAAGGCGCGCGCCTGGTCAGCTTCGTCGGGCGGCGCTGCCAGGACGACTGGACCTACACCCGCTTCGAGCACCTTCCCGCGATCGCGCTGGAGCGCCGCCTCGCCTATGCCAACGACCAATGGTCGATGGCTGGCGGGCAGCTGCTCACCGTCCGCTACTTCGCCGCGCGCGGCTTCGCCCACGATCCGTCGGAGATCGTCACCGACCGGCGCTGCCGCGGCGAATGGTGGCGGCCGGTCAGCTGGGCGCTCGCCGCCCTGCCGCGCGACGCTTTCGATTACGTGTGGATGCTCAACCCGCCGCCGTTCGACCCGGCGCTGGCGCAGGGCCTCACCCCGATCTGGCGGAACGGCCGCGACGTCCTCTACCGCGTCGACGGCCGTCAGCCGCCGTTCGTCTTGCGGAACGGCGTCATCTCGCCGAGATAGTCGCGGTCCGCCGCCACCGCCTCGCGCTCGCGGCGGAGGAAGT
>CAXTNG010000070.1:0-3278 GCA_964245475.1 uncultured Sphingomonas sp. | reverse complement strand
AGGCGGTGGCGCGGCGGAATCCCGGGTCCGGGATGTAATGCGCCGACCAGGTCGGCACCGGCACATAGCCGCGGGCGAGCTTGTGCTCCCCCTGCGCCCCCGCCTCGACCGTCGCGAGTCCGCGTGCGATCGCCGCATCGATCGCCTGATAATAGCAGAGCTCGAAATGGAGGAACGGCACCTCCTCGGTCGCTCCCCAATAGCGCCCGTAGAGCGTGTCCGCCCCGATCAGGTTCAAGGCCCCCGCGATCGGCCGCCCGTCGCGCTCGGCGAGGATCAGCAGCACCTGGTCGCCGAGCGCCTCGCCGAGCAGCGGGAAGAAGGCGCGCGTCAGATACGGCCGGCCCCATTTGCGATTGCCGGTGTCCTGGTAGAAGCGCCAGAAGGCGTCCCAGTGCCGCGGCTCGATCGCGCTGCCGGTCAGGTGCCGGATCGTCAGCCCCTCGACCGCCGCGGCGCGCTCCCGCCGAATCGCCTTGCGCTTGCGGCTCGCGAGATCGGCGAGGAAGTCGTCGAACGTCGCATAACCCCGGTTCGACCAGTGGAATTGCGTGCCCTGCCGGATCAGCCACCCCGCCGTCTCGAACAGCGGCAGCTGGTCGGGCGTCACGAAGGTCGCGTGCGCCGACGACAGGTCGTTCTGGTCGACCACCGCCTGCACCGCCGCGAGCAGCGCCGGCGCTTGGGCCTGCTCGCGCAGCAGCAGCCGTGGCCCCGGCACCGGCGAGAAGGGCGAAGCGATCTGCAGCTTGGGGTAGTAATTTCCGCCCGCCCGCGTCCAGGCGTCGGCCCAGGCGTGGTCGAAGACATATTCGCCCTGGCTGTGGCTTTTGACATACGCCGGCGCGATGGCGGCGGGCCTGCCGTCGGCGCCGTCGACGATCACCGGCAACGGCTGCCACCCCGAGCGGGCGCCGACGCTCGCGGACTCCTCCAGCGCGCTGAGGAAGGCGTGGCCGACAAAGGGGTTGCCCGAGCCGGCGCAAGCGTCCCAGTCCTCTGTGGGGACGGAGCCGACGCCATCGGCGATGCGGGCGGTAACGGGGGTCACATCAGCGCCGCTTCAAGCCCCTCCCCTTCAGGAGTGTCGAGTGAACGATGCCCCGCATCGTTCAGGCCATGCCGGGGGCATGGCCGACGCGACACTCCTGAAGGGGAGGGGAGAAAACTCGCCAACCTAATCGGCAAGGGCCACAACCGCATCCACTTCCACCGCAGCCCCCAGCGGCAGCACCGGCACACCCACCGCCGAGCGCGCATGCTTGCCCGCGTCGCCGAACAGCGCCACCATCAGCTCGGACGCGCCGTTCGCCACCTTGGGCTGGTCGGTGAAATCGGCCGCGGAGTTCACGAACACGCCCAGCTTCACGATCCGCCCCACCCGCGACAGATCGCCCAGATATTTCCGCAGCTGCGCCACCACCATCAGCCCACAGGCCTGGGCCGCCGCCTGCCCCTGCTCCAGCGTCAGCCCCTCGCCTAGCCGCCCGGTGACCAGCTTGCTGCCGACGAACGGCAGCTGCCCCGACAGATGGAGCAGCCCGCCCGCCTCGACCACCGGCACATAGGCCGCAACCGGGGCCGCCGCCTCGGGCAACGTCAACCCGAGTTCCTGCAACGCGCGGTCGATCCGGTCGGTCATGCGAGTTCCTCCTGTTCGGCGGGCAGTCCCGCCGCAAAGCGTTCGGAGATCCACTCCCGCGCCCGCGCCCAATCGTCGATCCGCGCATGCGCGTGCGGCGCCATCGGGACGTGCGGCGCCAGCTCGGGTTCCGACACCATGTGCAGCCGATGCACGCCCGGCGCATGCCGCGCGACCGATTCATGGTGCACCGCCAGATCGTCGACGAACACCGTCACCGGCGAGCCGTGTTCGGCGACCAGCCGCGCCACCGGCCCGCCCTTGCCGCCCTGGTTGCACTCGACGCGATGGCGGATGCCATGCGCCGCCAGCTGCTCGATCCGCGGCTGGCGGCATTGATCCTCCAGATTGGTCAGCACGACGATGTCCGCCGTCTCGGCCAGCGTGCCGAGCGCCTCGCGGGCATGCGGCACCAACGTCTGCCGCGCCATCTCGGCGGGGAAGAAGCCCCCGAGCTTCTCCCACATTTCCTCGTTGGTCAGCGGCCCGCCGCCGTCGCGCCGCCGCATCCGGCCTGCCCAGTCCCCCGCGCCGAAGCGGAACTCGATGGCGTGCGCCTCGTCGAGCCACGCGCCGAAATGCCGCACCATGTGCAGTAGCACCTCGTCGCAGTCGGTGATCAGCAGCGGCCTCATGCTTCGAGCGCCGCCCGCGCCTGCACCAGCGCTCCGGGCTGGACGCCGAGCTCCTCCGCGCAGGCAATCAAGTTCGGCTCGTGCCCTTCGAGGAAGGCGAGCGCCGCCGCCAGCACCGCCGGCTCGCCGGCGCGCGTGCGCAGTTCTGTGGGCTCCAGCCCGGTCACGTCGAGCAGCCGCTGCGCCCGCGCGTCCTCCGCCAGCGTCCAGGCGAGCGCCTGGAGCGCCAGGGCGCCGGCTTCGTCGTTTGTGTGTGCGGGCGGCTTTGCGTAAGCGTCTGGGTTCGGGCGCATCGGAGGTGGCGTGGCAAAAAGGGTGCTCGTTGTCGAGGACAACGAACTCAATCTCAAGCTGTTCTGCGACCTGCTCAGGGCGCACGAGTACGCCGTCGAGCCCGTCCGCGACGGTCGCGAAGCGGTCGCGCGCGCCCGCGAGTTCCAGCCCGACCTGATCGTGATGGACATCCAGATGCCGCACGTCACCGGCTACGACCTGATCCTGGCGCTCAAGGCCGACGACGAGCTGCGCGCGATCCCCGTGATGGCCGTCACCGCCTACTCCGGCCGCGACGACGAAGACCGCATCCGCGCCGCGGGAGCGGCTGCGTACGTTGCGAAGCCGATCGGGCTGATGAAGTTCATGGATACGGTGCAGGGCCTCGTCGCAGGGGATTAGCGCAAGCTAATCCGCCCCGGCGACGAGTCCGGCCGTCGGCGCACCCGTGCGCCAACGGCGGCATGGGCTTTGCCCCGACCGGTTGTTGATGGGTAGCCCTATCCTCGCCGCGTCACCCCGGGCTTGACCCAGGGTCCAGCTTCTTCTTTTTGGTGGTTAGCTGCCGTTGCTGCGATTGAGAGCAACTAGCGTAATCGGTATTGCCAAAACCGCGAAACCGATCAGGAACCAGCACACGATCCGCAACGCTCGATGTTGAAGAATTCGTCTCCAGCAGAAATCCGCTCACCAGCGAAAGAATAAGAAACACCGGGATAGTGTAGATC
>CAXTNG010000069.1:7025-12650 GCA_964245475.1 uncultured Sphingomonas sp. | reverse complement strand
GAGCATGCCGATGATGATGGAGCGCGCTGCAGGGAGCGCCTGTTCGGGCGCGCGGGCGGAGCCGAGGACGGGAATGCCGCTGGCGTCCAGGTGTTTGACATAGAATGTGTCGGCTGGCGACAAAGCGGCAGCCAGCGGCGTCATAGCCACAAAGGCAGCCGCCACAACGACGGCAACCGCGCGCACGTCAATCCTCCTCGATGAACATGCGACCGAGGTCGCGACCCTTGTGTGCAAGCCTTACGATCTCGACTGCGTCGCCAACGACGCGATAGGCGATGACGGTTCGCCGTCTGTATATGACGGTGCGCAGGAAAGGTGCCAGATCGTCACGCGGTGTGCCCCGGTCGGAGAACTCGGCTAAAGACGAAGCCTTGGCTTCTATACCACTTGCATAGCTCAGCGCCGTGTCACGGCCAGCCTGTCCCGCAATCCAATCGTAGAGCGCCAGCAAGTCGGCCTGAGCGTCAGGCCGCCACACGATCCGGCGCGTCACGCCGCCGCGTGATGCGCCCTAAGCGCGGCGAACACCTCATCCTGCGGTATTGACGGGGCGGGATCGGCCAGCGCCTCCTCGACGCGCGCTTTCATCAGCGCGTCAAGGAACCGTTCCTCGCGATCGAGCGCCCGCAACCCGGCGCGCACGACCTCGCTCAACGAAGCATATTGCCCCGACGCGACCCGCCCCCGCGCCCGCTCGGCCTGAGAACCGAGGGTGATAGTTACGGGTCGGGCGGATCGCACGCTCATATGATCCATATGAAGGTGTCACGTACGCAGAGCAAGGACCCGCCGAGAGCGCCGGATCACCTCTGGCCGAGAGGACAATCGTCCAACTGGACGATCCTACCATCCAGCTTATGCAACTCGGACGCGCTCAAACTTACATGTACGACGCTGCCTCCAGCCGGTTCACTCGCCATCGTCAATACACCCGCTTCTTGGGCTTGATATACTCCGCATCGTCCGTCAGCGTGTAGTCATGCACCGGCCGGTAATCGAGCCGGCACGCGCCGCCATTCCCGCCCCAGCCCTCGAACGTCGCGGTGGTGTGCTTCATCCAGTTCGCGTCGTCGCGCTCGGGATAGTCCTCGTGCATGTGCGCGCCGCGCGACTCCTTGCGGTTCTCGGCGCCGCGCATCGTCACCACCGCCTGCCCAATGAGGTTGTCGAGCTCCAGCGTCTCGACCAGGTCGGTGTTCCAGATCAGCGAGCGGTCCTTGATGCCGATGTCGCTCATCGACTTGTAGATCGCGTCCATCTTGGTGACGCCCTCGCCCAGCAGCTCGCTGTCGCGGAAGACCGCGGCGTGGCGCTGCATCGTGCGCTGCATCTCGGCACGCACCTTCGCGGTGGGCGATCCGCCGCTCGCCTTACGGAAATGGTCGAGCCGGGTCAGCGCCAGCTCCTCCGAGCCCTTGGGCAGCGGATTATGCGCGGTTCCCGGCTTCAGCGTCTCCTTGAGCCGCAGCCCCGTGGCACGGCCGAACACCACCAGGTCGATCAGCGAGTTCGACCCCAGCCGGTTGGCGCCATGCACCGCCACGCAGGCCGCCTCACCGACCGCGAACAGCCCCGGCACCACCGCGTCGGGATCGCCGTCGCGCAGCGTCACGACTTCGCCGTGATAGTTCGTCGGGATGCCGCCCATGTTGTAGTGGACGGTCGGCGTCACTGGCAGCGGCTGGCGGGTCAGGTCGACGCCCGCGAAGATCTTGCCCGTCTCGGTGATCCCCGGCAGCCGCTCGTGCAGCACCTTGGGATCGATATGGTCGAGGTGCAGGTAGATGTGATCCTTGTCCTTGCCGACGCCACGGCCTTCGCGCATCTCCGCCGCCATCGAGCGCGACACGACGTCGCGCGACGCCAGGTCCTTGGCGCTCGGCGCATAGCGCTCCATGAAGCGCTCGCCCTCGGAATTGGTCAGGTAGCCGCCCTCGCCGCGCGCGCCCTCGGTGATCAGCACGCCCGCACCGTAGATGCCGGTCGGGTGGAACTGGACGAACTCCATGTCCTGCAGCGGCAGCCCGGCGCGCAGCGCCATGCCGTTGCCGTCGCCGGTGCAGGTGTGCGCCGACGTCGCCGACTGATAGACGCGCCCGCCGCCTCCGGTCGCCAGCACGACGGCATGCGAACGGAAGCGGTGGATCGACCCATCCTCCATGCACAACGCCATCACGCCGCGGCAGGCGCCGTTTTCCATGATCAGGTCGAGCGCGAAATATTCGACATAGAAGTCGGCGTCGTACTTCAGCGACTGCTGGTACAGCGCGTGGAGCATGGCATGGCCGGTGCGGTCGGCGGCAGCCGCGGTGCGCTGCACCGGCGGCCCCTCGCCCATGTTCTGCATGTGCCCGCCGAAGGGACGCTGGTAGATCGTCCCGTCGTCGTTGCGGCTGAACGGCACGCCCGCGTGCTCCAGCTCGTAGACCGCCGCCGGCGCCTCGCGCACCATATATTCGATCGCGTCCTGGTCGCCGAGCCAGTCGGAGCCCTTGACGGTGTCGTACATGTGCCAGGACCAATGGTCGGGCGAGTTGTTGCCCAGGCTCGCCGCGATCCCGCCCTGCGCCGCCACGGTGTGCGAGCGGGTCGGGAACACCTTGGTGATGCACGCGGTCTTCAGCCCGCTCTCGGCGATCCCCATCGTCGCGCGCAGGCCGCTGCCGCCCGCGCCGACGACCACCGCGTCATACGTATGGTCGATGATCTGGTACGACGCAGGCATCAGGCGGCGGCTCCGAAGGCGACCTTGAGGATCGAGAAGATGGCGACTCCGGCGGCAGCAACGGTGAAGAAGTTGAGCAGCACGAGCAGCGCGATGCGGCTCGCGTCGGTCTGGTAGTCCTCGATCACCACCTGCAGCCCCAGCCGGAAATGGTAGAAGACCGAGACGACCAGCAGCACCATCGGCACCGCTACCCAGCTGGAGCGCAGCCACGCATGCACGGTCCCGTAATCATAGCCGCTCAGACGCGCGACTGCGATGAGCAGCCAGAGCATGAGGAACAGGTTCGACCCCGCGGTGATCCGCTGGTGCAGCCAATGCGCGTTCCCAGCATGCGCGGAGCCCAGGCCCCGCGCGCGACCGAGCGATGTTCCCGACCGCATCACGCCGCCTTTCCGAACAGAATGAAGAGCCAATATCCGGCGGTCAGCACCACCGCCGCGACGATCGTCGCCATGGACGCCAGCTTCGTCGTCCTGAGCTCGAAGCCCGCGCCGATATCCATGAACAGGTGCCGCACGCCGTTCGACAGGTGCTGGAACAGCGACAGCGTCAGCCCCACTCCGATCACCCAGCCGACCGCGTTCAACCGCCCATCCGAATAGGTGAAGACGTCGGCGAAGGCCGCATAGGCGTCCTGCCCCGCCGCGAGCGCCGCCAGCCACCAGACGAGCAGCGCGGTACCCACCGTCGCCATGCCCGTGCCGGTCGCGCGGTGCAGGATCGACACCAGCATGTGCGGCCCCCAGCGCCAGATCTGCAGATGGGGCGAAAGCGGGCGAGCAGAGACGCGCGTGGCCAAGACGGGAGGTCCTCGAGGCAAATGGAATGCCGCCGCACTATGCGGACAGCTAGGCCGATGCAAGCCGCGGCGCTCTCACGCGCTGTTAACCAATCCCGTTTAGCCCGGACGCGGACCACATCCGGAGCCGTACCCGTGCGCAACATGCCCGAGCCGACCACCATTGCCGCCACGATCGATCTGCTCGCGCGCATCCGCGCGTTCGATGGCGGTGAGGGCAAGCTGCTCCAGCATGCCGCGGCGGTTTGGGACGTCATCGAGCCCGAGGCCGACGCGGTGGTAGACGCCTATTGGGATCATTGGCGCCGCGCCAATCCCACCGCGGCCGAATGGACCCCGCTCGACCGCGAGCGCCGCATGGCCGCGGGCCGTACTTATCTGCGCAACCGCTGCTGCGACCTCGCCGGCCGTGCCTGGGTCGAGTCACTCGAACGCTCGGTCGCCGCCGCCTACGCCGCCGGCATCCAGCCGATGGAGGTGCTCGCCATGTCCTGCGCCAGCGACCGCGCAGCGCTCGGCGTGCTCCTCCGCCGCGTGCGCAGCGACGATCCGCGCCACGGCGAGCTCGTCCACACGCTGATGCAGCTGTTCGGCATGGAGACCGAGCTCACCGTCGAGCTGTTCGCCGGCTTCGCCGCGCACGAAGCGCAGGCCAAGCGCGACCAGCTCGCCAGCGCCTTCCGCGACGACATCGCCGTCGTCGTCGAGCGGGCGACGGAGGAGGGGCACCTGCTCCGCGCTCAGGGCGACTGCGCCTCCGGCCTTGCCCGCGGCATGCTCGGCAAGACCAGCGAGGTCGCCGCCGCCGCCGAACAGTCCGCCGTCGCAATGCGCGAGGCCGCGCAGACCGCCGCCGGCCTGATCCGTGCAATCGAGGATGCGCGCACCGAGGTCGAGGCCGCCGCCGACATTGCCACCCGCGCCTCCGCCCACGCCGGCCAGGCGGTGAGCATGGCCGAGACGCTCAGCGGCCATGCCCAGTCGATCGAATCGATCCTCGGCCTGATCCGCGACATCGCCGGCCAGACCAACTTGCTCGCGCTCAACGCCACGATCGAAGCGGCGCGCGCAGGCGACGCAGGCCGCGGCTTCGCGGTGGTGGCGCAGGAGGTGAAGAGCCTCGCCAGCCAGACCGCGCGCGCGACCGACGACATCGCCGCAAAGATCGCCGCCATCCAGTCCGCCACCCGCTCCAACGTCGACGCCAATGCCAGCATCAAGGCGACGGTCGCCGAGGTCCAGACCTCCGCCGACCGCATCCGCCATGCGATGGAAGCGCAAGCGCAGACCGTCACCGCGATCACCGCCGCGGTCGACGAGACCGCGCTCGCCGCCGATTCGATGAGCGGCACCATCGCCGCGATTCGTGAAGACACCGAAGCGGTCGCGGGCGAGATCGACACGGTCAGCCAGGGCTTCGACCGCCTCGACGGGCGGCTGACGGCGCTGAAGACGAGTGCGGGCGAGTTCGTGGCGCGGGTTGCTGCTTAAGAGAGCCCCGTCACCCCGGCCTTGAGCCGGGGCCCCGCACCGGGCAACACGACAGACCATGACCCGCATCCTCCTCACCGGCTCCTCCCGCGGCATCGGCGCCGCCGTCGCCGACACCCTCACTCAAGCCGGCGCCACTGTCATCGGCCACGGCACCCGCAGCGGCATCCTCGCCGACTTCGACGAGCCAGGCGCCGCTCAGGCGCTGTGGACCGAGGCGCAGCGGCATGACCCGATCGACATCCTGATCAACAACGCCGGCATCTTCGAAGCCAACCCGCTCGACGCCGAGGACTGGACGCAAAGCTGGGAGCGCACGCTCCGCGTCAATCTCACCGCCGCCGCCGAGCTCTGCCGCTTGGCCGTCCTCGACTGGCAGGGGCGCGGCACCGGCGGGCGGATCGTCAACGTCGCCAGCCGCGCCGCCTACCGCGGCGATTCCCCCGCGCACTGGCATTATGCCGCGTCCAAGGCCGGCATGGTCGCGATGACCAAGACGATCGCGCGCGCTTATGCGGCTCAGAACATCCTCGCGTTTGCGATCTGCCCCGGCTTCACCATGACCGGCATGGCCGAGGACTATCTGGAGAGCCGCGGCGGCGCC
>CAXTNG010000069.1:3100-7015 GCA_964245475.1 uncultured Sphingomonas sp. | reverse complement strand
CGGCGGCGACAAGCTCCTCGCCGACATCCCGCTCGGCCGCGTCGCCGAACCCCAGGAGGTCGCGGCGGCAGCCAGGTTCCTCGCGCTCGACGCGCCGCCTTCGATGACCGGGGCAGTCCTGGACATCAACGGCGCCAGCTATGTCCGGTAGCTGGAAGGTCACCCTCCCCTGCACCCGCGCCGAGGCCGAAGCGATCGACGGCCTCGACGAGCCGGTGCCCGGCGCGGTGCTGATGACGTCGGAAACCGTCGAGGACGACCGCGAGCATTGGCGCCTCGACGTCTACATGGAGCGCGAGCCGAACGCCGACACCCTTGCCGCCATCCGCACGCTGGCGCCAAGCGCGCACGCCGACCCCGAGATCGAGCGGCTCGGCAACGAGGATTGGGTGACGATGAGCCAGGCTGGCCTCGAGCCGCTGCACGTCGGCTGCTTCTTCGTCCACACGGGCGACGCCGACCCGCCGCCCGGCACCCGCGCCTTCCGCATCGCCGCAGGCCGCGCCTTCGGCACCGGGCACCACGAGACGACCAGCGGCTGCCTGCAGGTGCTCGACGGTCTCGCCGACTCTCACTTCACCAACATCGTCGACATCGGGACCGGCACCGGCCTGCTCGCCTTCGCTGCGCGCCATCTCTGGCCCAAGGCGCGAGTGACCGCGACCGACATCGATCCGGTCGCAATCGAGGTGACGCGCGAGAATGCGGCGGCCAACGGCGTGAACGGCATCGGCTACGCGGTCGCCGACGGCACGCTCGACGTTGGAGTCACCGAAGGCGCACCCTACGACTTCCTCATCGCCAATATTCTCGCCGGCCCGCTGGTGTCGATGGCGCCGGAGATCGCCAGCATCGCCGCGCCGCACGCCACGATCGTGCTAGCCGGTCTGCTCGACACTCAGCGCGACACCGTGGTCGCAGCCTATCGGGCATGCGGCTGCCGCCTTGCCGCGGTCGAACGCCGCGGCGACTGGACGGTCCTCCGTCTCACCGCGAACGCCGAGCGCTTCGTCCCCGCCCATCCTATTGACCCCAAGGGCCGCGACGGCTGGGCGCTCGACGTTTGACCTGTCCTACACGGAAGCGACGTCGTAAGCCGTCCTTCGCTCTCTATCATCGCGTCGCGTACAGGCCGTGTCGGACCCGAAAGCCCACCGCGCATAGTGTCAACCTGGTGTCAACTTCGGCGGTCGTTCACGCCGCCGCCTTACCCCGCGCATAGTCCTGCGTCCCCCGCGTCAGTACCTCGTCGCCCTCCACGATCTCCGCCACCGGAATGTCCGGCTGCCGCTTCATCGCAGCGTAGAGCGGCGCGAAGTCGGTCTCGACCGTCGCGCGGAGCAGCGCGTCGAAGCTAGGGATGACGAAATAGTTCTGCTGGAAATCATCGATCCGGTACTCCGTCCGCATCACCCGCGCCATATCGAACGCGATCCGGTTGGGACTCGGGTCATCCAGCGCGAAGCGGCTTTCCGAAAAGCTCGACACGATCCCCGCGCCATAGATGCGCAGCCCCTCCGGCTCGGCGATCAGCCCGAACTCGACCGTATACCAGTAGAGCCGCCCGAGATACTGGAGCGCATCGAGCCCCAGCGCCCGCTGCCCGCCGCGCCCATAGGCCTCCAGATAATCCGCGAACACCGGATCGGCGAGCATCGGCACATGCCCGAACACGTCGTGGAAGACGTCCGGCTCCTCCAGATAGTCGAGCTGGTCGCGCCGGCGGATGAAGTTGCCCGCCACGAACCGCCGGTTCGCCATATGGTCGAAGAACACGGCGTCGGGCACCAGGCCCGGCACCGCCACCACCTGCCACCCGGTCAGCCCCATCAGCCGCTCGGACAATTCGGCGAAGTCCGGGATGCCGGGCTTCGACAGCTTGAGCACGTCCAGCCCGCGCAGATACGCCTCCGACGCGCGTCCCGGCAGCAGCTTGGCCTGGCGGGCGAAGAGCAGGTCCCATGTCGCATGCTCTTCCGCGGTGTAACGGTCCCAACGCTGGTCCACCGTCCAATCGGCCCGCGCCTCGGACGGCGGGGATGCCAGGACGTGCGTATCGGATGCCATGCGCCTGTCTCCTGCCGCGATCATTCAACGTGGCAGGTGGGGTTCGGGTTGCCAAGCGGACGTCAGCGGCGCGCCACGTACCCGTCATAGCCGGTGCATCGAGACGGGTCCTTGCGGCAACGCTTCTCATACTCGCGCCGCTCCTTGCCCTCGCGGGCCTCTGCCTTGCGCATCTTCCTGCCGTAGTTGCGGTCGGCCTCCTCCTGGCTCGTCGTCGTCCAGTCGACCGCCTTGCCGGCGACCTGGAACGGCGCCTTGACGACGCTCGTCGCGGTGCTGACGCAGCCGGCGGGCCCGATCAGGGGAAGCAGGAACAGGATACGCGTCATGGTCTGGCCCTCACGGCAGAAACGCCGATTGCCGGATAATCGGTAAAGAATCCGTCGATTCCAAGGCGGAGCGCGTCGGTGATCTCGCCGGACAGGTCGCCCCGCCCGTCCGGCCCCGCGAAACGCGGCGGCAGGAAGCGGTTCTCCGCCCGATAGGTCCACGGGTGCACGCGCAGCCCCGCCGCATGCGCCCGCACGACCAGCGGCGCGTCGACCACCGCCTTGTCGGGTCCGATGCCCCAGGCATAACGCGCCACCTCGGTCAGTCCCTCGGCCGTCCGCATCGCCGCATAGCTCGCCGCCGCTCCGTCCGCCGGAGCACCATCGGCCGCCATCAGCTGGATCAGCCGGATGCCGGTCATCGCATGGATGCGCCGGAGGTTGGCGATCTCGAACGACTGGATGAACACCGGCGCGTCGGCGGAATCCCACCCTGCCGCCTTCAGCTGCTCGACCAGCCGCGCATCGGTCGGGTGGCCGATCGCGGCGAAATAGGTCGGGTGCTTGGTCTCGGGATAGATGCCGATCGTCCGCCCCAGCTCCTTCGACCGCCGCTTGGCAAGCGCGATGATCTCGGCCAGCGTCGGCACCTCGAAGCGCCCATCATAGGCGGCATTCGCCGGCCTCAGCTCCGGAATGCGCTCCCGCGCGCGCAGCGTCTTGAGCTCGGCGAGGGTGAAGTCCTCGGTGAACCAGCCGGTCACCTCCCTTCCGTCGATCGTCTTGTTCGTCCGCCGCCCGGCGAACTCCGGATGCTGCGCGACGTCGGTTGTCCCGCCGATCTCGTTCTCGTGCCGCGCCACCAGAACGTCGTCCTTGGTCGGTACCAGATCGGGCTCGATGAAGTCCGCCCCCTGCTCGATCGCCAGTTCATAGGCGGCGAGCGTATGCTCCGGCCGCTCGCCGCTGGCGCCGCGGTGCGCGATGACGATCGGGCGATCCACGGCGCGCTCCTGCCCGCTTGCGGGCGCCACCGCAATGAGAACCGCTTGCAACAGGAAACCGAACGGCATCGCAACGTTTCTTCGGCCAGCCACGAGGAACGTCATGCATTTCACGATCAATGGTCAACATTATGACGCGGAGGTCGACATCCGCACCTCGCTGCTCGATCTCGCCCGCGAGCATCTCGGGCTGACCGGGTCCAAGAAGGGCTGCGACCACGGCCAGTGCGGCGCCTGCACGATGCTGGTCAACGGCCGCCGGATCAACAGCTGCCTGACGCTCGCGGTAATGCATCAGGATGACGAGATCACCACGATCGAGGGGATCGGGACGCCGATCGACCTCCACCCGTTGCAGGCCGCCTTCGTCGCGCATGACGGCTACCAATGCGGCTATTGCACGCCGGGCCAGATCTGCTCGGCGGTCGGCATGCTCGACGAGGTGGCGAAGGGCTGGCCCAGCCACGTCTCGGACGACCTGACCGCCCCCGACCTCACCGATGCCGAGATATCGGACCGGATGCGCGGCAACATCTCCCGCAGCGCCGCCTACCCCAACCTCTTCGATGCGAACA
>CAXTNG010000069.1:2306-3090 GCA_964245475.1 uncultured Sphingomonas sp. | reverse complement strand
CACCCGGTTCATCCCCGGCGCCACCAACCTCCTCCACCTTCTTACCCCCCCGGTCGAGACGCCGCTGACCTTGATCGACATCAGCCGCCTGTCGCTGACCGACATCGAGGAGAAGGACGGCGGCCTCGTGATCGGGGCGCTGGTCCCGAACAGCGACCTTGCCGCCGACCCGCGGGTGATCGAGCGCTACCCCGCCCTCAGCCGCGCGCTCCTCGCCGGCGCCTCGGGCCAGCTGCGCAACAAGGCGACCACCGGCGGCAATCTGCTCCAGCGCACCCGCTGCTATTATTTCTACGACACTGCCAGCCCGTGCAACAAGCGCTCGCCCGGCAGCGGCTGCGCCGCGATCGGCGGCTTCAACCGCATCCACGCCGTCCTCGGCACATCACCGCATTGCATTGCCACGCACCCCAGCGACATGGCGGTCGCGATGCTCGCGCTCGACGCCACGGTGGTGACGCTCAAGCCCGACGGCGACCGCCGCCGCATACCGCTCGGCGACTTCTACCGCCTGCCGGTCGATACCCCGCACATCGAGCATGTCCTCGAACCCGGCGAGCTGATCACCGCCATCGAGCTGCCCGCTCCGCCAGCGAATGCCCGCCAGCTCTACCGCAAGGTCCGCGACCGTGCCTCCTACGCCTTCGCGCTCGTCTCGTTCGCGGGCGTGGTCGGCGTCGAGGGCGGCAGGATCGCCCACGCGGCGCTTGCCTTCGGGGGGCTCGCCCATCGCCCGTGGCGCGACCCGGCGGTGGAGGCGGCGCTGGTCGGCTAGGTGCCCGGC
>CAXTNG010000069.1:1715-2296 GCA_964245475.1 uncultured Sphingomonas sp. | reverse complement strand
GTCAAGGACGCGCATGGCTTCGGCTCGAACGACTTCAAGATCCCGCTCGTCCGCCGCACGCTGATCGCGTCCCTGCGCGAGCTGACCGGAGAGCAGGCATGAGCGGAACCGGCTTCGCGGGCGTGCTCGACTCCGTCGGACTCGGCGGATTCGCCGGCACCTCCCGCTCGCGCCGCATGAACGAGCCCTATCCCGATTCGCTGCTAGACGGCGCGGCGCAGGGGCTCGTCGGCCAGCCCCTCCCCCGCATCGACGGCCCGCTCAAGGTCGCCGGCCGCGCCACCTATGCCGCCGAATATGCGCTCGACAACCTCGCGCACGGCGTCCTCGTCGGCGCGACGATCGGCGCCGGCAAGGTCGTGTCGATCGACGCCGACGCCGTCCGCAGCCTGCCCGGCGTGATCGACGTCGTCACGGACTTCGACACCTTCATCCAGACGGCACAGCAGGGCGGCGAGACCAAGGCGCCCCCACAGGGCGTCAAGCAGGTCACCTATCGCGGCGAGATCGTCGCGATCGTCCTCGCCGAGACCTTCGAGGCCGCGCGCGACGCCGCGCGCCAGCTCCCGATCACCTACGAG
>CAXTNG010000069.1:0-1705 GCA_964245475.1 uncultured Sphingomonas sp. | reverse complement strand
AGGCCGCCTTCACGGTCGACGCGGCCTACACCACGCCCAGCCAGACCTCCGCCGCGATGGAGCCGCACGCCAGCATCGCCAGCTGGGACGAGGAGGGCGCGCTTACCCTGTACGGCGCCTACCAGATGCCGACCTCGGACGCGCAGCAGCTCGCCAAGGCGCTCGGCATCGGCGCGAGCAAGTGCCGCATCGTCGCGGCCTATGTCGGTGGCGGCTTTGGCGCCAAGCTCGGCATCGCACCAGAGAGCGTCGCCGCCGCGGTCGCCGCGAAGAAGCTCGGCCGCCCGGTCAAGGCGGTCATGCATCGCCAGCAGGTGTTCGAGGCGACGGTCCGCCGCTCGAACACCGAGCAGCGCGTCCGCCTCGGCTGCGACGCGGACGGGAGGCTCACCGCCATCGCGCACGAGACACTCACCTCCAACCTTCCCGGCCAGAGCTTTTTCGAACCCGCCGGCATCGCCACCCACTTCCTCTACGCGGGGGAGAACCGCCGCATCACCCACGACCTCGTCGAGCTCAACCTCCTCCTGTCCGGCTCGATGCGCGCACCCGGCGAGGCGGTCGGCCTGCTCGCCATCGAAAGCGCGATGGACGAGCTTGCGCAAGCCGCGGGCATCGACCCCGTCGAGCTCCGCCGCCGCAACGACCCGGATAGCGATCCGGAAAAGAAGATTCCCTATTCCTCGCGCGCGCTCACCGCCTGCCTGGACGAAGGCGCGCGACACTATGGCTGGGATGAGCGCAAAACGCGCCGCGAGGGCGAGTGGCTGATCGGCCACGGCGTCGCCTCGGCCGCACGCAGCAACATGCTGATGAGCTCGTCCGCCAAGGTGTCGCTGTCGCCCGACGGCACCGCCACGGTGGAAAGCGCGATGACCGACATCGGCACCGGCAGCTACACCATCCTGGCGCAGGTCGCCGGCGATCTGCTCGGCCTGCCGCTCGACCGCATCCGCATGACGCTCGGCGATACCGACCTTGCGCCGGCCGCGGGTTCAGGCGGCTCTTGGGGCGCAGCCTCGGCGGGATCTGCGGTCTACCTCGCCTGCGAGCTGCTCCGCGAGAAGCTGGCGGATGCGATGGGCGTCGACGTGCACGCGATGACGCTCAAGGACGGCAAGGTCATCGCGGAGAACCGCGCCGTCGATCTCGTCAGCCTCGTTGGCGACGGCATGGACGCAACCGGCTCGATAGCGCCCGGCAGGCAGGAGAAGCAGTTCACCCAGGCCTCCTATGGCGCGCATTTCTGCGAGGTCGGGGTCAATGCCGTCACCGGCGAGGTCCGCGTCCGCCGCATGCTCGGCGTGTTCGCCGCAGGCCGCATCCTCAACGAGCGGACGGCGCGCTCGCAATGCCTCGGCGGCATGACCTTCGGCATCGGCGGCGCGCTGCACGAGGATTTGGTCCACGACCTTCGCACCGGCCAGCTCGTCAACCACGACCTCGCCGAATATCATGTGCCGGCAAATGCGGACGTCCCCCAGATCGAGGTCCACTTCCTCCCCGAACGCGACATCCACGCCAACCCGCTCCACGCCAAGGGGATCGGTGAGCTCGGCATCTGCGGCGCCGGTGCCGCGGTGGCGAACGCCATCTACGACGCATGCGGAGTGCGGGTCCGCGACTTCCCGATCACGCTGGACAAGCTGCTGCTGGGGCTGCCTCCCTTGTAATTCCTCCCCGGAACGGGGAGGAATTACAAGGG
>CAXTNG010000068.1:9986-12689 GCA_964245475.1 uncultured Sphingomonas sp. | reverse complement strand
GTGTAAAGCGTGCCGTAGTAGCCGGTCGCCAGGATGTAGACGCAGGGGATGCGCTCTCTCATGGGCGGCAGCGTGTGCACAGCGGCGTGCCGCGAGGCAGGTTGGTCGGGGGTGCGCTGAGGTTTGCGCCACCTTCTTCGTCACCCCGGCCTTGTGCCGGGGTCCAGAGTTCAGCGAGCGATACCATCAGAGCCTCTTGCCCCGTCGTTTGCCGCACGCTGGACCCCGGAACAAGTCCGGGGTGACGGTGGGTGTGGGGTGACGGCGGGAGCCATCACGCGCTAAGCGCCCCGGCATGCCCCATCCCCAACTCACCGACGTCCAAACCCGCATCGCCAAAGCCGCCCGCCTCGCCACCCGCGAACCCGGCGCCGTCACCCTCGTCGCCGTCTCCAAGACCCACGAGGCCGAAGCGATCCGCCCGCTCCTCGCCGCCGGCCAGCGCCATTTCGGCGAGAACCGCGTCCAGGAGGCGCAGGCCAAATGGCCGCAGCTGCGCGAGGAGCACCCCGGCGTGATCGTCCACGGCGTCGGCCAGCTCCAGTCCAACAAGGCCGAGGACGCGGTGACGCTGTTCGACGTCCTCCACGCGGTCGACCGCCCCTCCCTGGTCACCGCCCTCGCCCGCGCGATGGAGAGGACCGGCAGGCGCCCGCCCTGCTTTATCCAGGTCAACATCGGCGAGGAGCCGCAGAAGGGCGGCTGCCCCATCGCCGATCTCCCCGCGCTGCTCGACCTCGCCCGCGAACTGCCGGTCGCGGGGCTGATGTGCGTGCCCCCCGCGCAGGTCGAGGCCGCGCCCTATTTCGCGCTCCTCGCCAAGCTCGCCCGCGACCACGGCCTCACCGGCCTGAGCATGGGCATGTCCGACGATTTCGAGACCGCGGTGATGCTCGGCGCCACCCAAGTAGGCGTCGGCAGCGCGCTGTTCGGAAGCCGCGCATGAGGTTCGACGCGCTCCTCTTCGACTTCGACGGCGTGCTCGTCGAGAGCGAATATGGCGGCAACCGCCAGATCGCCGACTTCCTCACCGCCGCTGGCCACCCGACCACGGTCGAGGAGTCGATGGAGCATTTCATGGGCTTGGCCGGAGCCGACTTCCTCGCCGCGATCGAGCGCCGCATCGGCACCGCGCTCCCCAACGGCTTCCACCAAGCCCGCGAGGCGGAGGACAAGCGCGCGATGGCGGAGGGCTATGCCGCGGTCGCCGGCGCGGTCGCCTTCGTCCGGTCGCTTCCGCCCGAGCTGCCCCGTGCGATCGTCTCGTCGAGTTCGACGGCCTGGATCGACCGCCACCTCCGCCACATCGGCCTGCGCGACGCGTTCGGCGACCATCTCTACTCCGGCCGCGAGCACGTCGCCCGCGGCAAGCCCGCTCCCGACCTCTACCTCCACGCTGCGCAAGCCCTCGGCGTCGTCATCGAGCGCACCGCCATCCTCGAGGACTCGCCCGTCGGCGCCACCGGCGCAGTCGCGTCCGGCGCCTATGTCATCGGCCTGTGCGCCGGCCAGCATTGCAGCCTGGGCCACGCCGACCGCCTCCGCGCGCTCGGCGTCGACGCGATCGCGCGCGATTTCGGCGAGGTCGCCGCGCTTTTGGGATAGCGATCGAAAACGCCGCGAATATCCTGCGCGAGCACGTAAGCCTCTCTGCGTCACCCCGGCCTTGTGCCGGGGTGACGGAGTACATGTTCAAATGGGATAACTGCCAAAACCGCTGTCCTACAGCGGTCGATCTGTGCATCATGCGCGCCGCGCTCTTGCCCGCGTTCTTTCTCAACGATGCAAAGCGGCCGCGGGACAGCAGGCGTGACAGTGTCAACCTGGTGTCAACTTGTTCATCTTGGTGCCGGGCGCGCGCCCTTGGAATGCCGCTGGTGCCGATCCGCGCCCCAACCGCCACAGGCGCG
Organism: uncultured Sphingomonas sp.; assembly: GCA_964245475.1. Classification (GTDB taxonomy): domain Bacteria; phylum Pseudomonadota; class Alphaproteobacteria; order Sphingomonadales; family Sphingomonadaceae; genus Sphingomonas. Next base: position 10,779 of record CAXTNG010000068.1, on the reverse strand, counting down.
ACTTTCGTGACTTTCGGGAACCTAAGTCCTTCAAAACTGGTGCCCGGTCCGATCGCGCTTGGTCGCGAGATAGGCCGCATTGTGCGGGTTGGCCGGCAGCGCATGCGGTACCCGCTCGACCACCGCGACGCCGGCCGCGGCCAGCCCCGCCACCTTGGCCGGATTGTTGGTCAGCAGCCGCACCCGGTCCTGTCCGAGCAGCCCGAGCATCCGCGCCGCCACCCCGAAGTCGCGCGCATCGACCGCGAAGCCGAGCCGGGTGTTGGCGTCCACCGTGTCGAAGCCCTGGTCCTGCAGCCGATACGCGCGCAGCTTGTTGACCAGCCCGATCCCCCGCCCCTCCTGCCGCAGGTAGAGCAGGATGCCCCAGCCCTCGGCGGCGATTGCCCGCATCGCCGCCTGGAGCTGCGGCCCGCAGTCGCACTTGAGGCTGCCGAGCACGTCGCCGGTCAGGCACTCGCTGTGCAGCCGGACGAGCGGCGGCCGCCCGTTCGGCTGGCCGATCAGCAGCGCGACATGCTGGTCGGCGCTCTCCGGCGAGCGGAAGGCGACGATCTCCGCGTCTTCGGCCCCCTCCACCGGCAGCCGCGCCCGCGTTGCGATGGCGAGCCGCTCGGCATCCTCGTGCGCATCGATGTCGTCTGGCGCAACTTCCACCTCTGCGCCATGCCCTCCAATAAAGAAGGCCGGCAACAGCCCCGCGATCCGCGCCAGCCGCAGCGCCGCAGCGGCGCCGACTGGATCGTCGATCGGCTTCGCCCGGAACGGCCCCTTGAGCGGCGTCGCCAGGTCC
>CAXTNG010000068.1:5907-9976 GCA_964245475.1 uncultured Sphingomonas sp. | reverse complement strand
CCCGGCGCATCGGGATTCGCTGCGGCGAGCTGATTGGCCAGCTTCAGCGTCGCTGCACGCCCTGCCGAGATCAGCACGTCGGCGCGCCCGTCCGGATCGAACGCCGCCAGCCGCCCCGCATCCGCCGTCTCCACCGCGAGCATCACGGTGCCGCTCATCGTGATCGGCCATCCCCGCCGCAGCGCATCCACCGCCCGCGCCGCCGCGCGCGGGTCGCTCACGTCATTTGCCCGGTCATAGGGCGAACTCGGTCATGATCGGCACATGGTCCGACGGCTGCAGCCAGGCGCGGCAGTCCTCAAAGACGGTGTGCGACACGGCCGTCTGCGCCACCTCCGCCGTCGCCCATTGATGGTCGAGCCGCCGCCCCCGGTCGTTCTTGGTCCAGTCGGGCGAGCGATAGCTCCACCACGTATGGAGCCGAGCCGGCGCCGGATGGAAATGCCGCCCTAGGTCGACCCAGCTGTTCGACGCCTGCAGCCGCTCCAGCGCCTCCACCTCCACTGGCGTGTGGCTGACCACCTTGAGCAGCGCCCTGTGGCTCCACACGTCGCTGGGCAGCGGCGCGATGTTGAGGTCGCCGACCAGGATCGTCGGGCAGCCAAGCCCTTCCGACCAGCGTGTCATCCGCTTGACGAAGTCCAGCTTCTGCCCGAACTTCGGGTTGACCGCGCGGTCCGGCACGTCGCCGCCCGCGGGCACGTAGACGTTCTCCAGCCGTACGCCGTTCGACAGCCTAACACCGACATGCCGCGCCTCGCGGTTCGCCTGCCAGTCGAAGCGGTCATCCTCGCTGATCGGCACGCGCGAGAGGATCGCCACGCCATGGTGCATCCGCTGGCCGTGGATCACGACATGGTCATAGCCGAGCGCGCGAAAGGCATCGGCCGGGAAGTCGGCGTCCACGACCTTGGTCTCCTGCAGGCACAGGATGTCCGGCTCCACCTCGCGCAGGAACCGCTCGACGATGGCGATGCGGAAGCGGACCGAGTTGATGTTCCAGGAAGCGATCTTCACGCGCGGCGGGTTAGGCGATTTTGCCCGCCGCGGCAAAGCCGCGTCGTCGGTCGTAGCTACGCTAGTTGGCCGCCTTCGGCGAGTCTTGCAGCAACATGCCGCAAGCCGCCTCAAGCAGAAAGGCCCCCGCTCCGGGGGCATGGAGCGAGGGCCGACCTGGCGTTTCGTCACGCAGGCAGGAGATGGGTAACATCCGGGCAACAGGGGGAAAATCCCGAACGCCCCATATCCGCGGCGCCGCCTCTACGGCAGCCAACCTGTCGCGCGGATGAATGGAATTGTAAAAAGTGATCAGTTGCGTCGCGTCAGTGCCCTGGGCTCGTTGAACCGAAAGCTATTGTCGGCGACCGGAATGCCGAAGCGCTGATTGGCCAGCCGGATCGTCGTCCGATTCCCCTGGCTGTCGAGCGCCACCCAACCCTGCAGCATCAACCCCGCCGGGGCGGACGGCTGGCGCGCGAAGACGAGAGTGATGCGCCCGTACTCCGGATGCTTGGGATCGCGCGCCTCGACCGACACCAGCCGGCTGTCGCCCGGCACCAGCGTCGCGAACCGCGTGATGTCCTTGGCCGGGTCGAGCAGCACGCCGAGCGGCGAATTGGCGATCGGCCACCGCTGCTTCTGCGCGACCGAATAGTCGATGAACCACAACGCCTTGCCGTCCCCGACGATCAGGATCGGCACGCCCTTCTCATACTGGAAGCGGATCTTGCCCGGCTTCTTGAGCGTCAGCGTGCCGGTCAGCACCTTGCCGTTGCGGTCGGTCTGGTTGAAGTCCGCGGTCATCGTCGCGACCGCGCGCAGATGCTGCTGCACGGCGGCGAGATCGCCCGACTGGGCGACAGCCGGCGCCGCGGCGGCAAGGGCGGGAACGAGAAGGGTGCGAAAAAGGGTCATGGCTGCTCCGGTGACGATCGGGCGTTGAACCCCCGCTGAACCCGTCAGATCGCATGCCCTTCGGCGTCGCGGAGCACCTCGCGGCGGCCGACATGATCAGGGCGGCCGACGATCCCGTCCTTCTCCATCCGCTCGATCAGACGCGCGGCGGAATTGTAGCCGATGCGGAGCTGACGCTGGAGCCAGGAGGTGGACGCCTTGTGCGATTCGCAGACCAACTGGATCGCGGCGCGATACTGCTGGTCCTCTGCCGTGTCCTCGCCGGTCGGCGCGCCCTCCAGTGCGAATCCTTCCTCCGGCTCCTCGGTCACCGACTGGACGTAGTCGGGCTGGCCCTGCGCACGCCAATGGTCGGCGACGGCGCGGACCTCGTCGTCGCTGACGAAGGGGCCGTGGACGCGGATGATGCCCTTGCCGCCGGGCATGTAGAGCATGTCTCCCTTGCCGAGCAGCTGCTCGGCGCCCTGCTCGCCCAGGATGGTGCGGCTGTCGATCTTGCTGGTGACGTGGAAAGAGATGCGCGTCGGCAGGTTCGCCTTGATCACGCCGGTGATGACGTCGACCGACGGGCGCTGGGTCGCCATGATCAGGTGGATGCCCGCCGCGCGCGCCTTCTGCGCCAGGCGCTGGATGAGGAACTCGACTTCCTTACCCGCGGTCATCATCAGGTCGGCCAGCTCGTCGACGATCACGACGATCTGCGGCAGCACGTCGTATTCGAGCTTCTCCTCCTCGTAGACCGGCTGGCCAGTTTCGGGATGGTAGCCGGTCTGCACCTTGCGGCCGAGCGGCTGGCCCTTGGCTTTGGCGGCGCGGACCTTGTCGTTGAAGCCGGCGAGGGAGCGGACGCCGACCGACGACATCTGGCGGTAGCGGTCCTCCATCGTCTCCACCGCCCATTTGAGCGCGCGCACCGCCTTGGCGGGATCGGTGACGACAGGCGAGAGCAGGTGGGGGATGTCGTCATACATGCTCAGTTCGAGCATTTTCGGGTCGATCATGATCATCCGGCACTGGTCCGGGGTCAGCCGGTAGAGCAGGCTCAGGATCATGCAGTTGAGCCCGACCGACTTGCCCGAGCCGGTGGTGCCGGCGACAAGCAGGTGGGGCATCGGCGCAAGGTCGGTAATGACCGGGTCGCCGGCGATGTTCTTGCCGAGGATCAGCGGCAGCTGCGCGGCCTGGTCCTCGAAGGTCTGGCTGGCGACGAGCTCGTGAAGGGCGACCGCCTCGCGCCGCTGGTTGGGGAGCTCGATGCCGATGACGTTGCGCCCCGGGATCACCGCGACGCGGGCTGAGACGGCGCTCATGTTGCGCGCGATGTCGTCGGCGAGCGCGATGACGCGGCTGGCCTTGATGCCGGGATCGGGCTCCAGCTCGTACATCGTCACGACCGGGCCGGGGCGGACCTCGTTGATGGTGCCCTTGACCTTAAAGTCGTCAAGGACGTTCTCCAGCAGCCGCGCGTTGCGTTCCAGCGCGGCCTTGTCGACCACGGTCTTGGGCGCGTCGGGCGGTGGCGCAAGCAGCTCCAGGGGAGGCAGGGTGTAGTTGTCGCGCAGGTCGAGGCGGGGTTGCGCCTTGGGCTTCGCGGCCGACGGCGCGATCGGACGGTCGGCGATGACCGGCGCCGGGCGCGGGTCAGGGGCGGCGACGGGGCGCGGCTCGACGGGCTTGCGGACGAGGGTGAGCGGCTCGTCGCGGTCGTCGATCGCGGCGACGGGCTCGGCGCGCGGGCGGCGGCGCAGCGTCGGGAACTCCAGCTCCAGGCTGCGGCTCCAGACGATGACGCCGGCGACCGCGACGGCGAGGCCGACAGTGCGGGCGGCCCAGGTCTCGACCGTGGCGTCGCCCGCGAAGCCCAGTCCCCAGCGCACCGCGCCGGACAGCGCCAGGCCGATCACGCCGCCCCAACCGGCGGGGAGCGCGAGCACCGCGGCGTCCGAGACGAAGGCGAGCGCCGTAGCCATCAGCGCGACGCCGGCTGCGGCCAGGAGCAGCATCCGCGCCCAGTGGCCCGCGGGCAGGTCCCGCCAAAGCCGCATGCCGACGATCGGGCCAACGGGCAGGAGCAACGCGACAGCGGGGCCGAACAGGGTGAGCAGCAGGTCGGCAACCCAGGCGCCGGGCGGGCCCATCAGGTTGCGCACCGCGC
>CAXTNG010000068.1:0-5897 GCA_964245475.1 uncultured Sphingomonas sp. | reverse complement strand
CTCGCCTTGTAGCTGGCAAGCGCAAGAACGAGCGCGATCGTGACGGCGAAGATCGCGACCGAGGCGATCACCGCGCCGGAACGCACCGCGCCTGCCTTCACCGTCTCGCGCCACAGGGCCGGCTGCGCTCGGCTCGCCATTTTATTTGTACCTTGTCCAGAAAACCGGCGGGAATCATCCTCTCTCGCGAGTCCGGCGTCAAGGTGAGTGCATCGACGGCCTTCGCGGGCTAGGAAGGGGCATGACGAACACTTCACGCGCCGACGTCATCATCCTGGGCGGCGGGCTGGTCGGGTCGACGCTGGCGGTCGCACTCGACGTCCATGGCATCGCCTCGATCGTGGTCGACCCGGCCGATCCGGCGCAGACGCTCAGCCCCGGGTTCGACGGGCGGGCATCGGCGGTGGCGAGCGCCAGCGGGCGGATGCTCGACGCAATCGGCGTCGGCGCGCGGCTCGCGGGGCAGGGGTGCGCGATCGCCTCGATCCGGGTCAGCGACGGGCTGGCACCCGGGCGGCTCGACTTCGTGCCCGATGCCGAGGATGGCGCACTCGGCACGATGTACGAGAACCGCCTGTTGCGGCGAACCCTGTTCGAGGCGGCGAGCGAGGCTCCGCGGGTCGACCTGCGCATGCAGACCCGCGCGACGGAAGTGCGGCGCGAGGCACACGGAGTTGCTGTCCAGCTCAGCGACGGGTCGACGGTGCAGGCGCCGCTACTCGTCGCGGCGGAGGGGCGGAACTCGCCGACGCGCGAGGCGGCGGGGATCGCGGTCGCGCGCTGGCGCTACGACCATGCGGCGATCGTCGGCGCCTTCCACCATAAGAAGCCGCATCATTCGACGGCGTATGAGATCTTCTATCCGTCCGGACCGTTCGCGCTGCTGCCGCTGCCGGATGACGATCTGGGCCATCGTTCGGCGATCGTCTGGACGGTGGACGCGGGCGACGCGGCGGGGATGCTCAAGCTGGGCGACCGCGGCTTCCTCGCTGAAGCCGAGAAGCGGATGGGCGGTTTCCTGGGTCCGCTGTCGGCACCGTCACCGCGGGCGAGCTATCCGCTCGGCTTCCACCATGCGGCGACAGTCACCGCGGAGCGGCTGGTGCTGGTCGGCGACGCAGGGCACGGCATCCACCCGATCGCGGGGCAGGGGCTCAACCTCGGCTTCCGCGACGTGGCCACGCTGGCGGAGGTGCTGGTGGACGGCAAGCGCCTGGGCCTCGACCTCGGCGACGCGGCGCTGCTCGCGCGCAATCAAAGCTGGCGCGGGCTCGATACCTTGATGGTGGCGGCGGCGACCGACACGCTGACTCGGCTGTTCGGCGTGCCGGGACGGGCAGCGAGCGCAGTGCGGCGCTTCGGCATCTCGGCGGTGAATGCGATTCCCCAGCTCAAGGACCGCTTCATGGCCGAAGCGCGGGGTGAGGCGGGCGACCTGCCCAAGCTGCTGCAGGGGGTGATGGTCTGAGCGCCTGAAGACGAACTGTTATTTTACAGGCGCTTGACCCGCCGAAAATCACGAAAGTCGCGCTAACGAGGGCTTTCCCCGGCAGCTTCCGGGCTGCGACGTTGACATCGTCGACGGGTGAATGCCGCTTGCCGCGATCCGTCCGATCGGCACGTCGCGGGTCTGAGGAGTTGCCAGTCCAGACGCCGTTTTGGCGTCAGACCGCCCAGCCGAGATACTTGAAGCGTTCGAGAAGGATGGTCGGCTTGGTGGTGGCCTGCGCCTGCTTCTTGGCGAGACTCTTCATTTGCGGTTTGAGCGTCTTGATGCCGTCGACAAAGCCGTCGTACAGTGCCTTGGCCTCCTTGTCGCCCCAGCTGCCCTGCTCGCTGAAGTCGTCGAACATGCGCTTGTTGGCGCGCTCCATGATGATCTTCATCTGCGGCAGCGCGTCCTTGGGAGTCTTGAGGAACCTGCCGAACCGGTTTCGCCACTCGGTCATGAAGCTGTCGTTATCCGGCGTCTCGTAGAGGATGGCGAGATACGAATTGGGCGCGCCGTCCATCGAATCCAGGCCGATCGCCTTGCTGATCTGACCGTTGAACTCGCGGAACTGGAGATTGCCCCAATTGGCGATCTCGCCGGCATCGATGTCGATGCGGTCGGCGTTGCCGAGCAGCGCGTCCGCCGCGGCGATCCTCCCCAGGCTTTTCCAGGCCTTGGTATTGCCCGCTAGCTGCAGCTGCAGCTTGGCGATCTTGGGCCGCAGCTTCTTGCGCTCCGCAGCGTCCATATGGGTCTGCTTATCGTTGCCGACCCACACGTCCTTGAGATAATTCTGGTTCGACGCAAGACCGGCGAGCCCCGCCTGGTATGCGGCCTTGACCCATTTGGCGTTGCCCGCCTCGACCTGCTTCTCCGCGCGGAAGAAATCCATGGTGATGCCGCTGTCGAGCAACTGGATCTGCTTCTCCTCCATGGGAGACAGCGTCTGCGCCTTGACCGCGCTCACCGCGCCCATGATGCGCAGGCCCAGGTCGTGCGACATGGACTTGTTGGCCGAGGCGATGTTCATCTCCGCCTTCAGAACGACCTGGTCGCCGGTATTCATGGTCAGGACGAAAACGTAGTGCGGACCATCGAGCACGCCGACAGATTTGATGTCGCGGGCAACGATCGTCGGCAGGTCGCCGATCTTCGGCGATCCGTTGACGCCCGTACCCTTGTTCGACCTGAACCAGCGCATCGAAACCCCTCCCCCTGTAGGATGCGGATACGACCGTCGAGACTCGAACCCGCGGACGTCGACCGTACGGGCATTATCCGAGCATAAAGCCAGGGGGTTGGCAAGCATGGGCGAAGCGTTCCGGACTCGTCTCGACGCATCGGCGAATGCGATATCGGCCACCGTGACGGTCGAGCCGTCGCGAGTCGCGCAGGCTAGCGTCGCGGACTTGCAGATCAGCCTGTTTGCCGCCTTGTCACGACGGGGGAACCGGTGCGCGAGCGCGGACCGGCCGCGCCCGCAGTCACGAACCGGTTATTGCAGCGTCACGCGCTCGTCGCCGTCGTGGCGGCCGAAGAATTGCATCAGCTGGACGATCAGCTCGGCGCGCTCGGCGATGTCGGGAGCTTCGAGCAGCGCCTGCTTGGCGGCGGTGTCGAACGGGGCGATCTGGGCGATGCCGTTGACCAGGCTCTCGTCGTCGAGGCGGCCGACCGCGTCCCAATCGACCTGGTAGCCGTGCGCCTCGGCGAAGCGCTTCGATTCCATCTCCAGGCTGGCGCGGGAGCCGAGCGACAGGGCTTCGCCCTCGATTTGAGGGAGGAGCTCGGCCTCGACCTGGCGAAAGAGGGTGGTGACGTCGAGCTCGCGCAGGATGCGGAACAGCGCGACACCTTCGAGGACGAGATTGTAGCGGCCGTCGTCGAGCGCCTCGACCTCGGCGATGCGGCCGACGCAGCCGAGGTCGAACAGGGACGGCGGCTCGCCACCGGTCGGCCGGGGCTGGACCATGCCGATGCGGCGGTCGCGCGCCATCGCGTCCGAGACCATCGCCCGATAGCGCGGCTCGAAGATGTGCAGCGGCAGGTGCATCCGCGGGAAGAGCAGCGCGCCCGGGAGCGGGAAGACCGACAGCCGGGTGCTCATCCGAACAGGGTCGCGGACAGGCGGCGGCGCTGGGCGGAGACCCAGGGGTCCATCAGGCCCACGACCTCGAACAGCTTGAGCAGCTGCTGGCGGGCGGCGCCTTCGTTCCAATCGCGGTCGGCGGCGATGATGCGGAGGAAATTGTCGGCCGCCGCGTCGCGATCGCCCGCCGCCATCTGCGCATTGGCGAGGTCGAAGCGCTTGGCATGGTCGTCGGGGTTGGCCTGCACCTCGGCGGCGAGCGCGCCGTGGTCGTCGACCTGGGGAGCGCTCTTCGCCAGCGCGAGCGCGGCATTGGCGCGGTCGAGCGCGGGGTCGTGCACGTCGTCGGGGAGCGTGCCGATGGCGCCCTCGGCCTCGTCGAGCCGGCCGGCGGCGACCAGCGCGCGAATACGGCCGGCGAGCACCTGCGGGTGATCTGGCGCCATGTCGGTCAGCTGGTCGAAGAGGGCGAGCGCGCGCTCCGCGTCGCCTTCGGCCAGGATCTCCTCGCCCATCGCGATCAGCGGCTCGAGCTCGGCCTCGGCAGCGGCGGCGTCGGACTCGAGGGGGAGCTGCTTGATCAACTGGTCGAGCATCAGCTTGAGCTGGCCCTCGGTGCGCGATGCGGTCAGGTCGGCGACGAGCTGGCCCTGGAACATCGCATAAACGGTGGGGATCGAGCGGATCTGGAATTGCTGGGCGATGAACTGGTTTTTGTCGGTGTCGACCTTGGCGAGGACGACCCCCTTGTCGGCATAGGCCGCGGCGACCTTCTCTAGCACGGGGGTCAGCTGCTTGCAGGGGCCGCACCATTCGGCCCAGAAGTCGATGATGACGAGCTTCGTCATCGACGGCTCGACGACGTCGCGGCGGAAGGCCTCGACGGCGGTCTTCTGGTCCGGTGTCATTCCCAAGGTGGCCAAGGCGAAACTCCTGCGTGGTGCCGCCTATATCGGCCCGGGCATCCGCTAATGGAAGTCCCGCGACTTGGGGAGGAGGCGCACGTCGCGGGGGTGGTGGGCAGTCGGCTGGCGAGGATCGTGGCTCTTGGTAGGGGCAAGCGGCACGGGAAGGTCGTCACGGCTGCGGCGCACGCCCGCCCGCATTACGCATTGCGGGCTGTTCTCGACGTCACCCGGCGCGAGCTCGAAGGGGATCGGCTCCTCCGACAGGCGGCGAAGTTCGTCGCTGCGGTCATCGACGGAGGTGGTCATCAGATGCACGACGCCGTGCTCGCTCCGCTGGGCGACGCCGTGGAGAACCATCAGGCGCGCGGCCATCACCGCGCGGCGGTTCGCCTCAAAGTCGCGCGCCCAGAGCAAAGCGTTGACGACGCCGGTCTCGTCCTCGATCGTGACGAAGATCGCATTGCCCTTGCCCGGGCGCTGGCGGACCAGGACGATACCGGCGACGCGTACGCGTCGACCGTCCTTCATGGCGTTGGCCTGCGCGCAGGTCATGATGCCTTCGGCGGCGAAGACGGGGCGGAGGAAGGCCATCGGGTGGTCCTTCAGCGACAGGCGGGTAAGCCGGTAGTCGGCGGCGACCTCCTCGGATGCCGGCATGGCGGGGAGGTCGGCGGGAGGTTCGGGGGCGAGTTCGGGCGCCTGCGTGGCGGCGAAGAGGGGGAGCTGCGCAGGTGGCGTGCGGCGGACCTCCCAGCCGGCGTTGCGGCGGTCGTGGCCGAGCGAGGTCAGCGCGTCGGCGTCGGCGCGCAGGCGGAGCGCGCGGGGCGGCAGATGGCGGGCGAGACCTTCCACGCTGGCGAAAGGGGCGTGGGCGGCGATCGCCTCGCCCCAATCTTGGCGGAAGCCGTCGATCTGGCGGAAGCCGAGGCAGATCGCGAGGTGGGCGTCGCGGCGCACGGCCGGGTGCCACTGCTTGCCGCCTGGCGCGGGGTTGTGGCGCCGGGGCGGGCCGGTAGGGGAGCCGGTCGAGGAGGCTAGGATGTTGTCCCAGGCGCTGGCGTTGACGTCGATCGGGTGGATCTCGACGCCGTGCTCGATCGCGTCGCGCACCAACTGCGCCGGCGCGTAGAAGCCCATCGGCTGGGAATTCAGGATCGCGCAGCCGAACACCGCGGGGTAGAAGCATTTGAGCCACGACGAGACGTAGACCAGCCGGGCGAAGCTGAGCGCGTGGCTTTCGGGGAAGCCTTAGGAGCCGAAGCCCTCGATCTGGCTGTAGCAGCGCTCGGCGAACGCCTCCTCATAGCCGCGCCGGACCATGCCGCCGACCAGCTTGGCCTTGAAATCCTCCATGCCGCCGAGGTTGCGAAAGGTCGCCATCGCGCGGCGAAGCTGGTTCGCCTCGTCG
>CAXTNG010000067.1:0-12901 GCA_964245475.1 uncultured Sphingomonas sp. | reverse complement strand
GCGAGCAGGCTCGTCTTGTCGGCCATTTCGGGCGACGGCTTGGCCGGAACCAGCCGGCGCGGCGGGGCGGGGGTAATCGGCGGCTGCTGCTCGCCGGGCGCCTGGCGCACGAAGCCGCCGGGGCCGACCGAGCGCAGGATCGGCTGCGGTGGCGGCGGCGGCGCGACGGGCGCGGCGGCCGTCGACGGCGCCTCCGGCTCGTCCTCGGGCTCGAACACCGCCTCGGGCTCAGGCTCGGGCTCGGGCTCGGGCGCCGGAGGAGGAGGAGGCGCTGCAGCAACCGCCAGTTTCTCCGGATCGTTGGGCCTGACCGGCGACGGGCGCGCCTGGAGGCCGAGGCGGTGCGCCTTGCCGATCACCGCGTTGCGGCTGACCCCGCCCAGCGCCTCGGCGATCTGGCTCGCGGTCTGGCCCGCTTCCCACATCGTCCTCAGCGTCTCGATCCGCTCGTCGGTCCACGACATTCAGGCCACATCCTTCGTTGCTTGGGCGCCGGGGGGCGGTTACCGCCATGCGGCATGAGCAGCCAGCCCCAAACTCCCCGGAATACATCCGCGATCCGCGCCGCGCCCGGTGTTCCGGTGATCCGGAACGTCAATTGGGGCGGGCTTCGCACCCTCTATGTGAAGGAGGTGCGCCGCTTCTTCAAGGTGCAGCTCCAGACGATCTGGGCGCCGGCGATTTCGCAGCTGCTGCTGCTGATCGTGTTCACCACCGCGCTCGGCAGCCGCGGCGCGGTGCATGTCGGCGGGGCGGTGGTGCCCTTCGCCGACTTCATCGCGCCTGGGCTGATCGTGATGGGGATGCTCAACAACAGCTTCGCCAATTCCAGCTTCTCGCTGCTGGTCGGCAAGATCCAGGGGACGATCGTCGACTATCTGATGCCGCCGCTGTCTACCGCCGAGCTGCTCGCCGCGCTGGTCGGGGGTGCGGTTACCCGGGCATTCCTGGTCGGTTGCGCGATCTGGCTGGCGGTGGCGCTGCTGCCCGGCATCCATGTCTGGCCGGTGGCGCCCTGGGCGATCCTCTGGTTCGGGCTGCTCGGCTCGGTGCTGCTGGCGCTCCTCGGCGTGCTGACCTCGATCTGGGCGGAGAAGTTCGATCATGCCGCCGCGGTCACCAACTTCGTCGTTGCGCCGCTCGCCTTGCTGTCGGGCACCTTCTACTCGGTCGACCGCCTCGCTCCCGCCTTCCGCGCGGTGAGCCACGCCAATCCGGTGTTCTACGTCATCTCGGGCTTCCGTTATGGCTTCCTCGGCGCAGCCGACTCGCCGGTGCTGCTCGGCAGCATCGTGATCCTAGGCATCGACGCCGTCTTGGCGGCTGTCTGCTACGCCCTCCTCAAGAGCGGCTGGAAGCTGAAGAATTGAAGGCGCTGCTTGCGCTCGCGCTGGCGGTGCAGGCCCCCGCGCCTGCGCCGCCCGCCGGGCTCGTCGAGCAGCAGCACGACACCCTGGCCACGGTCGCCGCCGAGGTGAAGGCACTTCCCGGATCGGCCGGCCTCGCCGTCTATGCGCTCGATCCGGGCGGCCCGCGCCCGCTGTTCGAACTCGACGCCGCCATCCCGGCCCCGGTCGGCTCCTCGTTCAAGCTCTGGGTCCTCGCCGAAGCCGTGCGCCAGGTTCGCGCCGGCACCCGCCACTGGCGCGACGTGGTAACGCTCGGCCCCCGCGCGCTGCCGAGCGGCTTGATGCAGCGCTGGCCGGCGCAGGCGCCGGTGACGCTGCAGACGCTCGCGACGATGATGATCGCGATCAGCGACAACACCGCCGCCGACACGCTGCTCCTGACGCTCGGCCGCACCCGCGTCGACGCGATGGCCGCCGCCGCCGGCACGGCCGCGCGCACCCTGCCGCTGCTGACGACGCGCGAGGCGGCCATCATCAAGGCCGACCGCGCCCTCGCCGCGATCTGGGCGAAGGGCAGCCCGGCCGAACGGCGCGCATTGCTCCTCGCCCGCGCCCGCCGCTTCGCCACGGCACCGCTCGACCCCACGCTGTTCGACGGCGGGCCGCGCGATCCCGAGACGGTGGAATGGTTCGCCTCGCCCGCCGACATGGCGCGTACCCTCGACTGGCTCCGCCGCCGTGGCGACCGCGCGACGCAGCAGATCCTCGCCGTCAATCCCGGCCTGCCCCCGGACACCGCCCGCCGCTTCGCTTATGTCGGCTACAAGGGCGGCTCGGAGCCGGGCGTGATCGCGATGAACTGGCTCCTCAACACCCGCGACGGAAAGTGGTTTGCGCTCTGCGCCAACTGGCACCGCGCCGACGCGCCGGTGGACGAAGCTGCGTTCGTAGCGCTGATGGCGCGGGCGGCGGCGGTGGTAGCTCAACGATAGCGTCAAAAACCTTCGTCACCCCGGGCTTGACCCGGGGCAAGGCTTCTTCTTCTATCTCCGCATGACTGCCGAGTGACAAGGCGGCTGGGTCTACATCATGGCCGACCATTACCGGGGAGGCATGTACGTCGGCGTCACCGCGCATCTTGCCGCCCGCGTCCACCAACACCGCACCGGCCGAGGCTCCGCATATTGCCTAGAGAACAACCTCGATCGCTTGGTCTGGGCCGAGCGCGGCGACGACATCACAGCGCTTATCGTTCACGAACAGCGGCTGAAGCGCTGGCGGCGCGAGTGGAAGTTTGCGTTGATCGAGCGCGGCAATCCCGATTGGCGCAACCTGTCAGAACTGCTGGTCTAACTTTCCTATCACAGCAAGAAGCCTTGCCCCGGCTCAAGGCCGGGGTGACGAAAAGGGGAGTAGGCTTTATCTGCCGCTGTCCTACAGCCCCCGTCTTATGCCAGCGTCGCAGCGATTCGGCACCGAACGGCGCCATGCTCTTTCTCATTGGTGCAGACTGGGACTTCGGCAGAGTCCACGCACGATAGTGTCGACCTGGTGTCAACTTTGCGACGTTGCCGCTCCACGGTGCTCGGCGACATCGCCCCATCCGGGCGGCACGGCGAGCTCGATATGCGCGAAGATCGGTAAGATCGACGTGGTGCGCGATAGCGTCCACTTTAGTCCACTTCCGCCGCCGGGGTGACGAACGCAAGGTGCAGCGCTACAGCGCGCGCCATGACCGCTCCCGTCCCGAAACCCTGGATCATGGACATCGCGCCATACATCCCGGGGCGCTCCACCACCGACAGCGGCGCGAAGGCCGTCAAGCTCTCGTCCAACGAGAACCCGCTCGGCACACCCCCTGCCGCGCGCGCCGCCTTCCTCGACGCCGCCAACCGGCTCGAGCGCTACCCGGACGCATCCGGCACGATCGTGCGCGAGGCGCTGGCCGAGAAACACGGGCTCGATCCGGCGCGGATCATCTACGGCAACGGCTCGGACGAGGTGCTGCACCTCGCCGCGGGCGCTTTCTCGGGACCGGGCGACGAGGTGATCTTCGTCCATTACGGCTTCGCGGTGTACGAGATCGCCGCCCGCCGCACCGCCGCAACGCCGGTGATCGCACCCGACAAGGATTATGCGACCGATGTCGACGCGATCCTGTCTTGCGTCACCGAGCGGACCCGGATCGTCTTCGTCGCCAACCCCAACAACCCGACGGGCACTTACGCCGACAAGGCCGAGATCGCTCGGCTCCACGCCGGGCTGCCGGGCGATGTGCTGCTCGTCCTCGACCATGCCTATGCCGAATATATCGACGGCGCGGACGACGACGGCGGCATGGCGCTCGCGCGAGATGCGGACAACGTGCTCGTCACCCGCACCTTCTCCAAGATGTACGGGCTGGCCGCCGAGCGGATCGGCTGGGGCTATGCCGCCGAGCCGATCATCCAGGCGATGCATCGCATCCGCCTGCCCTTCTCGATCACCATCGCCGGCCAGCAGGCCGCGGTTGCGGCGCTCGCCGACACCGATTGGGTCGAGCGCTGCCGCGCCGAGAACGCCCGCCTGCGCCGCTGGTTTGCCGAGCAGATCGCCGGCCTGGGCAACGCCGGCCTGCGCGCGATCCCGAGTCAGGCGAACTTCGTGCTCGTCGTCTTCGAGGGCGTGTTGACTGCCGAGGCCGCCTACACGGGGCTTATGGACGCGGGCTATATCGTCCGCTGGCTCCCCGGCCAGGGCCTGCCGCACGGCTTGCGCATCACCATCGGCACCGAGGAGGAGACGCATGGCGTGCTCGCCGCACTGCGCGCGATGACCGCCTGATGCTCCCCTTCGCGCGCGTGACGGTGATCGGGCTGGGCCTGATCGGCTCCTCGGTGACCCGCGCGGTGCGCGCCAGCATGCCGACGGTGCGGCTGACCGGCCACGACGCCGACCCCAATGTGCGCGAACGCGCGGTGCAGCTCGACCTGTGTGACGACGTGACCGACACGCCCGGCGCGGCGGTGATCGACGCCGACCTGGTCGTGCTCTGCGTCCCCGGCGCCGCGAGCGGCGCCGCGGCGGCCGAGCTTGCCGCCGACCTGCCTGCCGACGCGGTCGTCACCGACGTCGGCAGCTGCAAGGCCGAGGTCGCGCGCGCGCTTGCCGCCGCGCTTCCCCGTGCTGCGATCGTGCCCGCCCATCCGGTCGCCGGCACCGAGCGCAGCGGCCCCGACGCGGGCTTCGCGAGCCTGTTCCACGGCCGCTGGTGCATCCTCACCCCCGTCGAGGGCACGTCCGAAACGGCCGTCGAGCGCGTCGCTGAGTTCTGGCGCAGGCTCGGCGCGCTGGTCGAGCAGATGGACCCCGACCACCACGACCGAGTGCTCGCGATCACCAGCCACCTGCCGCACCTGATCGCCTACACCATCGTCGGCACCGCCAGCGACCTGGAGGCGGTGACCGAGAGCGAAGTGATCAAATATTCCGCGGGGGGCTTCCGCGACTTCACTCGCATTGCCGCGTCGGACCCGACGATGTGGCGCGACGTCTTCCTCACCAACCGCGAGGCGGTGCTGGAGATGCTCCAGCGCTTCTCCGAGGACCTGAGCCAGCTCCAGCGCGCGATCCGCTGGGGCAAGGGCGACGAGCTGTTCGACCTCTTCACCCGCACCCGTGCGGTCCGCCGGTCGATCGTCGAACAGGGCCAGGACGACGCGCGCGAGGACTTCGGCCGTTCGCACTGAGCGCCGTGCTACAGCCCCAGCTTGCCGAGAGCCGAAGCGAGCTCCGGGTCCATCGCGTCGTCGCTCTTCGGCGTGAAGCGGTTCAGGATGGTCCGCACGCGCTTCTGCGCCACACGCAGGGTTTCCCATCGGACTTTGCGGATCGCGTTGGTCCGCCACGACGGGCTTTCACCGAGGAGCGCCGACCATTTCGCCTCCTCCGCCGCCAGGATGGCCAAGGCAAGCCGCAGGCCGTCACGCCGCCCGTGCGCGTAATCGTCAGCCATCAGGCACCTCTTCCCTCAGGCGCGTCCAGCACGTTGATCGCCCGGTGCACCCGTGCTTCGATCTCGCCACGCGACAGCCCCGGCGGAATCGTCTCGCCGAAGCGGATCGTCACGACGCCCGGATGCTTGGTGCCGTGCCGCGTCAGCAGCCGCCCGCTGTCGAGCGCCACCGGCACCGTCGGCAGCGCCAGCATTCGGTACAGCCCCGCGAACCCCGGCTTGAGCGGCGGCTGCTCGCCAGGTGCGACGCGGGTGCCCTCGGGAAAGATCAGGATCGAGCGCCCGTCGGCCTTGGCCTCGTTCGCCTCGCGCATCATCTTGCGCAGCGCGGTCGCCGAACCCTCGCGGTCGACTACCAAAGCGCCGTAGCGCCGCGTCGCCCAGCCCCACACCGGGATGCGCGCCAGTTCCTGCTTGAGCGCCATCGCCGGGCCGTCCAGCAGCCGGGTCAGCTCGAGCGTCTCAAACATCGCCTGGTGCTTGGCGGCGTAGAGCGCAGGGCCCGCCGGCCGCTCGCCCTCGACCCGGACTGTGATGCCGAGCAGGCGGCGCATCGCCCAGCGGTGCACCCGCGTCCAGAAGACTGCGTGCCGGATCACCGCCTGCCTGCCGAACAGCGCGCTGATCGGGACGGTCAGCACGATCGGCACCGACAGCCCATAAAAGATCAGCCGGAACAGCAGCGTCCGCGCCCGAGCGCTCACCGCCATATCCCGAACCACAGGGCCAGCCGCCGGAGCAGCAGCTTGTTGTATTCGTTGACCAGGGTGCCGAAGCGCGGCGTGCTCGCCACGCCGTCGCCGAGCACCACGGTGCCCGGCGCCACGACAGCGCGAAGCTCCATCTCCGCACGCGCGACGTGCCAGTCGGAGGTCACCAGCCGCACGCTGCGGAAGCCGTGCGCCTTGAGCCAGGCCGCGCCCTCGCGCGCATTGGAGCGCGTGTCCACGGCTTCGCCGCCCAGATCGACGCAGCAGGCAAACACGGCAGCGGAGACTCGGTAGGCATGCGCCAGATCGGCCGGGCGCACCCCGGGCGCAACCCCCGTGACCAGCATTCGCCTGGCCTGGTGCGCGCGGAGCAGCGCAAGGCCACGGTCGATCCGTCCCGCCGCGCCCGTGGGAACGACGATGGCGTCGGTGGTGTTGGGCGCAAGCGGCCCTGGCGTCGCCAGCATGAAGACGCAGAAGCCCAGCGCCCAGGCGATCCCCAGCACCGACAGCACCCGCATGATCATGGCAGGGCAAGGCTCATAGGGTTCGCCCCAGCTCGCGGGTCACCGCCAACCGCGCCGCGACCGTGCCGAGAATGATGAAAGCGAGCGGCAGCGCGGCGATCAGCGCCCAGTCGAGTGGAGTCAAGGTCACCTGGCCGAGCAGTTCCGAGCCGAGCGCTGCCGTCCGCGCGCCGAGCAGCACCAGCACCGCGAGCGCGGCGAGCCCGCCGCCCAGCCCGCCGATCAGCGCGTCAATCGCGATCCGCCGCTGGAACAGCCGTGCGACCTGCACATCGGTCGCACCGAGCATGTGCATGACTTCGATCGTTGCGCGATGCTGCTCCAGCCCCGAGCGCGCGGCTAGCACGACTACCGCCGCGGTCGCGGAGGCCATCAGCAGCACGATCCCGCCCGCGAGCAGGGTCAGCGTGCGCATGAAGCCGCCGACCGGCGACATCCACGCCGCATGCCGGTCGACCCTTGCCGACGGGCTCTCCGCCCGCACCGCACGCACGACGGCGTCCGCGCCCGCGTCCGCCGCGAGATCAACGTCGATCATCGCCGGGATCGGCAGCTCGGGGTCGGCGCCAGCCTCGCCGAGCCAGGGACTGAGCTGGCGGGTCAGCGTCGCGCGGTCGACCGGCGCGACGCCCTGCACGCGGGGAACGCCGCGCAATCGGGCGGCGATCCGCGCTGCCGCCACGTCGCGCGCGGAAGTGTCGCCCGCCGTGACCTGCACGGTCAAACGCCCCGCGAGGCGGCTGTCGAGCGCGCGCGCGGCCCCCGCCGTCGCCAGCCCAAGCGCGGCGGCGAGCACGGTGAGGAAGACCATGATCGCCATCACCGCGGTCATCGCGCGCAGGCCGCCGGCTTCGTCGAGGACGCGCCGCTCGGCCTTGGCGGCGCTCATGCGTCAACCCGCGCAGGCCGCGCGGGCGGATAACGGAGCGCGCCCGTGGGGTCGAGCAATCGCCCCTTGTCGAGCCGCATCATCTGCGCGCTGGGAATGCGACGGATGAGGTGCAAGTCGTGGGTCGCGACCACCACCGTGGTGCCGAGCCGGTTGAGGCTGTCGAACAGGTGGAGCAGGCGCTCGGCCATGTCTGGGTCGACGTTGCCGGTCGGCTCGTCCGCGACGAGGATGTCGGGCCGGGCGATCACCGCCCGCGCGATCGCCACCCGCTGCTGCTCGCCGCCCGACAGCGTCGCCGGCCGCGCCTCCGCGCGATGGGTCAGCCCGACCCAGGCCAGCATCTCGGTCACCGGCTGGGCGACCTCGCTCACCCCCGCCACCCGCAGCGGCAGCGCGATATTGTCCGCCACCGACAAATGCGGCACCAGCCGGAAATCCTGGAACACCACGCCGATGCGCCGCCGGAACCCCGGCAGCCTGTCGCGCGGGAGCAGCACCATGTCCTCGCCGAATAGCCGGACGATTCCCCGGCTCGGCCGCTGCGCGAGGTACAGCAGCTTGAGCAGCGAGGTCTTGCCCGCCCCGCTCGCGCCGGTGAGGAAGTAGAAGGCCCCCACGCCCAGCGCGAAGCTGACGTCGGACAGCGTCTCCTCCCCGGTGCCGTAGCGCAGGCCGACATTCTCGAACTGGACGATGCTGGCCATCGGCTTCAGCCTTCGCACAAGACGCCGCTTGCCGACAAGCGCGGGGCCGTGCTTAACCGGGACACTCCACTCGTGAAGCGTAACGCATGATCCTCGAATGCCCCGAGTGCAGCACCCGCTACCTGGTGCCCGACAGCGCGATCGGGACGGACGGGCGGACGGTGCGCTGCGCCACCTGCCGTCACAGCTGGTTCCAGCCGCCCGCGCCGGCGGAGCCGATCGAGCTGCCCGCCGCCGCGATCCTGCCGGAAGGCGAGACCGGGCTGGACGCGCCCGCCGAAGCGCCGACCGTCGCCGCGCCTGCCTCACCGCCAATCATCGAGGCGGCGCAGGACTATGACGCCTTCGCGCACCGGCCGCCGTTTCGGCCGACCCGCAACCTCGCGCGGCGGCGGACGGCGGCGGCGGTGATCGCCGGGCTGTTGATGCTGGCGGGAGTCGCCGCGATCGTCTGGCTCGGCGCGCCGGGGCTCGCCGCGCGGATCGGGCTGCCGATCGGCCCGGCGGAATCGCCCTTGCGGATCAAGGACAACCCGATCGAGCGGCGCGAGCTGGAGAACGGCTCCGAGCTGTTCGCGGTGAGCGGCCGGGTGACCAACCCCTCCTCCACCCGCCAGCGCGTCCCCGACATCCGCGCCGAGCTCCGCGACGCGCAGGGCCGGCTGGTCTATGGCTGGACGATCACGCCGGAGCGCCGCCAGCTGCCCCCGGGCGGCTCGATCGAGTTCAATTCCGCCAAGCTCGACGTCCCCTCCAACTCCAAGCGCCTGGAGCTGAGCTTCGCGGGCGAAACGGGGCGCTGACCCCGCGTCACGCGCGGAAGTGGACCAAAGTGGACGGTATCGGCATCGGCGGAGCCCGCGTCTGGTTCAGGACCGCGGGCCAAAGGTCACACTAGGGTCACACTACGAGCGTTCTGCACGACGGGGCGGCTGGGGTCTGCACGGCTGGGAAAGAGAGGACGCGGCCAGAGGCCGAGTCGCCGCCATCCTGGCAGGCTGCGAGCGTGTAGGACAGCGGCTTCTCGGACGACGCGCGCTAAAGGACGTTGCGGAGCGCCGCGGGCATTGCTAGGGCACCCGCCTACCAGCCGCCGGGCTTCCCGGCGGTGTCTGATGTGCGGTCGTGGCGGAATTGGTAGACGCGCAGCCTTGAGGTGGCTGTGTCCGAAAGGACGTGGAAGTTCGAGTCTTCTCGACCGCACCATCGCCGCTCGCCGCGAGGCGTAGCGCAGCTACGACGAGCGATATTGCGAGCGGCGCGGCCGGCCTCGCTACGAGCGAGGTCCGACGACGCGGCTTTGCCGCGGCGCCCGTCCCGAAATATTCCCAGCCGATCAATCCATTCCGGATAGATCGCGCCGTTGCGCTTGACGGCGCAGCTACGGCGGCCTGTTATCGTGACCGGGGGGCGCGATGATCAGCTGGCGTGACGAGGCCGGAAGGCTCCACCAAGGATCGCTGTTCAAGACCTTTGCGGCGCTTTCCCGAGGCGAAGCGTGGAGCTTCCCCGCACTTCGCCCGCACCAGCGCGAGCCTTGGCATGCGTTCACCGTCCAGGTCGCCGCGCTGGCGTTGATCCAGGCGGAGCTGGACTCGCTGCCGCAGGACGAGGCCGCGTGGCGCGAGCGGCTGGTTGCGCTTTCGAATGGGCAGCCGGAAGCCTGGGAGCTGGTGGTGGACGACTGGTCCAAACCGGCGCTGCTGCAGCCGCCGTTGGCGAACCAGTCCAACCGCGCCGACTACAAAAGCAAGGAAAAATATATCGTCCGGACGCCGGACGCTTTGGACATGCTTGTTACACCCCGCAATCACGAGATGAAAGCGGAGCGGATCGCTCAAGGCTCGGACGAAGATTGGCTGTTCGCGCTTGTCACTCTTCAGACAAACGAGGGCAGCATGGGCGCCGGCAATTACGGCGTGAGCCGCATGTTTGGCGGCTATGGAAATCGCATGAGCCTCGGCGTGCGGCCGCGGCACGGCGGTGCCGCCATGGCGTTTAAGCGAGACGTGTTGTGTCTAGTTTTGGATGCAAAACGTCGAGCGGATCGGCGGCAGGGTATGTCGTTCCTCTGGACCGAGCCGTGGGATGGCATTGCTTCCCTGGCCATCACGAAACTAGACGAATTGTGTGTTGAAGTATGTCGTCGCATACGTCTCCGACGAACGCCGGGCGGGCTTCAAGCATTGCGAGCCAGCTCTGAACGCATGCGGGTCGCTGCTGAGTCCCTCGGTGGCAATGTTCAAGATCCATGGATTCCGTTGATCATCGACGAGAAGAAGGCGCGCGCGACGTTTGGCAAGCTCGTGGCTTTCACGCCTACCGGCACAGGCTTCGGATATCGGCAGATGAGCCGCTTGCTGGACAAATCGAAAGTTACGCAGCCGATGCTAGCCAAACTGTCCGACGAAGACGAGCACGACAACTTGCTGATCCTCGCCGCCGCCTTGGCTCGCGGCCAAGGGGGCACGGAGGGGCTGCATCGTCGCGCAGTGAGTACCTACCATATGAAGGAATTGTACGAGTATGGACCCAGCGAGGCCTTAGACCGCGTAGGCGAAGTAGCTCGGACTAGGTCTGACGAAGCGGGGCAGGCGAGCAAGCGGCTACGCCGCGCTCTCATCATGCTCATGTCCGGCGGAAAAGATCGCGAAGACCTCGTAAGCGCAAGAGACGGCGATGCCGAAAACTGGACGGTGCCGTTGCGCCGCTACGACCAACTCGTTGATCAGGATTTCTTCGGCGAACCGTTCTGGATCGAGGCAGTTACCGGGCTTTTACCTGAGCATCGGCAACGGTGGCGGCAGCGATTACGGACCATCTGCGAGAAAGTCCTGGCCGAAGCCGCAGCCAGCGCACCGCGCACGGAAATGCGGAGATTCGAGGCGCTTGCCAGAGCCGAGAACAAGTTAAAAGCACTGATGGACGCTTGGCTGAACGAGGTGGCGGATGTCGAGTGAGCCTACCGGTGAGCAAGAGGATGATCGAGGCGTCTGGTCGCTTTGCGGTCAACTGAAACATCTCTCGACCGGCGAACGTGCGGCGCTGCGCCGTATGCCTCTCACGAAATCACTCGAAGCGGACGGTGTTGTCGAGAAGCTACTCCGTCGGGCCGGCATCTTGGTTGATGCCGATGATGACGCCACTTTCGAGATGTGGCGGCTGCTGGCTCATGCCGCAGCCGTCATCGCGGGCACTGGCGGACGAATGGCGCACGCTGGGAAACGACCGCTCGGGCGCGCCCTCCACGACGCGGGACTAAAGAGTTCCACGATCAATCGCCTTCTGACCGCTCGCGGACCGGCCTTACCTGATCAAGTAAGGCGCATCGCAATTCGGCTGGCAAGCAGCAGCGATGCGACTCCCGCGAACATGGTCGAGCTCCGCGATCTCGCGTCTCCTCATATAGCCGCGGCGGACAGAGCGAGGCGGTCGATTGCTCGCGCCTATTTTGCGGCAGAGGACAGGAAAGACAGGGAGAAAGCCAAGTGACGCCCAAGTTCATCCAAATCCATTTTCTCGCCGCTTGGCCTGGCACGCTGCTTAACCGCGATGACGCCGGACTGGCCAAGCGGCTGCCGTTCGGGACCGCAACGCGGACGCGCATTTCGTCGCAATGCCTCAAGCGCCACTGGCGGATGGCCGACGACGGCCGCGCGCTGCACGCGCTCGCCAAGGAGGCCGGCGTCGAGGGCGTTCGCTCCAAGATCGCGATCGAACGCCAGGTGACCGGGCCGTTGCGCGGCCGCTTTTCCGACGAGGCGGTGAACGAGGTGGAGGGCGCGTTCCTCACCAAGTTCTACGGCAAGAACGCAAAGGACAAGCAGCAGCGCCAGGCGTTGCTGTTCGGCCGGCCCGAGATCGCCTGGATGCGTTCCGAAGCCGAGCGCCTGCTGTCGGAAAGCGGCGGCTCCGCGGGTGCTGCGAAGGGCGCCGCCGAGGCGTGGATCAAGGAGGAGAAGAATTCGCTCAACCAGTTGCGCGAGCAGGCGGTGCTCAGCGCCAGCCTGGAGGCGGCGCTGTTCGGCCGGATGGTGACCAGCGACCCGCGCGCCAACACCGATGCCGCGATCCACGTCGCGCACGCCTTCACCGTGCACGAGGAGCAGCCCGAGCTCGATTACTTCACCGTCGTCGACGACCTCAGCCGGCGCGAGGAGGGTGACGATGCCGGCGCCGCGGGCGTGTTCGACACCGAACTGACCTCCGGGCTCTACTACGGCTATGTCGTGGTCGCCCTGCCGCTGCTCGTCTCCAACCTGCCCGGGTGCGACCGGAAGCAGTGGGCGGAGGAGCAGGACCGCGATCTCGCCGCGCGGGTGGTGGAGAACCTCGTCCATCTCGTCGCCGAGGTTTCGCCGGGCGCCAAGAAGGGTTCGACCGCGCCATACAGCCGCGCCGAGCTGGTGCTGGTCGAGGTGGGGGACCGCCAGCCGCGAACGCTCGCCAATGCCTTCCGCGATGCGGTGCCGCTCACCGATCGGGACTCGAACCGCGGGCTGGGCTTCCGGACGGCCAAGGCGATGCTCGGCTATCTGACCGACATGGACGCGATGTACGAGACCGGCGAGGGGCGCCGCCATGCCGCGTTGCCCGACCTGCGGCTCGCAGGCGTCGAGAGCGGCAGCGTCGCCGCGCTGGCGAGGTGGGCGGGCGCGACGTCTGAAGGATGACGACGGTGGCCGCCGAGGCCGCTCGGTTGGCCGCGCCGATGGTCTGCAGCGC
>CAXTNG010000066.1:10131-13060 GCA_964245475.1 uncultured Sphingomonas sp. | reverse complement strand
CACGTTGGTCTGCGCGAGCTTGATCCCGCGCGCCTCGGCGAGCTCGGTGAGGCGCGGCTGCGCCTCGGCGATGAGGGTGCGCGTCGCGGGCTGCTCGGCGGTGAAGTGGACGTGCACCGTATCGCCCTGCGTGTGCAGCGACACGTCGACGGTGCCGAGCGCGTCAGGGACGAGGCGGATCGAGGTGCTCGCGGCATCCCGGGCGGCGCCGGCAGCGTCCTGGAGGCGCTCGATATGCGCGACCATCGCGTGCGGCCAGCGGCGGTCCGTCATGTCTAGCGGAGTGCCCTGTGCGACGGCAGCGATCGGGCCAGCGGGTTGCTCGACCGGGGCCGATAGCGGGGTCGTCGCGAGCAGGACGGGCCGCTCGCGTTCGTCCGACTGCGCGGCATGGATGGCGGCGGCGAATACGCGGAACGCCGGCGCGGTGGTGCCGGCGACAAGCGGCAAGAGGCCGGGCAGCGCGGCAGGCTGCACGATCGCAGCCGCCGCCGCCTGCATCTCCGTACGCGCGGACGGGGATTGTAGCGCCGCACCCTTGGCAGTGCCGGCGACGGTCAGTGGTGTCTGGGATACCGCCGTGTCGGCCAGGGGTGACGGCTGGAGCACGGCGGTTGCCGCAGTCGACTGCGGCGGTGGCGCTTCGGCCCGTGCAGGTGCAGAGACCGGAGCAGCGGCTGCTGGGGGCATGGGCAATGCCGGCCCGGCGTTGGACGAGGCGAGCGCGGGCACGGGCGCGGCGGACGCCAGCGTATCCGTGGCCGGCTGGCTGCGCCTGTCATCGTCACGCTGCACGACGGCAGGCGCCGCACGTGGGGTAACAGGTACCGGCGGATGCTGCGCGCCGCCGTCCGGTGCGACCGTTGGGGCGGTTGGATGCACCGCTTCGCTTCCGGCCGCGAGGGTTGGCGTCGCTGCCGTGCCGGCCGGCGAGGGGAGCGGCTGCTCGGGATTCGTGCTCGGTTCCGGTCGGCGCGCGGGCAGGTTGCCGTCGGCCTGCGCCGTTGAAGGTTGAGCGAGCGACGATGCGGCCTCCACGTCGGGGCGCGGTGCCGGAGCGGTTCCGATCGCGGATTGCGCGGGCGCCGATGGGGTGACGGCCTGCTCGGAAGACGCACGGTGAAGCACGGCGTCTGCCGGAGCGGCCGCCGCAGCCGCAGGCGGCGCAAGCGGGCGGACCCGCGGAACCGCAGGATCGGTGCCGGCCGATACCAGCTGCGGATCGGCGATCATGGGCGGCTGAACCGCGGATGCCGCCACGCCATGCGTGTTCGGCACGGCATCGGCGGCGGCAGTACGGACCGGAACCATCGGATCGGCGTCGGCCGACACCCGCTGCGTGCCGGCGACTGGCTGTGGGGCGGCGGATGCGGCCACGCCGGAAGGGTTGGGCGCGGCGTCGGCGGCAGGACGGAGCGGCGCTTCGATCGTAGCAGCAGCCGTCGCCAGCACCGGCATTTGCTGGGGAGTTTCGTGGCGAGAGCGCGGACGCTCGGCAGCCGGTTCGGCACCGGGCCCCTCGTCGGGAGCGATCGGGTGACGCTTGATTGTGGGCAATGCCGGCTCGGCGCTGAGCTGCGGGGATGCCGGACCTGGCTTCGGCAAGGAGACGCGGGGCGCAATCGCCGCAGGTTCGGCTTCGGCGGGAACGGCAGGCGTGCGGTCCGATCGCTGGCTTGCCGCGGGTGGCTGCTGCATGGGCTGGGCAGAGGGCGACGCGGCTGCGAGGGGTTCCGCCACCTCGCGTATCGGCGCCTCAGATGCGCCATCGTCCTCGTGCGGCATCGCCGCTCCCGTGGTGGGGCGGCCGGAGCGATCGCTCCGGCTCGATACGCTCACCGGCGCGGCGTCGGCTGTTGGCAGGCGGGGCGACGATGGTGCCTCGTCCTCGCGCGGCGCCGGAACCCGGATTGGCACGGGTTGCGGGAGGTCGGCCGGGGCATTCGCGACGGCAACGACCGGTGGGTCGATGGGCTCATCGGTTTCTGCCGGGAACGCTGGCGTGGCGGTATGCTCCGCCGTTGCCGGTTCGGCGGTCGGCAAGGCGTCGGGTTTGGGAATCGCGCGCGGCGTGGGCGTAGCCGCACTACCTATGTGCAACGGTCGAGGCATTGGGATCGGCGATGCTTCAATCGGCAGCGCATCGCCTTGCGGCGCTTGTGGCCCAATCACGGGGGCCGGCATCCCGGTCATCGGCGCGGCGAGCGCGGCGGCGAGCAGCGTCGTGGTCATCGGTGCGTCGACCGGCGCGGATTTAGGCGGCTGGGGCATGCCGTCGGTCGCCGGCGTCAAGAGCAGTGCTTGCGCAACGTCGTCCGGAGTACCGGGCGCGATCGGCGCTGGCGTCTTAAGCTCGGACGCGACGATCGCACCATCGGACGGCAAGGGCTTGCCGGACACGGCAAGGGGCTGCACCGGTGGCGCCGCAATGGCCAGCAGCGCGGCCAGCGACAGGTCGAACGTCGTGTCCCCCGCCGACGGCTGCGCCGAAGAGACCGTGGACGGCAGGAGCGAGGCGAGGGCAGTCGGCTGGATCATCGCCGACCTGCTCAGCAAGGACCGTGCCGAACCTTCCGGACGGGCGGCGCATTCTGCAAATCGCGCAGTTCGGCAATCGCGATGCCGGCATCGGCGCGGGTGAGGAGCTTTTCGACGGCGCGCTGGTCGCGGTGAGCGGAGCGGGCCTTTTCCGACGCCTGGACGGACTGGAACTGCGCGGCGCGGACCCGGCCGTCGGCGGCATCGGCCGACTGCGTCAAGCGCTCGCGATAATGTGCGGCGGCGGCGAGCGAGAAGCCGGCGCCGTCCAGCGGGGCGACCGAGGCCGCGAGCGCGGCGATGCGGCCGGCGAGCTGGACCTCGCTGGCGTGGCGGTCGCGCGCGTCGAGCTCGTCGGCCTGGGCGAGGCCGAGCTGGAGGGTGCGGACGC
>CAXTNG010000066.1:8907-10121 GCA_964245475.1 uncultured Sphingomonas sp. | reverse complement strand
CGGCTGGATCGTGCGCGCGAAGGACCTCGACACCGGCGAGACGCGGACGTGCCGCGCGAAGTTTGTGTTCGTCGGCGCGGGCGGCGGGAGTTTGCCACTGTTGCAGAAGTCGGGCATCCCCGAGGCGCGCGTCGAGCTCGTCGGCCTGGGCGAGGCCGAGCTGGAGGGTGCGGACGCGGTGAACGCGCTGGAGCTGGCGCTTATGCATCACCGAATACGCCGCACAGCTCGGCGACGGCGTCGGGCAGCGTGACGGTCGCCTCGGCATCCTGGCGGATGTACTCCATCACCGCCGGGTGACAGGCGATCGCCGCGTCGATCGCCGGGTCGGCGCCGCTCCGATAGGCGCCCATCAGCACGAGGTCGCGGTTCTCCTCGTAGGTCGCAAGGTGGCGGCGGAGCGTGCGGGCGGCGAGGGCGTGCTCGCGCGGGACGATGTCGTTCATCACGCGGCTGACCGATGGGCCGACGTCGATCGCGGGATAGATGCCGCGCTCGGCGAGCGCGCGGGAGAGGACGATGTGGCCGTCGAGGATCGATCGGGCGCTGTCGACGACCGGGTCGTTGCCGTCGTCGCCATCGGCCAGCAAGGTGTAGATGGCGGTGATCGAGCCGGCGCCGTTGGCATCTGCGCCCGCGCGCTCGATGATATTGGGGAGCATCGCGATGGCCGACGGCGGGTAACCGCGCGCGGATGCGGGCTCGCCCAGCGCCAGGCCGATCTCGCGGCCGGCATGCGCGACGCGGGTGAGCGAGTCCATGATGAGCAGGACCTTCTTGCCCTCGTCGCGAAAGGCTTCCGCGATCGCGCAGGCGCGGAGCGCGCCGCGGATGCGCAGCACAGGCGAGTGGTTCGCGGGCACGGCGACGACCACCTAGCGCGCGCGCGCCTCGCCGGCGACCTTGGTCTCGAGGAAGTCGGCGACCTCGCGGCTGCGCTCGCCGATCAGGCCGAACACCACCACGTCGGCGGCGGCGGCCTTGACCATCATGCCGAGCAGCACCGACTTGCCGACGCCCGAGCCGGCCATGATGCCGATCCGCTGGCCTTGGCCGATGGTGAGCAGACCGTTGATCGCGCGGACGCCGACATCCATCGGCTGAAGCACGCGGCCGCGGTCGAGCGGCGACTGGAGCTTTCCGGCCAGCGGCCATGTGCCTGCGCCACGGATCGGGCCCAGGCCGTCGATCGGCTTGCCGGCACCGTCGACGAC
>CAXTNG010000066.1:1243-8857 GCA_964245475.1 uncultured Sphingomonas sp. | reverse complement strand
ATGGCGTCGCCCACCTCTGCCTCGCCGGGCGCGCCGACCGGGCGGACGAGCGCGCCGGGGAGCAGCGCCGCCGCGCCGCCGAGGTTCATCATCAGCGTGCGGCCCTGGCGAAAGCCGATCACCTCGGCCTCGACCGACGCGGCACCCCCACCGATCCGGCAGACGGTGCCGACCGGCAGGGTCAAGCCGGTGGCCTCCATCAGCAGGCCGTCGAACGACGACAGCCGCCCTGCGACCTTCGGCCTCGGGGCGAAGTCGGTGCCGGCCAGATCGTCGAGGAACACCGACGCGAAGCGGTTCAGCATTTCGGCACGGGGACCTTGTCGACTGCGCTCGCAAGCTGCTCCAGCCATGCTTCCGGCCCATCCTCGACGACGGTCGAGGCGGATTCGAGCACGAAGCTGCCGCGCGCGACATGCGGGTCGCCGACCGCGAAGACGCTGGCGGGCAGCCGCCCGTCGAGCAGCGCCACGTCATCGGGGTGGACCCGCAGCATCGCCGATTCGGCGGCGACCCGCGCGGCGAGCACGTCCGCGGCGATGCCGACCTCGCCGACGATGCGGGTGACCAGATGGAGGACTGTGGCGCGCATCCGCTCGGCGAACACACCGCGCTCGATGTGCGACCCGCCCGCAAGCCCCTCGGCAAGATGCGCGATCAGCGCGCGGTCACGGTCGGCATGCGCCTGCGCCTCCGCTGCCGCGGCGGCCAACCCCTCCGCAAAACCGGCGGCATGCGCCTCGGCGAGCGGGTCGAGGAAGGCGTTGGCGCCCACGTCGCAGTGGAGCGGGTCCCAGCCCCGCGTCGGGTTCGAGCCGCGGTCGGCGGGGCTGAAATGGGTGGCGGAGGGCTGCGGCGAGAAGGACATCGGAGTCGCTACCAGCGCGACCTCGACGAATCCCGGCGGGGGCGCAAACGCCTGGGCGAGCACGGATGCCGCGAGATCGTGGCGCGATGCCATGCCGGGGCGGAACTCAGACATAATCATCCTCGCCGCCGCCCATCTGGATGGTGCCGTCCTTGGCCAAGCCGCGGGCGATCTGGATCATTGCCTTCTGCGCTTCGAGGACTTCGGACATCTTCATCGGGCCGCGGCTCTCCATCTCGTCGCGGATGCCGTCCGCGGCGCGTGCCGACATGCAGCCGAGGATGCGGTTGCGTGCCGACTCGTCGACGCCTTTGAGCGCCCTGGTGAGGATATCGCCGTCGATGTTGCGAATCAGTGTACCGAGGTTCTTGTCGTCCATGTCGAGCAGGTTGTCGAAGACGAACATCTGCTCCTCGATCGCGCGGGCGACCTCCTTGTCGATCTTGAACAGCTTGGGCATCACCCGTTGCTCGGTCGCCTTGCGCGCGCCCTGGAGGATCTTCGCGGCCTCGCGGGTGCCGCCGAGGGTGACGCCGGTGGGCTTGGAGCCGCCCTGGGCACGGTTGGCGAGCATCTGCTTCAGCGTCTCGACCGCCTCGGGGGTGATCGGACCCAGCTTGGCGATGCGGTGAAGGATTTCGGGCTGCATGCCGTCGGGAAGCAGCTCGAGCACCTGGCCGGCGATGGCTGGGTCGAGGTTGGCAATCAGCACCGCGGCGATCTGCGGATGCTCCTTCTCGATCATGCCTGCGATCTCGCCCGCGTCCAGCCAGTCGAGCAGCTCGATCTCGCACGCGGCCTCGGGCGGGATGATGCGCGCGAGCACGCTGTCCGCCTTCTCGCGGCCGAGCGCGCGGTTCATCACCGCCTCGATCTTGGGTCGCGGGTCGAAGCCGACGTCGGTGCGCGCGCGCGCCTTGCCGACGAAGTCGTCGAGCACGTCCTCGACTTCCTGTTCGGAGACGTCGGCGACCTTGAACATCGCCGCGCCGAGCTGGCGCACCTCCTCGGGCTCCAGCTTCTGGAGGATGGCCGCGGCCTCGTCCTCACCGACGAGCATCATCAGCACCGCGGCGCGCTCGACGCCGGTGTAGCTGCGCGCGCCGGGAAGGGGGAACGCGTCCTCCACGGCTTCAGGCCTTGATCATGTCGCGCACGGCGAGCGCGGCGCGCGCCGGGTTGTCGCGGGTGAAGCCGCGCACCGCGCCGATCCGGTTGTCGTAGCCGCGGGTCGTCTCGAGCTGGTCGAGGGTCACCGGCTGACCGGGCTCGATCGCCGCGCCGCTAGGGTGGCCGCTGCCGATCGACAGCGCAGCGGCGGGTGTGTCGTCGCGCTTCTTCATCAGCGCCTTGGCGAGCGGGCGGACGCCAAGGAAGAGGACGAGCAGCGCGATGAGGATCGCGGTGGCGTTGCGCGCGACGATCGGCAGCCAGGCGTTATCGTACCATCTGCTGCTGTCGGGTATGGCGTCGGCACCGGCGAACTTGCGGCTGATCACGGTGACGTTGTCGTTGCGGCTCGCGTCGAAGCCGACAGCGCTCTTCACCAGGTCGTTGATCTGCTGGATCTCGTTGGCCGAGCGGCGGCCCTTGTCCGGCTCGCGGAGCAGCACCGCGACCGAGAGGCGCTTGACCTGTCCCGGCGCGCCGCGGGTAACCGACACTTCGCGGCCGAGATCGTAGGCACGCTGAAAGCTGTCGGACTGTTTGGCGGGATCGGGCGCAGGGCCGCCCGCCACGGGCTGCCCAGTAGCGGCTGGGGGCGTACCGGGCGCGCCAGTGGCGGGCTGCGGCTGCTGGAGTGTGCTGGCGGGCGGGGGCGTGTTGCTCAGCGCGCCGGGGATGCCGCCGGGCGCCTGCGCGCCGGGCTTGAGGTCGCCGGTCCAATTGCCGGTCTCGGCGCGCAGCGTTCCCTGCTTTTCGTAACTCTCGCGTGTCGCCTGCACCTCGGAGAGGTCGACGTCGGCCTGCACCTCGGCGGTGAAATTGCCCGCGCCGACCAGGGGCGTGAGCAGCTGGAGGAGCTGGGTGCGGTACTTGTCCTCCAGGCGGCGCTGGAACTCGATCCGCTCGTCGGAGCCGTCGCCGCCGCGACCCCCCGCCTTGGTGAGCAGTCCGCCCGACTGGTCGACGATGGTGACGCCGTCGGGCTTCATCCCCGGCACCGATGAAGCGACGAGGTTGACGATCGACTGGACCTGCGCGTCGCTGAGCGAGCGCCCGGCGTTCAGCTTGACGATGACCGAGGCGGAGGGCGCGGCGCTGTCGCGGACGAACACCGACGCTTCCGGGGTGGCGAGATGGACGCGCGCCTCGGCGACCGCGTCGATCTCCTGGATCGAGCGGGCGAGCTCGGTCTCGCGCGCCTGCCTGAGCCGCTCGCCCTCGACCGCTCGGGAGACGCCCATCGGCAATTGGTCGAGGATCGCATAGCCGCCGGGCGCCTGCTTGGGCAGCCCCTGGCCGGCGAGCAGCATGCGCGCCTTGGAGAAGTCCTCCTCGCCGACGGTGAGCGCGCCGGTGCCATCGTCGATGCGCGACTTGATCGAGGCTTGATCGAGCGCGGCGGTGACCGCCTGCTTGTCGGCGTCGGTGAGGCCGGTGAACAGTGTCTTCTGTGTCGGCGTGGACAGCGACATCCACGCGAGCGCCGCGGCAGCGATCAGCCCGATCAGCATCCCCATTGGCGCCGAGCGGCGCACCGCCGGCTGCGCCATCAGGCCCTTGAGCTGCATCAGCGGGTTGGCAAAGCGCTCGGGCACGCCCGAGCTGGTGGTGGTGAGCGCGTTCATCCTAGACCGGCATGCTCATGATGTCCTTGTACGCGGCAAGGAGCTTGTTGCGGACCTGGAGTGTGGCCTCGAAGCCGACCGACGCCTGCTGACGGGCGAGCATCACCTTGGCGATGTCGACCGTCTCGCCGCGCTCGTAGGCTTCGGAGAGACGCCCGGCCTCCTGCTGGCCGGTGTTGACCTGCTTGAGCGCACCCTCCAGCGTGTCGGCGAAGCTGGTGGGCTGCGCCGCGGTTGCTGCGGGTGACGAAGCGGCAGCCCCGCCAGCCTTCAAGGCTTGATTGCGCTCCAGGATCTGCGCGCGGAGCTGCATCACCCGGTCGACGCTCATCGCGCCGCCTACAGGACCGACGCTCATGCCGAGGCCGCCCAGCTACGCGGTGCGTCGATCGCCTCGCCCTGCTCGCGCGCCTTGGCGAGGCGGTAGCGGAGCGTACGCTCGGAAATGCCGAGCCGCCTCGCCGTCTCGATGCGGGAGCCGCCGCAGGCGCGCAGCGTATCGCGGATCGCCGCGAACTCGCTCATCTGCACGACCTTGCCCAGCGTCGCCGGCTCGTCGTTATTTGCCGCGGGCAGATGCATCGCCGGCGGTGCGGCAGCGCGATCGAAGACGATGTGCTCGGGGTCGATCGTGTCGCTCCCGGCGAAGAGCAGGGCGCGCTGGATCACGTTCTCCAGCTCGCGGACGTTGCCCGGCCAGTCGTGCGCGGCGAGGACGTCGATGGCGGCGCGCGTCGGCCAGGGCACGACCGTACGGTTGCCGGCGTGGCGCAGGATCATCGTCGCGGCGAGCGCGGGAATGTCGTCGCGCCGCTCGGTCAGCGCCTTGGTGGTCAGCGGGAACACCGACAGGCGGTAGTAAAGGTCGGCGCGGAAGCGGCCCGCCGCTACTTCGGCCTGAAGGTCGCGGTTGGCGCAGGCGATGACGCGGACGTCGACCGGCTGCGGCACCGAGGCGCCGAGCGGCACTACCTCGCGCTCCTGCAGCACGCGGAGCAGCTTCGACTGGAGCTGGAGCGGCATCTCGGCAATCTCGTCGAGCAGCAGCGTGCCGCCGTCGGCCGCGCGGAAGAACCCCTCGCCGCCCGACGACGCGCCGGTGAACGCGCCCCTCTGGTGGCCGAACAGCAAGGCCTCCAGCATCGATTCGGGCAGCGCGGCACAGTTGATCGCGATGAACGGCTTGTCGGCGCGCGGCGACTTGTTGTGGATGAAGCGCGCGAGCACCTCCTTGCCGGTGCCGGTCGGGCCGTTGACCAGCACGGTGATGTCCGCAGCCGCGACCCGCTCGGCGAGCGCGAGCAGCGCCAGCGTCTCGGGATCGGCGGCGGTCGGCGTCTCCGCGCCGGCGACCAGCGCGCGGACGAAGGCATTGCCGACGGCGGCATCGTCCTGCCCATAGGCAACGCGTGCGGGGTCGCCGTTGCGGAACGGGACGACCTGCCGGCGCTCTCCCTCTTCTCCAGCGTCGCCGATCACCACGGTCCGCGCGGCAAGCGGCACGAATTCGCCGTGAGCGACCATGAACAGGTCGCCGGCTGCCGGCTTGCCGCCGTCCCCGACCGGCGTTCCCGCCGTCTGGAGCGACGACAGCAGAGCGTAGCGGCGGGCCTTGATCGTGGGCGAAGGTTGGACTGAACGCATCGGCTATCCCTTGTGTCTGAAGGGCTTTTGCCCCGACCCCGGTTAATGCCGCGTAAAATCTGCCGCCTGCCGGCAATCGTTTTCCGGGGGCGCGATCGCGCGCGCGCGAGGGGCTCGGCAGCCCTGCAATTTTTACCTTAACCCCGACGGAAAGCTGCCGTTCTTGGGCTTGGCGGCTCGGCCCTTCGCTCTGGGGGCGGCGGGGATCGCCGTAGTAACGGAGATTTTTCCCATGACTGTTATCGGAACGAATGTCTCGGCGCTGCGCGCCGCGAATGCGTCGAGCAGCGCCTCCATGTCGCTGGCGACCACGATGGAGCGCCTGTCGACCGGCAAGCGCATCAACTCGGCCAAGGACGACGCCGCCGGCCTCGCCATCGCCAGCCGGATGACCAGCGCGGTCAAGTCGATGGCGGTTGCGATCCGCAACGCCAACGACGGCATCTCGATGGCGCAGACCGCGGAAGGCGCGCTGGGCGAGGTCACCAACATGCTGCAGCGCATGAAGGAGCTGGCCACCCAGTCGGCCAACGGCACGCTGGGCACCTCCGAGCGCGCCGCGCTGCAGGCGGAATCCGATCAGCTGACCAGCCAGATCAACGACATCGCCCGGACGACCAACTTCAACGGTCTCAGTCTGCTCGATGGATCGCTGGCCAGCCTGAACCTGCAGACCGGCATCAAGTCGGGCGACACCGTGGCCATCGGCCTGGCGGCCGTGTCTTCGGACAAGCTGGGCCTGTCGACCGGCGGCGGCACCGTCGTCAGCGGCCGCGTGGCAGGCGGCGTCAACCTGACCTCGGCGCTGACCGTCAACGGCGTGACCGCGATCGCCAGCGGTGCGCAGGTCGCCGATGCCAAGGCGCTGGCCGTTGCGATCAACGCCGTGTCCGACCGCACCGACGTGACCGCGACCGCATCGAACAGCTACACCACCGCGGCGCTGACCGGCCCGTTCGCATCGGGCACGATCAACGGCATCGCCGTCGCGGCGGCGACCGACTCGGCCGACCTCGTCACCAAGATCAACGCCGACTCGGCAAAGTTCGGGGTGACCGCAACGCTGAACAGCGACAGCTCGATCACGCTGAACAATGTGAGCGGCGACGACATCGTCACGACCGGCGGTGCGTTCGGCTCGCAGACCCAGGAAGGCTTCGTCGCGCTCAACAGCAAGGACGGGTCGAAGTTCATCGTGGCGGGCGGTGCGTCGGGCAACCTCGGCCTCAACGCCTACTCGGGCGTCGACTACACCGGCACGGCGGTGACCGGCGCGGCTTCGACCGACCTGTCGGCGGTGAAGATCAACGGCTTCGCGATCGGCGTGGTGGCCGATGCGGCGGGCACGCCCACCGCGACGACGACGGGCGCGGTGATCGCCGCCGCCATCAACGCGCTGACCGCCAAGACCGGCGTGGTCGCCACCAGCAACGCCGGCGTGCTGACGCTGGCGTCGTCCAACGGCGGCCCGGTGCGCCTCGAGGGCACCACGGCCAACGTCGCCAAGATCGGCTTCCTGCCGCAGGGCGGCGTTGCCGGGATGACGTCGAAGCTCGACATCAGCAGCCAGTCCGCAGCGTCGAACTCGATGGCGAAGATCGACAAGGCGCTCGACAGCGTCTCGTCGACCCGCGGCAACCTGGGTGCGATCCAGAACCGGCTGGAGGTGACGGTGAACACCCTCACCGAGACGTCGTCCAACCTGGCCGACTCGCGTAGCCGGATCGAGGACGCGGACTTCTCCGCCGAATCGACCAATCTCGCAAAGGCGCAGATCCTGAGCCAGGCATCCACCGCGATGCTGGCTCAGGCGAACCAGAGCCAGCAGAGCGTGCTCAAGCTGCTCCAGTAACCGCGTACCGAGTAAGCGTATCGCGTTGACCCGGTGCCGCCCCCCAATGGGCACCGGATCGGGCGGGTCCACCCCGCTCAGTAACAGGCGGGGTGGCGAAACAAGGCCCCGGCGGAGCGATCCGCCGGGGCCGATGTCGTTATTCGATCCGCTCACGCGGGCCGGTGCCGCGACTAAAAGAGCCGCCCGCCGTTCGGGACGGCGCGGTCGGGGGCGAAGAGGACGACCCGGCCGTCCTCGTCGGGAAAGCCGAGGGTCAGGACCTCCGACATCATCGGGCCGATCTGGCGCGGCGGGAAGTTGACCACCGCGGCGACCTGCCGGCCGAGCAGCGTCTCAGCCGCATAGCCTTCGGCGATCTGCGCGGACGACCGCTTGATCCCGATCGCCGGGCCGAAGTCGATGCGCAGCTTGAGCGAGGGCTTCCGCGCCTCGGGGAAAGGCTCGACGCCGACGAC
>CAXTNG010000066.1:0-1233 GCA_964245475.1 uncultured Sphingomonas sp. | reverse complement strand
ACCGTGCCGACTCGGATGTCGACCTTCAGGAAATCGTCGAAGCCGATCGTCGCGGCAGCGGGCGCATCCGCATCGTGCGAGACGTGCATCAGAAGTCCACGTTGTCGTAGTGCGCGGGCGGCGAGACCATCTCCATCCGCTCGGAGAGGAGCGGGCGGAAGCTCGGGCGGCTCTTCAGCCCGCGATACCAGCGCGCGGTCTGCTCGTGACCCTTCCAGTCGATGCCGCCGAGGTAGTCGGTGACCGAAATCTGCGCGGCCGCCGCAAGATCGGCAAGGCTCATCGTCGCGCCGCCGAGCCAGTTGCGATGATCGAGCAGGTAATCCGTATAGTCGAGGTGGCCGACCGCGGCCTTCATCGCCTCGCGCAGCGCCCGGGCGTCGGGCGCCTGCCGCTCGGCGACGCGCTTGACC
Organism: uncultured Sphingomonas sp.; assembly: GCA_964245475.1. GTDB lineage: Bacteria > Pseudomonadota > Alphaproteobacteria > Sphingomonadales > Sphingomonadaceae > Sphingomonas. The sequence continues at coordinate 820 of CAXTNG010000066.1, read as the reverse complement.
ATCCGCTCGTGGAGCAGCGGCCCGGTGACGTCGCGGTAGAAATGCGTGTCGAACCAGGTGACCAGGCGGCGGATTTCCGCGCGGTTGGCGGCGGGGCCGTTGATCATCGCGGCCTTGTCGACGGTCTCCTCGAAATACTCGCAGATTGCCATCGAATCGATCAGCGGCTGCCCGCCGGCGCGGCTCGCGTCGACCATCACCGGGGTCTCGCCCGTCGGGTTCATGTCGAGGAACTCGTCGCGCCGCACCCAGGGCGATTCGCGGACGAGGTCATAGCCGACGCCCTTCTCCCCAAGCAGCAGGCGCACCTTTCGCGAGAAAGGGCATAGGGGGAATTGGTAGAGCTGCCACATCGCTCCGTCCTAGAGCCGCAGCGAAATGGATGAAAGCGGCCTTACACGATGGGCTAAGCAGTCACCGAGCCGAGCGGGTGATTGATCACGCGGACCTCGAAGCGGAAGCTCGCTCCCTCCTTATACGCGCCGTGCTTGTGAAAGAAGCTGTTGATCATTTTGCTGGGCTGCAGGGGCATGGCCGATCCATACGTTGCCCTCATTCTCCAGCGTGCAGGCAAAGGGATATTCGTCGCGGCTCTGGATTGGCGGCACCAGCGCCATGTTGGACCTGCGCACGACGCGTTTCTCGCCCCTGGTCCGGTAGAGATAGGTGAGCACGCGCGGCCACCCCGCCATCTGGGCGTGCCAGATGTTGTCCGCGATGTCTTTGAGCAACGGATTACGGTAGTCGTAGTCCATGACCGGCAAGTTGCCGTTCGCCATCGCCGTTCCTCCGTCGACTCAGCGCCGCTACCTTATCTTGC
>CAXTNG010000065.1:3131-13169 GCA_964245475.1 uncultured Sphingomonas sp. | reverse complement strand
ACAGACGCCGCAACACCTATCCTGCCATCAAACATCCCCCACCTAAATCTGCTCTCCACGTGTGCCACGTGGCACACTCAAGCTGATCGGAAGTGATGAAGTCGCGGAAGGGAAGATTGGCCTTCGGAGCGAGGGTCGGCCCCTGCCGGCCCTCTCCGCTAACCCGGCGGCGAGGGTCGGCCCCTGCCGGCCCTCTCCGCTAACCCGGCGCGATCAGCGCCAGCTCATGATCCGTGGTTGCTCTTCACCGTCGAAGTGCAACAGCGCCTCGACAACCATCGCGCGCTTACCCTCGATCTCGATCGTGGGGCGCTCAACCTTCGGCTTACCCGGCTTCTTCGGCGATGATCGCGGCGCCGGAACGTCCGCGCGAATGGTTGGGATTGCCGGCTCGTCCTGTGCGATCGGCGTCTCGGCAAGTGCGCGATCGGCCTCATCATCCCTGATCTCATCGGTAGTCGGCGCGGAGGCTGGCCCGCTGTCCTGGGCCGTCTCCGACCTGACCGGCTCCGGGGAGCTTGCCTCATCGACCACCGGGGCGGGAGCGGGGGCAGGGGCGCTCGTCTTCTTCGCCCCGACGTCGCGCGCAAACCTCTCGCACGCCAGCACCGTCATATCCTCGGCCGCGGTGTCAGCGACGAACGCGCGAGTGGCCGCATCATCCGTCTTCGCCGCCTGGGCGAGCGCGACGGCGCTGCGCATCGAAATATCCGCGAACAGCGCCGTGATGTAGTCGGGCGCCTTCGCGAGCCCTTGGTAGCGGGTCAGCAACGTCCGGTTGCGGCCCGTCGCGCGCGCCAGCTCGGCGAGGGTCCGGCCCTTCGCGACCTCGCCAGTGACGAACCGGATCATGTCGGCCGTCGACAGGTCCTCGCGCTGGTCGTTCTCGATGAACTGGTCGATGCGGACCTGCTCTACGTCGTCGGTCTTGCTGACGATCGCGCGGACCGGCTTGCCGAGCTTCTTGCACGCGTGCCAGCGCCGCTCCCCGAACATGATGCGGTAGCGCCCGTCGGCGTCCTTCGGCGCGACGGTGATGGGCTGGAGCTGGCCGCGCTCTTTGATCGTCTCCGCCATCTCATCGATCTTGGCCGGGTCGATCTCGCTGCGGACGTTCTCGGGATCGGGATACAGCAGCTCGGGATCGAGAAGCTGCACGCGATCGGCATCGGCGACGGCCGCCTTCTCGCTGAAAACGTCGAAGCCGGAAAAGTCTGTCATGCGTGGTCCCCGATCCGGGTCATGGCTTCCTCAAGGAACGCGCGCATCGCCGGAAGCGAAGTGCGGACGTCTTTGTCGAAGCGCCACACCGGCACATGCTCTTGGATGGCCTGGCTGTAGTGCGCGCGCTCCGGGAGGAAGGTGGAAAATACGTTGCGACCGGCCTTGCCTTTGATCGCGGCGAGCATGTCCATCTGATGCCGGTCGTTCGCGCGAACGCGGTTCGGGATCAGCCCGACCATGTGGATCGGGGTGCGGCGCTTGCCGTTCACCGTCTGAATCGAGTCCGATACCTGCTTGGTCGAGGCAGGGCCGAACGGCCCCAGCTCGACGGGGACGATCAGGTGGTTGCACACCAACAGCGCCGCGTAGTTGATCCAGGACCAGGATGGCGGCGTGTCGATCACGCAATAATCGAAGTGCGGATCGAGCGTCGGAAAGTTGGCGTTCAACGCGCCGAGCGCGCGCGGGTAGTTCGCGTCATACTCGCCGCCCATGCGGTTCGAGTAGATCGCGAGGCGCGGAAAGGATGCGGGCGGCGCGTAGCTCGGCTCGAACAGCGGCTTGCAGCTCCCCAAGCTCTCGAAGTCCGCCAGCGCGTCGCTCGCGTTGCACTGGCGGTCGAGGTCGAGGAACAGGACGCGGTGGCCGGCGTCGGCGAGATGCCATGCCACATGGCAGGCGATCATCGTCTTGCCGGCGCCGCCCTTCTCGACGTTGATGGCGATCGTTCGCACGTCCTACCAACCGCGATCGGAAGGGTTGCCGGTCCAGCGGTCATGCCCCTGATAGTTGGAATCCGTGCGCGTGTTGCGACGGCCCTCCTCATCGGGGGTGTCGCCGCTCCACGTGCGCGCGCCCTTGTAGCCGGTGCCGCCCTTGGCGATGGCCCACACGATCAGGACGAAAAGCCCGATCACCAGCAGATTGTCCCAGTCCATCGCCTCCGCCTCCGTTGCTTGATGAAGGGCGCATCTTGTAATAAGTGGTATCTTAAATCGCGTCAATAGGTGGTATCAACAATGCGCGTGGCACGGGATGGTCTCTAACAAATCCGGAACGGTCGGTCGCCCGCGGATTAACGCCGATCAGACGATGGCGCGGTTTCCGGACGGGACGCTCGCGCGGGTCAAGTCCGTGCTGCGGGACGGGGAGAACCAAGCCGACTTCATCCGCGAGTCCGTCGAGCTGGAATTGCGGAGGCGAGAGGGGCCGCCGGTAGGCGGCCCCGGCCGCGCCTAGTCGCGGTCCTCCGATCCCTTGGCGAGGATCGCGAAGCCGTCGGCGATCAGCTCCACCGTGTAGCGCTTGCCCTCGGCCGCATCGTAGGAGTTCTGGCGGCCGCGGCCGGTGATATGCACCAGGTCGCCCGACTGCGACTTGGCGGCGCGCTCGATCAGCTTGCCGAACACCGTCACCTCGTTCCAGTGCGTGTCCGTCACCCACTCGCCGTTCTCCTGGCGGTTGTAGTTGGCGGCGACGCTGACCTTCGTCACCTTCTCGCGCTCGGTGATCTTGCCGACCCGGCCGATGATCCGAAACTCCGCGATGTTCTGCATGGTCCTGTCCCTTCGATCGATCAGGCTAATTCCTGATGGGAATTGAAGGGGTGCGCAGGCGCCGCGATCAAGCAAAAAAACGGAGGGTCCGCGTAGCGGAAACCGTAGGCGAAGCCGGTTATTTGCTTGATCGTAGAAGGCGGCAAGCGCCCATCTTCCCATCGTCCCAGGAATAGCCGGTCGAAGGGCTCGGCCCTGGCCTCGCGGATGGTGTGATCGGCCGGACAAGGATCTCGGCGCGCGGCGAGGATCGTCGCCAGCTCGGCTCGGCCGCGGGGGAATTGAGAGTCGACCACGTGGAAAGGGAAGGATGCCGGTGCCGATCGCGCTCCTCCTCGCTCGGGGCTGGGCGCTACGGTCGCCTTCGTCGACGAAAAACGGTGCGACCGGGCACCAGCTCGGCCATTTGAGCGCAACAGAAGTCGCATGCTCCCCTCGGGAGCACCGCGCCGTAGGCGCGTCCGGCGTTTCGGCTGGGCGTTGGTGGTGGAATGGTGTCTCGCGGTTGGGTCAGGCGGTTCTGCGCCGTCAGGCGTCAGGGCGTTGGCCGACTAGGCCAACTCTCTCTGACCATAGAACAGATGAATCTTGGAGCGGTTGACCATTTTTTTGAGACTCTTGCTTCTCCACCGCGATTGCGAGGCTGACCATGACGCTGCGAAGGCCGGCGTCATCAATGTCCTCGGCCGCGACCTGACGGGGAGAGCGCCACAAGCGCATCGCGTCGATCTCCTCGATACGGTCGGCTTCCCGCTGCACCACGTCGTCGGGTAGCGGGGCGGGGCGGAAGCGGCGCGGAAGGAAGCGGACAAGGCTGTTCGGGAAGTGCATCCGATAGACGTTGGACGTCTGCTCGTAGCGCGCCTTCGGGCGATCGGCAGGCGGATCGATCGGCACGCATCGCCGCTGCTTGTCGAGCAACCCCATCCTGGCGAGGATCGACAGGCCGCGCCCGACGCTCGCGCGCGACAGGCCGGTATGGGTCTCGATCCATTCCCACGTCGGGAACACCTTGCCGGCGCACGTGCGGGCGAGCTGCGTAAGCTGCTCGAACACCCGCACGGCCGCGGGGGTTATGAGGGTGACGAGGCGTTCGGCCTCGGTAAGCGCACGGCCCTCGTTGCGAGCGAGGCGCCTGATCGCGTTCTTGCGCTTCAGCAGCTCGACGGCGTTGCGGTAGAGCCGGTCCGTCTCGCCCTTGGGGTAGCTGTAGAAGAAATCGTCCTCGAACGTGCCGGCCTTCCGGCTGTGCGGATGCACATGCGCCTTCGTCGGGTTCGGCGCTCCCGATCGCGACCTGGCCCGCTCGTTCGTCGCCCTTTCGAGCGCCATGAAGCTCGCGCGCGCGATTGAAACAGCTCCCATCTTCCGTCCCCTCATTCGGGACCGGGACCAGGCAAAACTTGTCCGTGGCGCGAAGCGCGCTCCCTTGAACCGAGGCTCGGGAATAGGTATGGCGAGGGTGTCTTTGGACCCGAGCGATGCCGCCAAGCATCGGTCATACCTATTCCAGGGTGCCCGGCCTTCGTGCCGGGCATTCGTTTATGTGGTCACGGCCGCTCCCTGCATCCGATCCTCCGCAAGTGTCGGAAGACTGCGGCTTTATCTTTGCAAAGCCGATCGCGCGCCGAAACAGTTAAAGTTCGTGCTTTTGCGGATCAAAGCCGAAAATCGTTCGTGCTATCGCGGATGAACGCTTGCCGGATTCGTGCTTTCGCGGATGATCCGCCCCGTTCTATTCGTGCTATCGCGGATGAAAGGCGGCAAATCTTCGTGCTTTTGCGGATCGCTCGACTCGGTAGCCGAATCGACGTCGATTATTAGGCGAGAAGCTGCGCTTTCGCCTCGATCCGCACGCGGTTGTAGCTCGGCGATCGGCCGCCCGGCGTCGCCGGCGCCGCCCCGATCAGGGTGAGGCGGAAGTCCGGGATGGCATCGGCCTCGACGATGCCTTTGAGGACATGCCGGAAGTGGGGGAGCGAGTTCTGATAGCCGAGCTGGCGGCGCAGCTCGTCCAGCTCGATCTCCACGGGGCCGTCGGTGCAGGATGAACGGGCGATCTCGTAAAGCCGGCGCTCGACGGGGCCGAGCTGGAAGTAGCCGCTGGCATAGTCGAGGATTTGACGATCGCGCAGAATCGCGCGGTAAAGCCAGTCACAAAGCCGGACGCGGATCGCTTTGAGCCGTCGCGTGTCGACGCCGGCCTCTTTCGTGCGCGAATAATAGAGCTTCGCTTCGGACAGCCACGAGAAGTAACCCTCCTCGCCTTCGCCCCCGGCTTCGATGTTGGTCTTGATCTGCGTTCCCTGAAGGCGCTCAAGCGCCTGCGACAATCGCGTGTAGGATCGCGCGGAAGCATTGTTGCCGGTGACGCAGAACAGGTCGTGGGCGGTGAAGTGAAACTCCTGCGACACTTCCCCGCCCGCCTCCAGGCGGGCAATCATCAAGCTCGCGATATAGAGGACGATTTCCTTGTCGTAGATCGTGGCCGCCCCTTTGGCCGTCGGCACGATCTCGATCGAAACCGACCCGTTCTCGTAGGATAGCGGCTTCGTCCACTTGCCCTTGCTCAACGCGAAGAACGGGAACGCCATAAGCGATCGTTCGCCACGCACGTCGGCGAGAAGGGGGCTATCTAGCACGAACAGGTCGCCTTGCTTTGCGGGCATCACCGAAGCCATTGCCCGACCCCCGTCGCCGCGTCATCCGCGAAAGCACGAACCCGGCGACAACCGGCATCCGCGATAGCACGAATTGAGCGGGTTTTCCCTCCGTGGAAGGAGGGAAACGCTCGCGATCGGCGTCGATCTTCGTGCTTTCGCGGATGGAGCTGATCGGCCGCTGCCCGTCTCTCAAACGATCGATTTTGATACGCGGCCATGTGAGACGCCTTAGCAGGCGGGCGGAGCGTATCAAAACACTTTCTCGAATGAGTGCCGTCGTGATAGGCGCGGAAGGTGAGTTTTGAGAATGGTCCATGCTGATCGGCTATGCGCGGGTCTCGACGCCCGAACAGGATTTGACGCTCCAGCTCGACGCGCTGCGCGAGGCGGGCTGCGATCGAACCTTCACCGACAAGGCGAGCGGCGCGAAGGCGAGCCGCGCTGGCCTGGCTGAAGCACTGTCGCACGCGCGCGCCGGCGACGTCCTGGTGGTGTGGAAGCTCGATCGCCTCGGCCGAACCATGAAAGGGCTGATCGACCTCTCGGCCGATCTCTCCGATCGCGGCATCGGGTTTCGTTCTCTGACCGATGGCATCGACACGGCCGGCACCGCCGGCAAGCTCGTCTTCCACATCATGGCGGCGATGGCGGAAATGGAACGCGACCTCATTCGTGAGCGCACCACTGCCGCCCTGATGGTCGCGAAGAGCAAAGGGAAAACTGGCGGGCGGCAAACGGTAATGACGCCCGCCCGGATCAAGGCAGCGCGGAAGCTCCTGGCCTCCGGTATGACGATCCGCCAAGTCGCCCCGGCGATCGGCGTCTCGGTCCCCACGCTCTACCGCCATTTCCCGGCGCCGGTTCAGGACGAAATCGGCGTCGAAGGGGAAGGCGCGGAAGGATGAATGTCTGGCTGTTCGACGGCGCTAATGGCCTGCGGGCTTTGACGGGCGAAGGGGAGGGGACGAACCTGCCCGGCGAGCTGGGTCCGTGGACGAAGGTCAAGGCGATCGAGCTGAAGCCTGACGCCCCCGACGAACAGGAAGCTATGGCCCTGATCGGCGAGCATGGATTCTGCTGCTTCGATTGATCGCGACTGCTAGGTCCCGTTCTCCGGCGCCGGCGACACTCCGACGACGGTGGGTTCGACCTCTATGCGGTTCCGCCCGCCATTCTTGGCTCGGTAGAGCAGCGCATCGGCGCTCGCGACCAGCTCCGGCACCGATCGTCCACGGGACGATGACACACCTGCCGAGAACGTGATCGTGCCGAGCTGCGCCCCGCTCTCACGCACCTTCAGGCGGCGGGTAGCTATGCGCTCGCGCGCCGCGTCGACGATCGCGCCCGCCTCGGCCGCGGTCATGTCCTCCAACAGGATCAAGAACTCCTCGCCGCCCCAACGTGCGACGGCGTGGGGCTGGCAGGCTTCCGCCAGCTCGGCCGCCACGGCTTGCAGCACGCGGTCGCCGACGGCGTGCCCGTGCGCGTCGTTCACCGCCTTGAAGCGGTCGACGTCGACGAACGCGAGGGCGCAGCCCTTCGGGGAAGTGGCGGCGATCGCCAACAGCTCCTCCATGCCTGGGCGATTGAGCAGGCCGGTCAAGCGGTCCCGGCTCGCGTCGTTGCGGAGCGCATTCAGCTCCTCGCGAAGTGTCTGCGCGTGCCGGGTCGCGTCGGCAAGGCTGGCCTCGGCCCGGGTTGTCCGCTCGATCATGGCGGTGACGATCGAGCGGACGCTTGCCCCGTCCGTGCCGAGCAGCGAGGCCGCGGCGCTCACAAGGTCGCGATTGAGATGACCGGTGGCGTGGGCGGCGTCGCCGATAATGTCGAGGACACGCAACGTCAGCCGATCGAGCTGGGGCGCAGCCTCATGCTCTGCCCTTGGCTCGGCCGTCGACGGGTTGGCGAGCCGCGCCACTTCGTCGGGGCCGATCCGGAAGCCGCCATCGGTGATCCTATCCACCTCGGCTTTCAGGGCAGCGTCCTCCTCGATCAGGAAGCGATGCGCGAAGGCGTAGTTGGTGGGGCTGTGGTCGAGCCGGTGATCGTCGAGGAAATGAAGGATTCGCGGACCTGTCGCCTGCTTTTCAGGTGGCATCGCCTTCCTTCCTGAAGTCCTCGGACAATTCGAGCATCATGCCGCCCCAACCTGCCATCAGTGTTCCGCTAGCCGGGTCATTCTCTCCGGTGATGATCGCGAAGATACCGAGCAGTCGGGCCAGCTCGTCAATCTCGACGACATTCGACCTATGCAAGACGGTCCCGATCACGGCGAGCGCGCCGCCCAGGGCGCGAGCCATCGCCGGGTCCTTCGGTGCCACCAGCTCGGGCATGGCCCGCTCGCCACCTTCTGCGGGAGCCGGATCGTCTAAGACGGCGATGGCTTGTTCAAGGTGCGCGGCCGCGACGAACTCGCCGGCATCGTCGAGTAGGGTGAGGGCGTCCAGCATCAACGTGTTCGCGCGGTCGCGCTTTGAGGTAGGCCCGGTCATCTAGGTCGACCGATTGCGAGCGGCACGCTCGCGGGCGGTCGCATATTCGGCAGCCAGGTTAAGATGGGCTGCCTTCTCGGCCTGGTCGGATGCTGCGCGCGCTAGATCAAGCTCCTCTTGAGCGCGGCGGGCATAATAGGCTTCCTTTGTTTCATCCACCGGCGCCTGCCCCGCTGCTACTCCAACCAAGTCTTTCGGCAATAGCCCGACACTCTGGACTGTCGAGAGCTGCTTCAATCTCATCTTCGGTTCGCGCGATCGGCGCGTTCGTCATCACGTCGATAGCTTGCTGAAGGTGAACGGCAGGACCGTGTTCGTCGAAGGTGTCCAGCAGCTCCAGCGCGCGCCGGGTCAGGCTCAACGCCATGTTCAATCCCTGCTCACGCTCCACCACCATTGCGCTCTCCATCGGGAAGCCGGCGGCACGCTCGGGAGCGTGCCGCGCTTCGGAACCGGGTGCTGAAAACCAAGGATAAGCTTGGCGCGAACGCCTTTGGGCCGGGTGGCCTTGGACATACGCGTCCGCCACCCGGTTGATCGAACCGGCTCTTATCCTCCGAGGTTTTCAGGCCCCTGCCACGTCACCGTAGCGTTGCGACCTTAACGAACTGCTCAATGTGGCGGCAACCCCCGATGCCTCCGCATCGGATCAGATGGCTAATGCGCTGAATCGATCACAAGCCTGTTCCCATTTCGTTCTTTCTCGCGTTATGGGTGCTGCGAAGGGAATCTCTGATGCTGCCTCTGATGCAGCCGGTCCCGGTCGCCGCGGTGCCACGGGGAACTGTCCTTCGCATCGTCGGCGCGGCCGGCGCCGGCTTTCCAAGTCCGGCCCAAGATTGGGAAGATGATGCAATAAGCCTGATCGAGCTGCTGCGCCTCGATCGGGCGGCGAGCTTCGTGTTCCGGATCAGCGGCAACAGCATGATCGAGGCGGGAATCTACGACAACGACGTGGTGGTGGTCGATCGCGACACTCGCCCTGCAGAAGGGCATATCGTGATCGCGATCGTCGATGGCGGCTTCGTCTGCCGCCAGCTCGTCCGACGCCGCGGCGCTGCCTTCCTCGAAGCACGCAACAGCCAGCAATGCTATGAACCCACCTCGGCCGAAGGTGTCGAGATATGGGGCGTCGTGCGGACCGGCGTGCGCGACTACCGGCGCTAGGCCGTGTCCTGGGCCATCGTCGACGTCTCCAACTTCTATGTCAGCGCGGAGCGGCTATTCGATCCGAGCCTGATCGGCGTGCCGGTCATCGTCCTGTCCAACAATGACGGCTGCGCGGTCGCGCGAAGCGAGGAAGCAAAGGCGCTCCACGTCCGGATGGGCGAGCCGGTGTTCAAGATACGCGATCGTATCAAGCGCCACGGCATCCAGCTCCGATCGAGCAACTATGAGCTGTATGCTGACCTCAACCGGCGCTTCAACGCGGTGATCGCCGATCATTCCGAAACGGTCGAAATCTACTCGATCGACGAGAGCTTCTTCCGCCTGCCGGTGCTGCTCACCGGCCTCGGCGACGTCGCGGCCGCGCACGCGGTCCGCGAGGACATTGCCCGATCGGTGGGCCTTCCGACCCGGATCGGGTTAGGTCCGACCCGCACGCTGTCCAAGGTCGCGAACGCCTTGGCGAAGGCGACCGAAAAGGTGTGGGGCGGGGTGGTCGACCTCCACGACGTCGAGCTGCGCCGGCGTCTGTTCGACCAATGGCCCGTCGGGGAAGTGTGGGGCATCGGGGGGGCGCTCGAAGCGCGGCTCCGGCCCCTCGGCGTGAAGACGACGGCGGACTTGGCCGCGCTGCCCCCGGCGGTCGCGCGCGACGTGGGAACGGTGGTGCTGGAACGGCTCGTGCGCGAGCTGGGCGGGATCGAGTGCGACGACTTCAAGGTGGCGCCCGAACCGCTCAAGGCGACCGCGGTCACGCGCCAGTTCGGTGCCCCCGTCTCCGATCCCGTCGAGTTGCGCGAGGCGATGGCCCGGCGCGCGGCGCGCGCGGCCGAGAAGATACGCGCGCAAGGGCTTGCGGCGAGCCGCCTGATCGCCTTCGCGCATGGCTCGCGCTATCGGCCGAACCCGCCCTCGGCATCGCGATCGGCACGGCTC
>CAXTNG010000065.1:0-3121 GCA_964245475.1 uncultured Sphingomonas sp. | reverse complement strand
CTTCCCCGCGTCATTGTCGGGATCGCGGGGAAGATGATGGATGCCATGTTTCAGCCGGGAGGCGTCTATACCAAGTGCGGCGTGCTGCTGGAGGACCTGGTGCCGGAAGGGGAGGGGCAAGCGGACCTGTTCGCTGCTCCCGATCCCAAGGCACCGGCGCTGCTGGCAGCGATGGACGGTCTCAACAGCCGGTTCGGCCGCAACACCGTCGTCCTGGCCGCGCAAGGTTGCGGGGCACGGTCGTTCGATACGAAACGGTCGCAAAAGAGCCCGTCCTGGACAACGCGGATCGGGGAGATTCCGATTGCGCGCTGATCCTACCCGACCAGCTCGTCGGCCGGCGTCGCAACCTGTTCGGTCATTGCGCCATCGTAGGGCTGGACCAGCGCCAAGGCGTCGTCGTGCGAACCATCTAGCCAGGTGGTGAAGTCACGCGGATGCAGGATCGCCGGCATCGCCTTGGGATGCCACGGCGACACGATCGCGTTCGGCGACGTCGTGGCGAAGGCGAAAGCCTCGCCGCGCTCCGTCGGCCGCCACAGTCCAGCGAAAAACGCGATGGGCTGATCGGGGATGGAAAACCACATCTGACGCGGCTTGCCGTCGTCTCCTGGGCCTCCCTCGGGGTGCGGCTCGGCGAAGTGCGTGAAGGGGACAAGGCAGCGGGACGCCGGCGTTGCGATCAACGGCCGCCACATCGATCGCGGACCCGTTAGGTTGCGGGCGTTGGTCACATACTTGTCCAGCTTCACGGCCGGGTTTCGCTTGCTCGGAACCTTGGTCGGGACGCCCCATTCCATCGCGACCGGCTCCAAGGGCCTGTTGCCTTCCGACGATCGCCGCACGACCAGGCCGTGCCGCGCGGTCTTCTTCCCGGTGGGGAAGATCTCGCGCGGCACCGGATAGGTCTCATCCTCGGGATAGGGCGGCTCGAAACCGCACGCGCGCATGACGGCGGCCTGCTTGGCTGAAAGCCGATACCTATTGCACATGCCGCTTCACCCCTTCTGCGCCTTACCGGGTCCGGTCCTTGTCGCGCGGTGTCGGCGCTGGCGCCGATGCCGCGCGACCGAGTTCGGCGTCTAGCGTGCCGCCCGTCTTGATCCGATCGGCGACGAGCTGGCGCGTCGACTCCCCGACGGTGCCGATCATGCGGGCGCTGTCGCCCCGATCGCGGGCGGTCTTCAAGGCCGCATCGACGATCGCCTGGGCGGGCGCTAGGCGCGGGTCCGCGTTGTTCTTCTCGGGGGTGTTCTTCAGGAACAGTTCCGCCAATCGCTCCTGTCCCGGCGAGTGGCCGGGAGGCAGCGCGGGCCGCGCCCGCGTGCGGACCGCGCGCTGGAGCTGCGCCGGCTGCTGGGAATTGATCTGGACGCCTAGCGCCGCGCCGATTTCCCGCACGCGCTCAAGCGGCGACTGCTCCTTGGTGATGACTGCATCCACCTGACGAACGCCAAGGTAGGTCAGAAGGTGGGATTGATAGACCGGCCCCTTGGCGTGCCGGACATAGGCGAGTTCGGTGCGCGCGTTCGCGATCGATGTGGACGCGGCGCCGTCCTTTATCAGGCCGCGCAGCCGGTCGGCCGCCTGCTGGCGGGCGGCGGGCAGGTATCGTTCCAGCTCCTCGCGCACCTTGCCGAGCGTCATCCGGTAGCGTTGCCCCTCGGGTGGCGCGCGCTGGGGGAGCATGGCGATCCCGGCTGGGCCGATGCGCGCTTCCGGCGCGAGGTCGCGCCGGATCGCCGCGCCGGCGAGAACGGCGGTCATCCCGCGATGATCGCCGGTCAGAAAACCGTGCCGCGAAGCGTCCATCCACGCCGTCTTGTCGATCGAGGCGATGCGGATCGGGTGCCCGGCGTCGCGCGCGAGCTGCGCCGCGTGGTGGCGCATCGTGCGGCCATTGCCCTCGCGGAAGGGGTGAATGGCGTTGATCTCGTTGATGTGGTTACCGAGCCTGTCGAAAAACTCGTCACGGGGCAGGCCGCGAAGCCCGTTCTTCGCGCCCACGTCCGCGAACAGCTTGTCGAGTTCGCGTGCGATGTAGGGCACGTGCGCGAAGCGCGCGCCGCCCTTCGCCGTGTCGACGGTGCGGTCCTGGCCCGCCCAATCGTAGAGGTCTTGGAATAGATGCTTGTGAAGGGCGCGGTAGCCGTCGGCCGTCGCCGGAAAGTTCAGGCGCGCGGCTTCTGCGCCGCGCGCCTGGGTAAGTCGGCGCTCTGCCTCGGTGAGCGTCTTGTCATCGGTGATGCCGAGCCGGTTCCGAAGCGTGTCGGTGCCGGGATAGGTGTAAGGATCGTTCGCCAAGGTTAGGCGGCGATCTGGCTGGTTCCTGGCTTGTAGAAGTCGAGGATGATCGACGGCATCAGGGCGGGGGGCACTCCCTCGTCCAGCATCAGCGCGAACATCGCATCCTCGTCCTCGGTGGGGGTCATGTCCTCGATGGCGAGGTTGGCCCGCGACTCCGCTACGTCCTCGCGCCAAAGCACGATCTGCTCGGGAGTGCCGCGCTCGAAGCTCATGGAGCGGATACGCCCGCGCAGCGTCTCAAGGTCGATGTGGGCCATAACGTCATCTCCTCTCGTCAATAACCCTACGCTTTCTAGGGCGATTCCTCAACAAATCACTTGCCCTTAGCCGCCTCGCCGCGTCGTGATCCGCGCTCCGTAGAGCGCGGATCGCAACCGCTTAAAGCCTCAATACTCACTCGCCAGCATGATCGTCAGCACGCGCTTCGTCCGCTGGGCGTCCCACGGCGCGTCGCTGCCGAAGGTGAGGCTGTTATCGTAGTAATCCACTTTCCAGAATACCGTTGCCGCGATGGTCTTCTCATCCCTCGGCCGCTCCTGTGTCCACGCTCCGGTTGCGAGGCGATAGATCGCTCCGAAGTCATGCTCGCCATACGGGTCATTGTTGCCGTCGAATTGCGAGAAGCTCACAACCTGCGCCAGCGCGGCGAAGCGGTCCGCGTCGGAAAGGGACTGAAAGCCGATCGTGACATTGGCGATTGAGGCGGTGCCGGGGTTGCTGCGGGCAGCATCGTTCAAGCGACGGATGGCGTCGAGCTGGTCGGTGTCGCGCATAGGTGATCCTCCTTCTGGCATGGGCTGCAAGGCCACGGCCT
>CAXTNG010000064.1:0-13382 GCA_964245475.1 uncultured Sphingomonas sp. | reverse complement strand
GAGGCACCCGCGGGCGGGGCGAGCATGAGCTGGGCGTTCAAGCGGGCGGTGTAGTGACGGAAGCGCCCAGCGCCGCTAAGCGCCGCGCGCATGACTGATCTCCCCATTCGCCGCGCGTTGCTCTCCGTGTCCGACAAGGCGGGGGTCGTCGACCTTGCCCGCTCGCTCAGCGCGCGCGGAGTGGAGCTGGTGTCGACGGGGGGCACGGCCAAGGCGTTGCGCAAGGCGGGGCTCGCGGTGCGCGATGTGGCGGAGGTGACCGGCTTTCCCGAGATGATGGACGGGCGAGTCAAGACGCTGCACCCGATGATCCACGGCGGGCTGCTCGCGGTGCGCGACGATGCCGGGCATATGACGGCGGCGGCCGAGCAGGCGATCGGGATGATCGACCTCGTCGTCGTCAACCTCTATCCCTTCGCGCAAACGGTGACGCGCGGCGCGGCGCGCGAGGACGTGATCGAGAACATCGACATCGGCGGGCCGAGCATGGTCCGCTCCGCCGCGAAGAACCACGCCTATGTCGCGATCGTCACCGACCCCGCCGACTATCCGCTCGTCGCCAAGGGATCGACGACGCTCGACGAGCGCAAGATGCTGGCGGCCAAGGCCTTTGCGCTGACCGCGCAATATGACGCGACGATCGCCGCCTGGTTCGCCTTTGCCGACCAGCGGGAGATGTTTCCGGTTTCGGTGAGCATCCCGGTGCGCCGCGAGCAGGCGCTGCGCTATGGCGAGAACCCGCATCAGCACGCCGCGCTCTACGTGCCCGCCGGCCCTGCGGTGCGCGGGATCGCGCAGGCGGAGCAGGTGCAGGGCAAGGCCTTGTCCTACAACAATTACAACGACGCCGATGCCGCACTCGAGCTGGTTTCGGAGTTTCGCGGAAGCCCGCCCACCGTCGTCATCGTCAAGCACGCCAACCCATGTGGCGTGGCGACCGCGGGCACGCTCCGTGACGCCTATGCCGCTGCCTTCGCTTGCGACACGGTGTCGGCGTTCGGGGGGATCATCGCAGTCAACCGGCCGCTCGACGGCGCGACAGCCGAGGCGATCGCCACAATCTTCACCGAGGTGGTGGTGGCGCCGGATGCGGACGAGACCGCCCGTGCGGTCTTCGCGGCGAAGAAGAACCTGCGGCTGCTGCTGACCGGCGACCTGCCCGACCCACAGCGGCCTGGGTTGACGATGAACTCGATCACGGGCGGCATTCTGCTCCAGTCGCGCGACACCGGCGTACCTGGCGAGCTGAAGGTCGTCACCAAGCACGCGCCGACCGCGCAGGAACTGGCCGACTGCCGCTTCGCCTGGACGGTCGCCAAGCATGTCAAGTCGAACGCGATCGTCTATGCAAAGGACGGCGCGACCGCGGGGATCGGCGCGGGGCAGATGAACCGGCTTGAATCGGCGCGCATCGCCGCGAGGAAAGCGAAGGACGCTGCCGACAAGGCCTGCTGGCCGGAGCCGCGGACGATCGGCTCGGCGGTAGCCTCCGACGCCTTCTTCCCCTTCGCAGACGGGCTGCTCGCGGCGGTCGAGGCCGGCGCCACCGCGGTGATCCAGCCGGGCGGCTCGATCCGCGACGACGAGGTGATCGCGGCGGCGGACGACGCGGGGCTGGCAATGGTGTTCACCGGCATGCGCCACTTCCGGCACTGATCAGCGGACCTTGGCTCCATCGTACGGCAAGGTCGCCTCGACTCCCTGCGGCGGCTTGCCGAACAGGGCGCGGTCGGCGGGGCCGAAGGCGTAGCGCCAGAGGATCAGCAGGTAGGTGCCGGCGATGGCGGGGAGGCCGAAGAGCAACTCGGCCCATTCGAGGCGCTTGGGGAGCGCGGTGAACAGCGAGCCCACGACGATCGCCGCCAGCGCCGCCCAGAGCAGCGGCCAGCGCAGCGGCGAGACGCCCTGCCCCAGGATGCGGCCCAGCAGCCGCGCCTTGACCGCCGAGGTCAGCGCCACGGTCGTCATCAGCGCCACCGCCGGCCCCGCCGCCTGCCAGTTCGGCGGCCAGCCGATCGCCCGCGCCGCCAATACCAGCGCGAAGGACAGCGCGATCTGAAAGGTCAGCATCACGCCGGAGATGAGCAGGTTGCGGTGCCGCGCCATATAGACCAGGGCCGTCTCGGACACCGCGCCGGTCGACGCCAGCACCTCGGCGGTGAGCAGGAAGGCGAGCGCGGCGGTTCCCGCGACGAACTGCGGGCCGACGATGCCCATCACAGCCTCGCCCGGGATCGAGCCCATCAGTGCGAGGCAGCCCTGCGCGGCGATGATCCAGAAAGCGACCTGGCGCACCTGGGCCGCGATCGCGGGCTTGTCGTCGCGGGCGAGCGCCTCGGTGATGACCGGGCCGAGGATCGGGTCGAAGCTGGTCTTGAGCTTCTGCGGCAAGCTGGCGACCTGCTGCGCCATGTAATAGATGCCGACGACCTTGGGCGCGAATAGCACGCCGAGGATGAAGCGGTCGACGTTTCGGCTGCCCCATTCGAGCGCATCGGCGCCGGCGAGCGGCACGTTGGTGCGCGCGAGAGCGACCAGCGGTCGGATGTGGGGCTGCCAACCGTATGGCAGGCCGTAGCTTCTGAGCAGCGGCACCACCGACGCGATTAGCGCCGCGATCATGGAGGCAACATAGGAGAGCACGAGCCCGTCGCGCACGGTGAAGAAGGAAAAGCCCCATGCGGCAATCGAAATCGTCCACGGCTCGACGACCGCGCGCGCGGTGACAGCCGCCTTGACGTTGCGACGATAGGCGAGCGCCGCCAGGCTCACGTCGCTCCACGCGCTCGCGACGATGATGCACGGCAGCCAGCGGTCGAGCCCGGTGATCGCGCTGTTCGGGTACATGACCTGCGGGAAGGCGATCAGCACCGCGCTCGCGGCAAGGCTCGCGAAAAAGGCGACGGCGAGCGCGTCCCAAACGACGCAGGCATGCGGGCGCTCGGATTTCGACAGCGCCTGCGCCAGACCGCGCTTCAAGCCCAGCGTGGCGACCAGCGCGGCGAGCTCGACCACCACGACCGCGATCGCGAAGCGGCCGACCCGGTCGGGGCCGTAGATGCGCCCGGCGATGAACAGGAACGGGATGCGCGCGACCAGCCG
Source organism: uncultured Sphingomonas sp. (assembly GCA_964245475.1). Classification (GTDB taxonomy): domain Bacteria; phylum Pseudomonadota; class Alphaproteobacteria; order Sphingomonadales; family Sphingomonadaceae; genus Sphingomonas. Next base: position 10,280 of record CAXTNG010000064.1, on the reverse strand, counting down.
CAGCGCGAAGCCGGCGATGTTGGTCCGCCCGCCCTTGGCGAGCTGGTCGATGTCTTGGCTCACGCGCTTACCGCCCTGAAAGGCAGGCGAGACGGATGGCGCTCGATCAATGCGCGGCTCCCCAGCTCGCACCCGTGCCGATCTCGACCGCGAGCGGCACCGACAGCTTGACCGCCGGCTCGGCCGCGGTCGCCATGACGCGCTCGATCACCGGCTTCGCGGCGTCGACGTCGCCCTCCGCGACTTCGAACACCAACTCGTCATGGACCTGGAGGAGCATGCGGACGTTCGGCAGTCCGGCGTTGACAAGCGCCGGCGTCATCCGGGCCATGGCGCGCTTGATGATGTCGGCGCTTGTGCCCTGGATCGGCGCGTTGATCGCGGCGCGCTCGGCGCCCTGGCGCTCGTGCTGGACCTTGGACTTGATCCGCGGGAAGTGGGTCTTCCTGCCGAACAAGGTCTGGGTGAAGCCGCGCTCGCGGACTTGGGTCAGCGTATCGGCCATGTAGCGGTTGATGCCCGGAAAGCGTTCGAAATAGCGGTCGATCATCGCCTGCGCCTCGTCCGCGCTCACCTCCAGGCGGCCGGCAAGACCCCAGCGGCTGATGCCATAGAGGATCGCGAAGTTGATCGTCTTGGCGCGGCCGCGCGTGTCACGGTTGACCTCGCCGAACAGCTCTTGCGCAGTGAGACTGTGGATGTCGTCGCCGCGCGAGAAGGCGTCCTTGAGAGCGGGCACGTCGGCCATGTGCGCGGCCAGCCGCAGCTCGATCTGCGAATAATCGGCGGCGAGGATGACGTTGCCCGGCTCGGCGACGAAGGCGTCGCGGATTTGGCGGCCGACTTCGGTGCGGATCGGGATGTTCTGGAGATTGGGGTCGGTCGACGACAGGCGGCCGGTCTGGGCGCCGGTGAGGCTGTACGAAGTGTGGACGCGGCCGGTGGCGGGATTGATCTGCTCCTGGAGCGCATCGGTGTAGGTGTTCTTGAGCTTGGTCAGCTGGCGCCAGTCGAGCACCTTGCGCACGATCTCGCTGCCCGGGCCGCCCTCGCGCGCGATCCGCTCCAGCTCGGTGACGTCGGTCGAATAGACGCCGGACTTGCCCTTGCGCCCGCCTTTCAGGCCGAGGCGCTCGAACAGCACGTCGCCGAGCTGCTTCGGGCTCCCGATGGTGAAGGGTCCGCCGGCGAGCGCGTGCACCTCCTGCTCGGCGGCGGCGATCTGCTCGTTGAACTCGGCGGAGAGCGCCGCCAGCCGCTCGCGGTCGACCTTGATCCCGTGCGTCTCCATCTGCGCGATGACGCGGACGAGCGGGCGGTCGACCATCTCGTAGACCCGCGTCGCGCCCTCGTGCGGCAGGCGCGCCTTGAAGCGCTTCCATAGGCGCAACGTCACGTCGGCATCCTCGGCGGCATAGCGGGTGGCGGTGGCGAGATCGACCTCGTGGAAGCCGCGCTGGGACTTGCCGACGCCGACCACGTCCTTGAAGGCGATGCACGAGTGGCTCAAGTGGGTCGCGGCGAGTTCGTCCATGCCATGGCCGTGTAGCCCGGCGTCGAGGTCGAAGCTCATCACGATCGTGTCGTCGTGCGGGGCGACGCGGATGGCCTCCCCACCCAAACAATGCCCGAGCACGATCAGGTCGTACTTCAAATTGTGGCCGATCTTGAGGACCGATGGGTCCTCGAACAGCGCCTTCAGCCGCGACAGCGCCGCGTCGCGACCGATCTGCACCGGCGTCTCGGCGAGGAGGTCGCTGCCGCCATGGCCGAGCGGCACGTAGCAGGCGCGGTTGGGGGCAAGCGCCAGGCTGACCCCGACCAACTCGGCGCGGGTCGCGTCGGTGCCGGTCGTCTCGGTGTCGATCGCGATCCAGCCCTGATGGCGCGCAGCCTCGACCCAGCGATCGAGCGCCGCCTCGTCGACCACCGTCTCATACTCGTCGTGCTTGCACGGCGGGTCCTCCTCGAACGGCACGGCGGCAGGCGCGGCAACGGGGGCATCGGCCACCATGGCGAGCTTGGTCAGCAGCGACTTGAAACCGTGGTGCTCCAAGAATGCGCGTAGCGGCGCCTCGGGGATGCCCTGCATCTCCAGCTCGTCGAGCGGCTGGGGCAATGCATCATCGCACTTGAGTGTCACCAGCACGCGGCTGAGACGCGCGTTGTCCGCCTGCTCGATGAGGTTGTCGCGCAGCTTACCCTTCTTGAACTCGTCGGTGTGGGCGGCGGCGAGCACGGACTCCAGATCGCCGTAGTCGTTGATGAGCGTGGCCGCGGGCTTCGGCCCAACGCCGGCGACGCCCGGCACGTTGTCGACGCTGTCGCCCATCAGCGCAAGCACGTCGCCGAGCTTGTCGGGACCGACCCCGAACTTCTCGCGCACGTAATCCGGCCCGAGCCGCCGGTTGTTCATCGTGTCGTACATGTCGACCGACGGATCGGTCATCAGCTGCATCAAGTCCTTGTCGGAGCTGACGATCGTCACCGACCAACCCTGCGCCAAGGCGGCCTGGGTGTAGCAGGCGATGATGTCGTCCGCCTCCAGCCCTTCGGTCTCGATGCACGGCAAGGAGAAGGCGCGGGTCGCGTCGCGGATCATCGGGAATTGGGGGACGAGGTCCTCGGGCGGCGGCGGGCGGTGCGCCTTGTACTGGTCGTAAAGGTCGTTGCGGAAGGTCTGGCTCGACTTGTCGAGGATCACCGCCATGTGGGTCGGCCCGTCCGCGGCGTGCAGCTCGTCCGCCAGCTTCCACAGCATCGTCGTATAGCCATAGACCGCGCCGACCGGCTCGCCATGCTTGTTGGTCAGTGGCGGCAGGCGGTGATAGGCACGGAAGATGTAGCCGGAGCCGTCGACGAGGTAGAGGTGGGGCATCGGCGGGGTCTAGCCGATGCTTCGGCACCGGCAAAGTGGACTGACGCGGATGCGATCCGCGCCATGCCCCCACGCCGGAAGCGCAAAAGCTGACACGAACTTGACGCTGTGCGCGCCGCTTCGAACCATGCGGTTCGTAAACACAGCCAGAGCAAGCGGATCGACGACGAGAAAGAGCGGAGTGCCTCAAACCAGAAGGAAGTGAGAAAATAGCATATTGGACAGCGCTAATTCGCCGCGCCGCCCATCCCCGTGCCGTACGCCGCAACCGCCGCCGCAACACCCTGGATCAGCTGCTGGCGCTCGCGCATCGGGCGGCGGGTATCGCCGATCATCACCGCGATCGCGTAGCGGCGGCCATCGGGCGCGGTGAGCAGGCCGACGTCGTTGAAGCCGGCATTGCGCGCGCCGAGGTCCTGGCCGGTGCCGGTCTTGTGCGAGATCTGCCAGCCGCCGGGCACCGCGGCGCGCAGGCGCGCCCGGCCGGTAACCGAGCGGCCCATCGTTTCCAAGAGATAGCGGGTCGAGGTCTCCGACAGCAGCTCGCCGCGGGCGAGGCGCGCGATCGAATCGGCGATCGACAGCGGCGCGGCGCCGTCGGGCGGGTCGGCGATATAGGCGTCGAGCGCGGCGGCGCGCACCGCCGGGTCGAGCCGCGAGCGCGCGATCTCGAAGGCATTGCCGATCGCGAAGGCGGGCTGCCAGATGAGACCCGCGGTCTTCGACTGGAGGAGCCGCTCGCCGGGTCCGAAGCGGATGTCGCCGAGGCGCTTGTCGGCGATCATCTGCCGGACCGCCGAAGGCCCGCCGACGTAGCTCAGCAGCCGGTCGTTGGCGGTGTTGTCCGAATGCGTCAGCGCGCGCTCGAGCAGGTCGCCGACAGTGGTGTGAAATCCTTCGCCCTTGATCAGCATCGCGATCGGCTGGTGGAACAGGGTGAGGTCCTCGGGCCGGACCAGCACCGGGTCGTCGAGCTTGAGCCTGCCCTGGTCGCGCTGGTCGAGGACGGTGATCGCGACCCACAATTTGCTGACCGACTGCTGCGGCAGGCGGCGGCGCGCGCCGCGCTCCACCGTCCAGCCCTCGTCGACCGCGCGGATCGCGATCCCGGCGATCCCGTCGAAGCCGCGCCACAGCCGTTCGACCTCCGCCTCCAGCGGTGCCGGCGCGAGGTGGACGGGCTTGGCGATGACCGCGGGAACGGGGATGGAGACGATGACCGGAGGTGCGCGCTCGGGCGTGCGTGCGCTCGGACCCGGGCGCGACGGGATGCAGGCGCCAAGCGCAAAAGCCAACAGAAGGCCGACCCGGCCGATCACCCGCATATCCTTGAAACGCCGCCCCAAATGCTCAGGTCGAGCATAGCTGCGGTTTCCTTAACGGAAACCGCTCCTCGCTCCGCTTGCGACGAGCCGCGCCCTCTCCGCGGCAGAGCGAATCGGGGGACCATCCCATTCCTTTCGTGGTGAGGAGCGACTGAGCTTGTCGAAGGCGCGTCTCGAACCACTATGTCCTTCGAGACGCCGCTTCGACTTCGCTCAGCGGCTCCTCAGGACGAACGGTGCGATGACATTATGGCACCAGGATCGTGTCCACCGCATCCGGCAGCGTCTCCGGATAGTCGAGGGTAAAGTGCAGCCCGCGGCTCTCCTTGCGATGGAGCGCGGAGCGGACGATCAGGTCGGCGGTCTGGAGCAGATTCCTGAGTTCGATCAGGTCGGGGGTGACGCGGAAATGACCGTAATGCTCCTCGACCTCGCCGGTCATCATCTGAATGCGGCGCTGGGCGCGCTCCAGCCGCTTGGTGGTGCGGACGATGCCGACGTAATTCCACATGAAGCGGCGGATCTCGGTCCAGTTCTGCTTGATGACGACCTCTTCGTCCGAATCGGTGACGCGGCTCTCGTCCCAGGCGCGGATCGCGGGGACCGGCGGCAGCGTGTCCCAGCGTTCGGCGATGCTGCGCGCCGCGGCCTCGCCGAAGACGAAGCATTCGAGCAGCGAGTTCGACGCGAGCCGGTTGGCGCCGTGCAGCCCCGATTGGGTGCACTCGCCCGCCGCATAGAGGCCGGGCAGGTCGGTGCGCCCGCCGCGGTCGACGACGATGCCGCCGCAGGTATAATGCTGCGCCGGCACCACGGGGATCGGCTGCACGGTCATGTCGATGCCGAGCCCGAGCAGCTTCTCGTGGATGTTGGGGAAGTGGCTGCGGACGAACTCCGGCGGCATGTGGCTGATGTCGAGGTGGACGTAGTCGAGGCCGTAGCGCTTGATCTCGGCGTCGATCGCGCGCGCCACCACGTCGCGCGGTGCGAGTTCCAGCCGCTCGTCATAGTCGGGCATGAAGCGCCGCCCGGTCTGCGGGTTGATCAGCCGCCCGCCCTCGCCGCGCACCGCTTCGGTAATGAGAAAATTCTTGACGTGGAGGTTGTAGAGGCAGGTCGGGTGGAACTGCATGAATTCCATGTTCGACACGCGCGCGCCCGCGCGCCAGGCCATGGCGATGCCGTCGCCGGTAGCGCCGCGCGGCGCGGTGGAGAACAGGTAGGTGCGCCCCGCACCGCCGGTTGCGAGGATCGTCGCGCGGGCGGTGTGCAGGTGGACATGGCCGCTCACCCGGTCGACCGCATAGACGCCCCAGACGTTGCCCGCGCCCGAGTAGCGCTCCTCGTGGCGCGAGGTGGCGAGGTCGATCGCGACCTGATCGGGTACGAGGGTGATGTTGGGGTGCGCGTGCGCGGCCTTGAGCAAAGCCTCCTGCACCGCCCAGCCGGTCGCATCGGCGACATGGACGATGCGGCGATGCGAATGTCCGCCCTCGCGCGTGAGGTGCAGCGCGCCGCCGTCCTCGGCGAACGGCACGCCGAGTTGCTGGAGGCGCGCGATAGCCTGCGGGGCATGTTCGACGACGAACTCGACGACCGCGCGGTCGTTCAGTCCGGCGCCGGCGACCATCGTATCGTCGATATGGCTCTCGAACGTGTCGCCGGGTTCGAGCACCGCGGCGATTCCCCCCTGCGCCCAGGCCGTGGATCCTTCGTCGAGCGCGCCCTTGGCCAGCACGGTGACGCGGAACCGGTCGGCGAGGTTCAGCGCCGCGGTGAGGCCCGCGGCGCCGGAGCCGACGATAAGGACGTCGGACGTGCCGTGATGGTCAGCCATATTCGCCTCGATCCGGCATCCGATGATGCTAGGCCTGTGTCACCACTCTGCAACAGCGTCAATCAATGCGCTTGCAGACTATAGCGTTTCGTATTAGACAAAGGTGGTGAGCGGGCGTATCGAGTACAGCCGTGATGCGACTAAGACGTTGTTGCGGATCGACCGGGCTACTGCACGACGTATCGTAGCGAAGATCGAGTTGCTGGCTCGTGATCCGGATGCGCTCGCAAACAACGTCACGGCCCTGAAAGGCAGCGAAGGACTGTCGAGGCTGCGCGTCGGCGACTGGCGAGTGATCTATACCGCCGACCTGGTGGTGCTTGTGGTGGTAAAGGTCGCTCCACGCGGCGGCGCTTATGATTGAGGAAGAGCGATGACCTACCAGCCTCAGCGGTTTGCTGCCCCCGACGGCACCGAATTGGTCGTCCTAGCGGCATCGGATTACGACAGGTTGACGATGCTTGCCGTGGACGGGGCTGCGGCGGCGGATGCAAGCGACATCCTAATGCGGATCGATCAAGGTGAGGGCACGATGCCGGGCGAGGTTCTCTCCCTGGTCCTCAATGACGGACTCTCGCCGCTCGCCGCGTGGCGCCGCTACCGGGGCTTGAGCCAGGCGGCGTTGGCGCAGCGGGCGGGATTGAGCCAGGTCTGGGTCGGACGCATCGAGGCCAATGGCGGCTATGGCTCACAGGCAACCCGCCGCAAGCTGGCCGTGGCACTCGAAGCACCTACGTGGGCGCTCGACGACAAGGAAGAGGAACCCGCGGTGTCTTCGCAGTCCAGCAAGGGAGCCAAGTACCGTCCGTTGCGCGATCACCTGGCCGCTGTGGGCACCGAAAATGTGACAATGCGCTTCGCCGACATCGGGAAGCTGGTAGGCGGGCTGCCCAAGTCCGCCGGTCTTCATCGGCCGTGGTGGGCGAATCACGAAGGTAACAGTCAGGCGATTGGCTGGATGGGCGCACGCTATCTAGCCGAACCCGACATGGCGCGTCGCATGGTGACGTTTCGCCGGTTTTGCTGACGCGGAGCCTGCGTGCTAGGCGTTCGCGCGAGTCAGGTTCAAAAAGACGTCCTCCAGGTCGGGTTCCCTGGTGACCACATCCACGATGCCGAAGCCGGCGCCCTGCACCGCCGCGAGCACTTCGCCCGCATTCACCCGGTCCTTGCTATAGGTGATCTCCAGCGTGCGCGCGCCCTTGAGGACGATCTTCTCGAAGCAGGGAGCTTGTGGGACGGAGTCGAGGTCGCGGTCCACCGTCACCGCCACCACCTTCTCCTGCGCGCGGCCGACCAGCTCGCGCGTGGGTTCGTTGGCGATCAGGCGGCCGTGGTTGATGATCGCGATGCGGTCGCAGAGCTGCTCCGCCTCCTCCAGATAATGGGTGGTCAGCACCACTGTGACGCCCCCCGCGTTCAGTTCGCGGACATAGGCCCAGAGCTGCTGGCGGAGCTCGATGTCGACGCCCGCGGTGGGCTCGTCGAGGACGAGGACCGGCGGCGAATGGACCATTGCCTTGGCGACCATCAGCCGCCGCTTCATCCCGCCCGACAGCGTGCGGGCATAGGCGTGCGCCTTGTCCTCGAGGTGGACGGCGCGGAGCAGCTCCATCGAGCGGCGCTCGGCCTTGGCAACGCCGTACAGGCCCGCCTGGATCTCCAGCGTCTCGACAGGCGTGAAGAAGGGATCGAACAGGATTTCCTGGTTGACGATGCCGATCGACGCCTTGGCGTTGCGCGGGTGCTCCTCGATGTCAAAGCCCCAGATCGAGGCATGGCCACTGGTCTTGTTGACGAGGCCGGCGAGGATGTTGATCAGCGTCGACTTGCCGGCGCCGTTGGGCCCGAGCAGGCCGAAGATCGAGCCCTGCGGGACGTCGAAGCTGACCCCGTCGAGCGCCTGCTTGCCGCCGGAATAGGTCTTGCAGAGGTCGCGAATGGCGATGGCGGCAGCGATCATGGCATTGCGATAGGCTCCCGACGAACGAGCGCCAACCGGGAATTGCGGGGCTGCCAAGCGCTTGCTATCGGCTGGCCATGCGACCGCCGCCCGAGACCACCCGCGTCAGCCACGCCCGCGTCGCCTGCGACGGCGCCACCGACATCCCCGGCGGCGGCGCGCTCGGCCACCCGCGGGTGTGGCTCCAGATCGACGAGCACGGCTATGTCGATTGCGGCTATTGCGACCGCCGCTTCGTGCTGATCGGCGGCGCGGCGGACAGGGCGGACCAGGCGGCACTGCCGGACATCAGCGAGGGCGGCAGCCGCTGATGGCTGCGCGCCGCGTGCCGCGCACTGACTGGATCGCAATCATCATCACTTCTGGTCTGGCGGCCATCATCTCGGGCACGCTTGGTTACCTTGGGACATCGGCGACGCAGGCGCGCGAACGGGAGACGCAACGCTGTCAGATCGCGGGGCAACTCTTGCAGGATGAAGCACTCTCGCCTTATATCAGCGATCAAGCCCGCAAGCGTCTGCTGACCTTGGGCGCGCAGACGCTGGAACGCTGTTTGGAGACGCGATGACGCTCTCGATCTTCCTGATTGTCTACGGCGTTCTCGCCCTATCATACGGGCTGTATTGGAAAGGTGTCGAGGCGGGCAGGCGCGCAGCCGAGCAGGAGCGTGACGCGACGCGGTAAGCCTCCTATATCGTCCGCATGACCTACACTGACCCCCGCTCCTTCCTCTACCGCGACACCCTCGACCCGGCCGCTGCGCAGGCGCTGACTGCGTCGGCGCTGGCCAGGGCCGACGACGGCGAGCTCTACCTCCAGTACCGCAAGGCGGAGGCGTTCGGGTTCGACGACGGGCGGCTGAAGACGGCAAGCTATGACACCAGCGCCGGGTTCGGCCTGCGCGCGGTGTCCGGCGAGACGACCGCTTTCGCGCATGCCAACGAGCTGTCCGAAGCCGCGATCAAGCGCGCGGCCGAGACTATGGCGCTGATAGATCCGTCGACCGCAGCCAAGGCACCCTCGCCGCAGGGCAACAACCGCCACCTCTACACCGATGCCGACCCGCTCGACCTGGTGCCGTTCGCTGACAAGGTGAACCTGTGCCAGACGATCGACGCCGCCGCACGCTCACGTGACGCGCGCGTCGCTCAGGTCTCCGTCGGCCTGAGCGGCACCTGGAGCGTGGTGGAGATCGTCCGCGCCGACGGCTTCGTCGCGACCGACGTGCGCCCGCTGGTCAGGCTCAACATCCAGATCGTCGTCGAGCAGAACGGCCGGCGCGAGACGGGGACGTTCGGAATCGGCGGGCGATACCTCTACGAGCGGATCATGGACGCAGCCGTCTGGAACCGCGGCATCGACGAGGCGCTGGCGCAGGCGCTGGTCAACCTCGAGTCGGTCGATGCGCCGGCAGGCGAGATGACGGTGCTGCTCGGGCCGGGCTGGCCCGGCGTGCTGCTCCACGAGGCGATCGGCCACGGGCTGGAGGGCGACTTCAACCGCAAGGGCACCAGCGCCTTCTCGGGGCGGATCGGCGAACGCGTGGCGGCGTCCGGCGTGACGGTGGTCGACGACGGCTCGATCCAGGATCGGCGCGGGTCGCTGTCGATCGACGACGAGGGCACGCCTACCGCCGAGACGATCCTGATCGAGGACGGCATCCTCAAGGGCTATATGCAGGACCGGCTCAACGCGCGGCTGATGGGCGTGGCGCCGACCGGCAACGGGCGCCGCGAGAGCTTCGCGCATGCGCCGATGCCGCGGATGACCAACACCTTCATGAAAGCGGGCCGCGACGACCCGGCCGAGCTGCTCGGCCGGGTGAAGAAGGGCATCTTCGCCAAGGCGTTCGGCGGCGGGCAGGTCGACATCGTGTCCGGCAAGTTCGTGTTCTCGTGCACGGAGGCTTACCGGATCGAGGACGGCAAGCTGGGCGCGCCGATCAAGGGCGCGACGCTGATCGGCGACGGGCCGACCGTGCTGACCAAGGTGCTCGGCATCGGCAACGACTTCGCGCTCGACGAGGGGATTGGCGTGTGCGGCAAGGGCGGCCAGTCGGTGCCCGCCGGCGTCGGCCAGCCGACGCTGCTGGTCGAGGGGCTGACCGTCGGCGGGACGGCGGTCTAACCGAGCTTGCCCTTGAGCGCGGCGAGGGCGCTGAACGGGCCCGATTGATCCTCGCCAAGAACTCCGGCCTTGCGCAGCGCGTCCTCGGCGCCGGGTGCGCGGGGGAACGGGTCGAGCGCGAGCGCCATCGTCTCGGCGGCGGCTTCGCCG
>CAXTNG010000063.1:11155-13553 GCA_964245475.1 uncultured Sphingomonas sp. | reverse complement strand
CAAGATCAGGAGACGGACCATGACCTGCATGACCCAGATCGTAGCCGATGTGACCCTCGATGCCGCCATGATCCAGGCCTCGATGAGGGCGGCCTACAGCTACTTCGACCAGCACATCATCCGGACCGACGACGGCTGCTGCTGGGTGGCCGACGAAGGCAGCTACGAGACGCTGATGCCGGACCTGGGAGACCGGATCGTCGCCACCGTTCCCGCCGGCCGCAGCGACGAGAGCTGACGCGAGGAGGGGAGGGCGCCAACCCTCCTCTTGCCGTGCTCGCGAAGAGGCCGGACGAGCCGCGCTTATCGCCCTGAACTCGATCGCGAAATCGCCCAGCAGTTTGCACCCAACCGCCGCCCGATCCTCCTCGCAGATCGACCCCATCCTATGGCTATTTGCTTCCTTTTCCGGATCAGACCGGGAACGAGCGGTGCAGCTCAGGTGCCGCTTGTGCTACGGAATGCCCCCGAGAACCGCAGAAAACGGCCGTTTTTCGCCCAAGCAGGACCCACCCCAGATGCCCGAAATATGCCTGAAAAAGTCAGCACACCTTACACGGCACAGCCGTAGAAATGAGAAGGCAGCCGCAGAAATCGGCCATTCCCAAAGCTGCCGAGGCCGAGCAGATCGGCTCGGCTGAATGCTATTTGGTAGCTGAACCCGCGATCCGCTCCGCTGCCCTCGACGGCAATATCGCTCGCCGGTCGCTCCCGAGCGGGATCATCTGGGATGACACCCTGCCCGGCTTCGGGCTGCGTATCCGCCCGACCGGCCACAAGGCGTGGATCGTTAAATATCGCGAGCGCCGGCAGCAGCGGTTCGTGACTCTTGGGCCGAGTGCGACGCTTGAGGCACCCGCCGCCCGCGCTCGTGCGCGGGCACTGCTGGAGCGCGCCGCACTCGACGGCCTGCTGACCCGGCGCCAGGTCAAGGTTGCGCCTTCCTTCCGCGAGTATGTCGATGAGTTCTGGCGGGACTACGCGCACCACTGGAAGCCCGCGACGGCCAGGAGCAACGCCGGAGCCATCCGACGCGAGCTGACGCCGGTCTTCGGCGATCTCACGCTCGACGCCATTGCTCGCGCCGACGTGCTGCGCTGGCGTGCCGACCTCGCCGAGCGGCAGGGCGTGTTCAATCGCGCCCTGCCCGTCCTCGCCGTCATGCTCGTCTATGCCGAGCAGCTTGGCTACCGCCGCAAGGGATCGAACCCGTGCAAGGGAACGCCACGCTACAAGCGCGAGCTTCCCGACCGCTTCCTGTCTCCCCGCGAGTATCAGCGGCTCGGTCGCGTGCTTGCCGACGCGGAAGGGGAGATGCCGCTCGCCGTCGCGGCGATCCGGCTGCTGATGTTCACCGGCGCGCGATCGAACGAGATCGCGTCGCTGCGCTGGACCTACGTCCAGCCGCCTAGGCTGATGCTTCCCGACAGCAAGACCGGGGCGAAGGTTATCTATCTCAATGGGCCGGCGATGGCCTTGCTCGACGCGCTCCCGCGCGGAGCCGATGAGCGCGTGTTTCCGAGCCCGACCGGGTGCCGTGAGCTTCCCCTGTGGGAGCCGTGGGATAAGCTTCGTCGCCGCGCGGCGCTGCCCGACGTGCGGCTGCACGACCTTCGCCATAGCTTCGCCTCCGTCGCCATTGCCGACGGCATTCCACTGACCATGATCGGCAAGCTGCTCGGCCACGCTCTGCCGGAGACGACTGCCCGCTACGCCCACCTTGCCGATACCGTGATCGCCGACGCCGCCGAGCGCGTCTGCGGCGGCATCGCCGACGCGCTGGGGTTCGCACCGTGACGGCGCTCAGCCTCTCGCAGATTGTCGCCGACGAGCTGGCGCGAGTCGGCCTGACCGCCGATCGCGAGAAGCGCGAAGCGGTACGGCGAACGGTGTTCCTGAGCGCCCTGCCCGGCTACGCGCTGCGGACCTACTGGTCCGGCCGGCGCGTCTACATCGTGCAACACCGCATGGGCGGGCGCATGCGGACGGTGACGATCGGCAACGCTGCCGTGCTGTCGGAAGCAACCGCGCGTAGCGTGGCGTACGGTGTTCTGCTGCGCTGCCAGACGGGCGAGGACCCCGCCGCCAAGCGCGCTCGCGTCCGTTCCGCACCCACCTATGCCGCGTTCCTCGAAGACTATTGGCGGCGCATGTCCCCGCAGTGGAAGCCAAGAACGCAGGAGACACAGGACAGCTACCGCCGCAACCACCTCGACGGTGCGTTCGCGGGCAAGTTCATCGACGAGATCGAGACCGCAGACGTGGCGCGGTGGTTTGCCCGGATCACCGACAACAGCGGCCCCGGCGCCGCCAACCGCTGTCTGGACATCCTCAGCGCCGCAATGCGACGCTCCGAGGAATGGGGCTACCGCGCTGAGGGCGACAACCCGTGCGCGGG
>CAXTNG010000063.1:8531-11145 GCA_964245475.1 uncultured Sphingomonas sp. | reverse complement strand
CACGGGTTGTCGCCCTCAGCGCGGGAGTGCGAGCCAACCGCCGTCGGAAGTGCGAGCGGTTCCTGTCCGATCAGGAGCTGACCCAGCTCGGAGCAGCCTTGAAGGCGGCCGAGCCGATGCAGCCTGTTCACGCTGCGGCAGTGAAGCTGCTCGCCCTGACCGGCTGCCGGGTGTCCGAGATCGTCCACCTTCGATGGGGCGAGGTTCGCGGACAGCGGCTTCTCCTTACCGACAGCAAGACCGGGGCGCGGACGGTGTGGCTCGGCAGCCGGGCGCGCGGAGTGCTCGATAGGTTCCGGCGCGGAAAGCCGGACGAGTTCGTGTTCCCCTTCGACAATCCCCATCGTGGCGTCCTAAACGGCTTCTGGCAGCGCGTCCGTGAAGATGCCGGACTGCCCGGCGTGCGGCTGCACGACCTGCGGCACAGCTTCGCTAGCTTTGCAGCGCGCCGGTCCGAGACGTTGCCGATGATCGGCAAGCTGCTGGGTCACGCCAAGATTGCGTCTACTGCCCGGTACGCCCACCTCGACGACGCGTCTGCGCTGGATGCGGTCGAGCGTGTCGGCGCGCTCATCGCTCAACGCACGTCCAACCTGGGTGGCTCAGCGAGGTCTTCCGAGGGTGAGGTGCTGAACCCGAACGGCTAGGTGAGCTCCTTGCTGGACCTTACGCCGGGGACTCTTGGCCAGCGCGCACGTCAGCTCGCGAGTGTAAGGGCGGAGTGGACATGACGCTGTATCTTCGCGAACGGTTTTTCGTCCATTGGAGATTGGTGGAGCAAGTTTTTCATGCGAATCAAACGCGTCACGATCTCGAACTTCCGCTCGATCCGGCATGCCGAGATCGAACTCGACACGACGACGGTTCTGATCGGTCCCAACAATGCGGGCAAGACGGCTATCTTGGAGGCAATCCGCATCGCTCTCACTCGGCGATGGGGGCAGCGGGGAACAGGCTTCACCGAATACGACGTACACCTTTGCGCAGCGCGACCTGATCCTAAGATCGGCGATCCGGTCGTCATCGAGATCGAGATGCAAGAAGGCGCTGCCAATGAATGGCCCGAGGAAGTTCACGAGACGCTTGCTGATATCATCCAACTGAACCCGCTTTCCGGCCAAGCCTCCATCATCCTGCGCGTAAGTTGCGCGTGGGACGACGGCGAGGAGAGCTTCGTTCCGAAGTGGGAGTTCTTGAACGTCGATCGCAACCCGCTCGCAGGCAAAGGCGCGAGAGCAACCAACTTCCAGGAGTTCTTCTCTTTTCTTCCGGTGTTCTACCTTGACGCGATTCGCGATGCTGGAGACGAGTTCTCGGCTCGAAGCCAGTTCTGGGGCCGGTTGCTTCGCACCGTGCAGATTCCGGATCCGCTCGAGCAAAGGTCCGTCCGCATTTTTAACTTGCTGAACGCCAAGCTGCTGGCTGCGGACCCGCTACTCGGTGACCTTGCTAGCTCGTTGTCAGACATCAGTCGGGTAGCGACGACGGGGACGCCGGGACAGGCAAATTTGCGCGTACTTCCGCTCAACACTTGGGACCTCTTGTCCAAGGCTGAAGTCATTTATCAGACCGATGGCGCGAAGCCCTGGCTACCGCTAGTGCGTCATGGACAGGGCGTGCAGAGCCTGTCTGTTATGTTTCTGTTTCGATCATTTGTCGAGCTATTGCTTGCAGAGCTGTATCGTGCGGAAAGCACAGCGGTGCTCGCGCTTGAGGAGCCAGAGACCCACCTTCACCCTCAAGCTTCCCGCAGTCTGTTTCGGCATGTCCAAGAACTGCAAGGGCAGAAAGTTGTGTCCACGCACTCGCCCTATTTTCTCCAGCATGTTCCATTCCGTGACCTACGCGTCGTTCGCGCCGGGCCGGATGGCACTGTCATCAAATCGCTGCCGCGGGAGTATCGCTGCCGGGTGCCGAGTCTTCCCGCGCTCGCACCGATAATTGCGAAGGCTCCTAGCTTGCTGGCCTACGATAGCGGACTGTCCGAGTTGGTCATAAAGGGTGAACTTCCGACGCCGCTCTACCAAGACCTGTTGATGGCGTACCACGGGCAATCCGCGACGGGTGACTACCATGCCCGACTTCGCGCATCACGTGATGCGTCACTGGAGTTTATTCCTGACACAGAACTGGCCAAGCTCGAAACGTTCGCGAGGCGAATACGGGGCGAGGTGTTTTTCGCTAGCAAGTGGATACTAGTGGAAGGGCAGTCTGAGTACCACATTCTGCATGGAATGGCTAGGTCTATGGGATTCGATCTGGACGAGAACGGCGTTGCGGTGATCGACTTCCAGAATAACGGCAACCCCGAGTGCTTTGCCGCGCTCGGTCGAGCGCTCGGCTATCCCTGGACGATGTTAGTCGATGGTGATCTGAACGGTACACAGTTTCTTGGGTCAGTTGCCAGTCGGAATTTTAGCGCGGCCTTTATGACCCAGAGAACCCGACAGTTGCCGGCAGGGACTTTAGAGTACCAACTGGTAGCCGATGGATTGCAACCCGAGTTGAAGGTGATTCTTTCAGCCCTCGGGGTAGCCGGTGCCGCTACTATGAACGATCTTGATCTCATTGCCGCTTTGAAGGATGACAAATGTGGCTACGCTGCTGAACTTGG
>CAXTNG010000063.1:7150-8521 GCA_964245475.1 uncultured Sphingomonas sp. | reverse complement strand
ATCCCGCGCTCACCCTTCGCATGCCCCTCCCACTACGCGAAGTTATAACTGTTTTAAGGGCGCTGCCATGAGCGAACTGTCGATCGCACTTTCTCAGCTTACCGATGCGCAAATGGCCGCGGTGAACTGGGTTGATGGCCCACTATTTGTCCTTGCCGGACCAGGCTCTGGCAAAACGCGCGTCCTGACCACTCGCGTTGCCAAACTCCTGGGCGAGACTCCCGAAAAGTCGTTTCGTGTCATGGCGTTGACGTTTACCAACAAGGCCGCTGACGAGATGGCCTCCAGAGTTGAAGCGTTCGTTCCCGATCAGCAGAACCGCGCAACGATTGGCACCTTCCACTCATTCTGCATGCAAATGCTGCAGCAGCATGGATCACATATCGGCGTCAATCCGAACTTTGCGATCTACTCGCTTGAATCGGATCGCGCTGACCTCCTGGGCGAGGCGATCCGGGAGAACGACCTTGACACCGATGACAAGCGTTTCCTCGGCACAATCGATAAGCTGAAGGCGCGGCTCGTCGAGCCTGATGGTTGTGCGAAGCTATTTCGGGACAGCGGAGTGGGGGAGCGCGTGGAGCAGGTCTATCGCGCCTATGAGGCAGCGCTCAGGCGCGCAAATGCGCTCGATTTTGGGTCTCTGATCGCACAAGCCTATCGACTGATTTCGACCTTCCCAGGCGTCGCAATCCACTATCGTCGCACCTACGCCTATTGGATGTTCGACGAATTCCAAGACACGACTGACGGCCAATACCGTTTGATAAAGGCATTAGCCGGCGACAATTTCCGCAACGTCCTAGCCGTGGCGGACGACGACCAGATTATTTACCAATGGAACGGTGCGAGCTTTCAGCAAATTCAGCGTTTTCGCGCCGACTTTCAGCCGGCTGAAGTTCAACTTCCCACGAATTATCGCTGTCCGCCTAGTATCGTTGCGGCTGCCAATCAGCTAGTGGTGCACAATACACAGCGGACAACGTTCAAGAAGCCGCTCGAGTCCGGTAAAACGACGCTCCTTTACCCCGACGGGCAGCATATCAGCTTAATGCGCTTTTCGTCCGAGGAGGCGGAGGCGGCCGCTATCGCAGCCGGCATTTCGAAGATCGATCCGCACCGGCGAGGGGAGGTCGCAGTCTTAGCGCGAACGCGCGCGCTGCTTGAGCGTATGCAGAAGGCCTTGACCGACTTGAATGTGCCAGCGGCCATCGCGCAACGCCGCGATGACTTTCGTTCTCCGCAGTTCCTGTGGCTGTCGGCAGCGCTCCGGTTAGCCGCAAGACCGCTTGACCGACGAGCGCTGGATGCGTTGACCGGCGCGTTCAACCGGTGGTTCGGCACTGACATTTGGTCCGATGACGTAGCCGC
>CAXTNG010000063.1:0-7140 GCA_964245475.1 uncultured Sphingomonas sp. | reverse complement strand
CCCGCTCACTGCTCGGCGAATGGGCCACGTCCGCGGCGGCGGTTGACAATGACCGCGTCAGCGCGCTCGCGGCGATTGCCTTGGGCCTGAGCAGCCAACCCTCGACTTTCCGCAACGCCATCGCCAGTGCGCTGGCGCAGTTCCCACAGGATAACGCTGAGAACGTTTCTGATCTTGAAGAAGACCGGGCAGCTTGGGGCGGCTTGGTGCGCAGTATTGGTCAGTCGATCGGTCGCGATGCTCCGCTCGAGCAGTTTCTTCAGGACCTAGCTTTGCGGTCGAAAGAGCCGCCTGTCGGGCCAAACGCTGTGACCTTGATGACTATCCATTCCGCAAAGGGCAAGGAATTCGATCACGTCTATGTGGTCGGGCTGGCCGAAGATGTGCTTCCTAGCTTCCAAAGCGTCAAGGCTGGCGAGGAAAGCCCCGAGATGGAGGAAGAGCGCCGGAACTGCTTCGTCGCTATAACACGAGCGCGCGAGTGGCTCTGCCTCTCCTACGCTGATCGGTATCGAGGGTGGGCAAAACGCCCGTCGCGCTTTTTAGGGGAAATGGGTTTGACCCTGCCGCAGTCGCCAAGGTCCTAGCATGCCGGGTCCTTTGCTGAACCTTTGTAATTTTGCCGCTGACAAGCCCTGAAGCGAAGGTGCGAGCCTTGATTCGTCAGATACGAGGACGGCTGCCCTCGCCAACTCACAGCCGCAGCCGGATACGCCCTGGCCAAGGAGTGATTGTCGAGCCTTGCCGTCCACGATGGCTCCGCTGATAAGCCCTTCCAGATATACCGGAGAACTTGATGGCCCGCTCACCCTTCGCCGCGGCGCACGCGCTTAACCTCCTCCACGACCTCCGCCGGGCGAATACCGAGTCGGCAAAGAAGGAGCGGCTCGTTCAGTACCTGACAGCCACCTTTTCTAACGACGAAACGGTTCAGCGGCTCATAACTGACATGGCTCTGGGGGCTGAGCGCACGGTGTCCAACATCCCGCGCGGTGCAGCTATCGGACGGGGGCGCGCTGACACTCAGACCGAGACGATCATCATAGAGTGGGAGAACGACCTTGCGCGCACCGGCGAGCACGCGCGCGAGCAACTTGAGGAGTACCTGCTTGGTAACTGGCGCTCAGGGCAGACCTATCGGTTCGTGCTCGTCACAACGGACGGCATTAGGTGGCGGCGCTATGCCCCGAATTGGTCGGCGATGCCGATTGATGCCGCCGGGCGGCTTAAATCCATCGAATTGCGTGAGACTGCAAAGTTCGATTTAAAGGAGGACACGACACCCGAGTTCCCGTTCTTTCTTGATGAGCTACTCTTTGGTAATCAGCAGCGGCCGGCGACGCTCAAACGTATTCAGGATGACTTCGGCGACACGTCCTCCGCTTTTATAAACTCGATTGACACGCTCCGGACGGTCGCAGGCGACATCAACGGCGATCCGGAGCTGGCAGTCGCCTTCGCTCAGTGGCGTCGCTTTCTCTCAATCGCCTACGGAGCCTTCGACAGTTCGCCGTCTATGTTCCTGGTCCACACCTATCTGTCGGTTTTCGCCAAGATGATCGCGCACGCGGTCGTTACAGGGAGGTCGACACCCGATGAGATCGCCGTTCGGGGCGTGCTTGACGGCTCCGCATTTCGCTCCATGAACATCGAGCGCTTTGTTGAAGACGACTTCTTCCATTGGGTGCACGGCGACGCACACTTCGGCCGGCTCAGGCCGATGTTCCGAGAGATCGCGCGGCGCATCCAGGAGTATGACTTCTCAGCCGTCAGCGAGGACATCCTCAAAGGTGTCTACCAGGAACTCATAGACCTCGACACCAGGCACGCACTTGGTGAGTATTATACTCCGGACTGGCTGTGCGAGCAGGTCGTTGACGCGGTGCCCATGCAGGCGAGTTCGAGCGTGCTCGACCCGGCTTGTGGCAGCGGCTCGTTCCTGCGGGCCGCGGTGGCACGCATCCGTAGAGAGGACCCTTCCCGGACCGCGCAGGAGATTGCTGCGCAGGTTGCCGGCATCGACATCCACCCCCTTTCGGTACAGATTTCCAAAACTACCCTTTTGCTCGCGCTCGGTGACCTGGTTCGGCAAGCTGCCCAGCCGATAGTGTTGCAGGTCTTCCTCGCCAACTCGCTTTTGGTGCCGCGTGGCACCGCCAACCTCTTCCAGAGCAACTTCGAAATTTCCGTCGATAACGCCCAGTACACTCTCGATGTGTCCGGTCTGGAGGGCGGCGAGGCATTCGACGAGTTGATCTCGCTCTGCGACACTCTTGTCGAGCGCTCGGTCGACACGCTACCGCGCGACCGTTTCCTCACGCTAGCGCGCAACAACATCCCTAAGGGTACATCACCGAGCCTGCCGGGACAGCTCTACGACATCTACCACGCCATGAAGCGAGCCCGCGACGCCGGGCGTGACAGTATCTGGAAGTTCATTCTCCAGAACTCCTATAAGCCTGTGTTTCTGATGAAGCGCTTTGACGTGATTGTGGGCAATCCGCCGTGGCTAACCTACGCAGACGTAGGAAGCGCAGAATACCAAGAGCTCCTGAAGCGTCTGGCTGACGTCTATGGTGTGACCCCTGTCAACAAGAAGAATATGCCGCATCTGGAGATCGCGGCTATCTTCCTAGCGCACTCGGTCAACTACTTTCTAAACGAGGCAGGAGGCGTCGTCGCCTTCGTCCTACCGCGCTCCTTCATGTCCGCTGACCAGCACCATAACGCGCGCGCTGGCCTGATTGAAGGCATGCGGGTCGCCGAGTTGTGGGACCTGCGCGGCGTCACGCCACTGTTCCGGGTGCCCTCGTGCGTGCTCTTCGCGCGACGCGAAGACCGGAAGGCCAAGCGCCCGATAGGTGACAAGGGCCTTGCCGGGCGGCGGCTCTCCGGCACGCTCCCGCGTGAGCATGTCAGACGAGCGGAGTCGGACCGATGTCTGACCAACGTGGCCCAACGCTGGCACTATTCTACATTGCAGGCAACCGCGTCCGCGAAACGCGTCCGCTCGGCATTTACCAAAGAGCGCCTCGTCGCAGGCCCGGGGGCTAACGCCTATTTCGACGACTTCAAGCAGGGGGCGACAATCGTCCCACGTAACTTTTACTTGGTCGAGGTGGAGCAGGAGCTGCCGGCCGGCACCGACCTCTCGAACCGAGTGACGGCCGTGCGGACCAGCGACGCATCTGACTCTGAGGCAAAGGGAGACTGGAAGGGCAAGACACTGAAAGGCAGGGTGGAAGGCGATCTTCTATTCCGTACCGCAATTTCAAGGAACGTAGTTCCCTTCTCACTCGTCGCGCCTGTCCTCGTCACTCTGCCAGTCACTGTCGAGCGGAAGAAAGGTCGGGACGAGTTCCTCGTCCGAACCGCAGACGAGCTTTTCGAGAGCGGGTTCAGACACGGCAGTGCTTGGTTCAACGGCGCCGAAAGCGCGTTCGAGGAGCACCGGTCCGAGACCTATGAAAAAGGAGGCATGACGCTACAAAAACGGCTCGACTTCCAGCGCGGACTGACCGCCCAATCGCCCGCAGCCCGGTACCTTGTCCTATACACGTCATCTGCCACAGACGCCTCGGCCGTGGTTATCGACCGAGACGGGTCCGACCTCCCGTTTATCGTAGACCATAAAACCTATTGGTGTGAGGTCGTGAGCCGGGAAGAGGGCGACTACGTGGCCGCGTTTTTGAACTCTGGATACGCGAACCGAAAGATCAAGGGCTTTCAGAGCACCGGGCTTTTCGGCGAGCGAGACATCCACAAGACCATCGTCATGCTGGCCTTCCCGGCGTTCAACCGCAGAGACGGAACTCACAAGGAAATTGCTCGGGTCTCGGCTGAGTGCGCGATTAGCGCTCGCGCGCTAGTCGGGAGGCAGGGCTGGACCGAACTCGGCAAGCACGCGCTCGGACGCGCCCGCACCCGGGTACGCGAGGAGCTGGCCGACGAGATGGTCGAGATCGATAGGTTGCTTGCCCAGGCGATCGAGGGCGCGGCACCCGCAAAGAAAATCCGTCGAAAGACGGGCCAGGGTAAAGGCACGCTGCTCTGACCTTCGCTCAAGATCGGCGGTATCTTGAGAAGCCCCCACAGCATGAAAGAGAGGGGTTAACGGAGCCATGTTGACTGGCGCGTAACCACGGCAAATTGGCAAACTGCGGCCAGGAAGCTCGGCCGCGTCGGCTACGCCGATTAGGCTCTACTCGGGGCCACAGCCCCTCCCCGAGCCGCTTGCAGCGTCTCGGCCCCACGGGTCACGATCCCTCGCGCGGGAGGTTCACACGCCGCCTGTTTGCGGCGTGTGGTCGGTCCCTCTTCGACGCCGAAAGGGGGGCTTGGTTGCCCGCCGATTTACGATCTATCTGTCCGATTATCGATCGAGTCGCGGCATGATCTCGCCGGTTCGATCAGGGCTCAAAGCCTGTCAGGAGCGCATCGGCATGCACCCTCGCCTCACCCTTCCAGCGGGCGAGCCAATCCCGATAGCTGCAGGCGAAAAACCCGACCTCTGCACCCTCCACGGCTTTACTAAACTCATCAATCTCCGAGCGATGGCGTGCAAGCATCTCCTCGCTGATCGGCACAGCGCCACGCATCGCTGGTTCCGCGTACAGGTACAACAAAACGGGTGATTTCCCGGCTCGGCGCCCCTCGGTCACGAGCCCGAAGGCGTGCTTCACAAGCTGGGCCGCATCCAAGTGAACGAAGCAAAGGCCGCCCGAACGAAGGCGATCTCGCACTGCGGTGAAGGGGGCCATGTCCGCAC
The DNA here is from genome assembly GCA_964245475.1 of uncultured Sphingomonas sp. Classification (GTDB taxonomy): domain Bacteria; phylum Pseudomonadota; class Alphaproteobacteria; order Sphingomonadales; family Sphingomonadaceae; genus Sphingomonas. Next base: position 2,372 of record CAXTNG010000063.1, on the reverse strand, counting down.
CCCAGACGTCCCGATCATAAGCGGTGGAAAGGCTGACCGACTTGGTATCGCGGAACGGCTCATAGCGCTTGGACTCGACGCCAACGAGATGCCGAGGAGTCTCTAGGGCAGCATCAAGCCAGGGATGCCTGCCACCACGCCAAGGGAAGCGCATCTGGCGCTCGACATCGACCCGGATCGCCGGCCAGTCGAGCGCCTCCGTTCCCGGGAAGGACGGCAAATCAGATGGCCGCTCCAGGAACCAGCCGAAGGCATTTACGGCAAGCGCCGCGCTGCTCTCTGGACTATCGAGCTTGCCACTCTCGATTTCATTGCCGCCCGCAGACATCAACGCGAGGCGGACCAACTTCTCCGGCACGCCGGGCAGGAGGGGGATCGGGTGATTCGCCATCGGTCAGAGCATAAGCCGACATGGCACCGCCCGGTATGCGCATAATCGGGTCGATCACGCCTCAAGGATTGCGGTCGAGAAACCCTCACCCGAGGTCATGCGGTTCTCGCGCAAGTTCAGGCAGCGGCGGCACGCGAGGGAAGCCCTGTACGGAATGCTATCTGGTAGCCAGATCAGTATTCCGCGGGCCCAACACGCCGGAATGTAGTTCGTTCAGCGGTCGCGTTGGCTGCGTGCGCTCCCTCAGTAGGACGATTTTCAGCCGTTTTCAGGGAGCCCGTCACAACGCCGCTAAGGAGCCTCTGCAAAATGCTTGACCATGCACACCCTACGCGGCTAAGCCGCAGTTTATGGGAAAAAGTGCTGTAAAATCAGTGCAGGAGATGCTGGCGAAGCTCGACGGCTCGCATGCTGCCGATGGCCACCCGGTCCCACGAAAACCGCAGGATTGCGCGACTTTCGAGCCCAGTCCTGCTAATGATGATGGCCTTATGGTCCCCCGCCGGCACAAGCCCGGTCGCCGGGCCTTCCTTGACGGCAACTTCGCCCGGCGAAAGCTGCCGCTCGCCGCGTCGGAATACTGCATCTGGGATACCGAGCTGCCAGGGTTCGGCCTGAGAGTGCGGCCGACCGGGCGCTACTATTGGTTCGTCCGCCTCCGGCATCGCGGCAAGCATCGCCGGATCACGCTCGGCTGCACCGACGATGTCGACGCCGTGCTGGCGCGGACGCAGGCGCGGCGGCTGCTGGCGGAGGTGGCACTCGACGGCCTGCCGAAGCGCGCGGTGGTGAAGGCCACGCCGTCGATGAACGATTATGTCGAGACCTACTGGACCGACATTTCCTGCTATTGGAAGCCATCTACGACCAAGCGGAACCGAGATGCCTGGCGGAAGGATCTCGCCCCGGCGTTTGGTGAGATGCGGGTTGCCGACATCATGCCCGCAGACGTGGTCAGGTGGCGCGACGATTGCGCCGGGGACGCGGAAGCAAAGTTCAACCGGGCAGTTCCCGTGCTCGCAAGCTTGCTCAAGTATGCGGAGGCTCTGCATCTGCGGCGCAAGGGTTCGAACCCCTGCCGCGGGCTGTCACGCTACCGCCGCGAGCCGAAGGAGCGATACCTCACGCCGTTGGAGTACCGGCGGCTCGCGGGCGCGCTACGTGAGGCGGAGCCAAGCTCCCCCGCTGAAGTCGCGATCATTCGGTTGCTGCTCTATACGGGCGCGCGGGTCGGGGAGATACGCGATCTGCAATGGGAGTGGGTCCGCCCGCCGCATTTGGCGCTGCCCGACAGCAAGACTGGCCCCAAGACGATCTGGCTCAACAGTCAGGCGCTCGCCATCCTAGAGGCGGTGCCTCGGCACGAAGATTGCGCGTTTGTGTTCCCGGATCCGAAGCGCACCAGCTCGCCAAGCTGGACCTGTGGTGGACCCGTCTCCGCCGGAGCTGCTCCATGCCGGATCTGCGCATTCACGATCTGCGGCACAGCTTTGCCTCGACCGCGATCATGGACAACGTTCCGCTGGCGACGATCGGCAAGCTGCTGGGGCACCTGCTGCCCGAGACGACGGCGAAGTACGCGCACCTGTCCGATGACGTGATCGCCGACGCCGCCCAGCGCATCTCCGGCTCGCTCGCCAGCGCGATCGGGCTCCGGCCATGACGGCGCTCTCGCTCAGGAGGGTCGTCGCGGAGGCGCTGGCCGACGTCGGCGCGAACGTCCGCTACCTCAAGCCCCCGAGAGGTAAGCCGCGGACGACCACCTGGCTCGGCATCGAGCACGGCTTCGGCATCCGCCACTACGCGACCGGGCGCAACGTCTACATCGTCCAGACCCGTATGGCAGGCCGGCTGCGCACGGTGACGATCGGTCCGGCCTCGGTCATCACCCAACATCAGGCCACCGTCGTTGCCCGCCGGGTGATCGCCTACGCCGCCGTCGGCAGCGATCCCGCGACAGACCGCAAGCGTATCCGCTCGG
>CAXTNG010000062.1:6185-13634 GCA_964245475.1 uncultured Sphingomonas sp. | reverse complement strand
GCTCGCCGGCGAGTCCGGCCCCAGCGCCAGCGCCAGCGCGGCGCTCGCGCTCGGGGCGATCGGCGCGCCGGCGCTGCTGACCACCGCCGACCACGCGCTGTTGCAGCCCGAGTGGGTCACCGCCTTCCTCGCTGCCGTGCCGCCGGATGCCGACGTCGCCGCGCTGCTCGCCCGCCGCGATGTGGTCGAGGCGGCCGTGCCCGAGACCCGGCGCACCTGGCTCCGCTTCGCCGACGGCGACTGGTCCGGCTGCAACCTGTTCCAGCTCGCCACGCCGCGCGCTGCCGATGCGCTCGCACTGTGGCAGGAGGTGGAGCGCGACCGCAAGCGGCCGTGGCGCATCGTCCGGCGGCTCGGGCTCGGCCTGCTGCTCCGCTATCTGCTCGGGCGCCTGACGCTGGCGGAAGCGCTGGCGCGCATCGGCGGCCTAGCTGGGGTGCGCGCCGCTTTCGTCCAGAGCCCCTTCGGCCTGGCCGCGGTCGACGTCGACAAGCCCGCCGACCTCGACCTCGTCCGCCGGCTGGTCGGCTAGCAGCCGCGGGCACGCCTCAAGCAGCCGGGTCATGCTGATCTCGCCCAGCTTGCGGTACGATTCCCACTGCGCCTCGTCGAAGAACTGGTCGCCCGTCGGCTGCTGCGGGAAGGAATTCATCGCCAGCTGATAGCCCGCGATGTCGGTCGGCACGCCGGGCAGCAGCCGCGGCTTGACCCAGAGCATCGTCAGCACCTCGCCGCGGGTCTTCACCTCCAGCACCAGCACGAACGCCGGCGTGTCCGGCTTCTTCATGTCCGAACGCCAGTCCGGCTGCGCCAGCGGGTCGACGAAGATCGTCCGGTCGGCCGAGCCGAGCCGCGCCAGCACCGCGTCGAGCGCGTTGCCGCCAAGGATTGTCGTCTCCGCGCCGAGGTCGATCCGCACCTGCCGCACCAGCGATTCCAGGTCGGCAAAGGCATAGTCCGGGTCGGCGCCGTTGTCGGTGACGAGGATCAGCGGCACGCGGCGGCGGATCAGCGTATAGGCGCCGCTGTTCTCGTAATGCCCGCCGTCGGTGAGATACTTACGGAAATAGCCGCGCGAGTAGCGGCAGGTCATCTCGTTGAACAGGTAGACGAAGGTGCCGAAGTTCCGCCCCATCCAGCCGCTGAAGCCCCGGCTCACCGGCGCGTCCGGGCAGATGCGCGGCGACCACCACCAATAGCCGAGCCGGACGTTGGCGAAGGTGAACGCCAGCGCGAACCCGAGGCTGGTCATCCGCCCCATGCCCGACGATGCGGCCGCGCCCGAGATCGCGATCCACTGCCCCAGGCTGATGTTCTCCGGCCGCTCGTAACGCGACAGCGAGCGGTCGGTCATCGTGCTCCACGCCGTCAGCGCCCGGTCGATGCGGATGCCGTCGGGCTCCACGCTCAGCATCTCACCCTTGCGGTCGCGCGATACGATCTGCGAGCGCGGGTCGATCGTCTCGTTCAGCGTGACGTTGATGACGTGGATCGGCGCGGGGAGGTCGGTCGCGCCATAGACGTGCGGCTGGATATAATCGTGCGGATGGTTTTCGGTGATCGGTGCCGCCTGCTTGTCGGCGAGCAGGGCTTGCAGCCGGTCGACGTTGCTCGCGCCGAGGTACGCCCGCGTCAGCCGCGAGGCATAGAAGGAATGGAGCGACGACAAGTTGATGAAGCCGTTCGACTTGCCGAGCACCACCCCCAGGATCCAGGCGATCGCACCGAGCACGGCCCAGCGCAGCCAATGCGGGTCGCCCGACCACGCCTTGCCCGCCCACATCGCCTCATGCACCACCGCCAGTCCCAGGATCGCCAGCTGCGCATAGAGCAGCAGGCCGATGATAAGCGCGATGACGTTGGTGAAGCGCTTGAGCAGCCCGCCGATGCCGCCTCCCGGATTGGTCCGCCCGTTGCTGCTGCCGAACCAGTCGGGCAGCTTCTTGATGAAGAAGGCCAGCGCCGGCAGCACGGCGGCGCCCATGCCGCCGCGGATCGTCGCGTTGCGCAGCCACCAGGCGAGCCACGCGCCGAGGCTGTCGATCGCCGACACGACCAGGATGATCAGGAGCGTCCGGTTGGCCACCGCGATACAGCCGGTCAGCTTGCGGCGCAACTCGGTCGTCAGCAGCGGCGTTCCCGTGTCCATCGCAGCGGCGATCGCCCAGGCGAGCGCCGCGCCGGTGAGGCTGATTACTACGCCCATGCCGATGACGGTGAGGAAGGTGACTCCTGCAACCTGCGGCAGCGCGGGTGGTGGCGGCGCTCTGATATAGCCGACCACCAGCAATACCAAGCCCGCAAGCGCGAGGACTATCGAAGTGCCGAGCGCCGCGAGCAGGATCAGCCCCGCTGCCTTGCGCAGGCCGGCACGCTGGCGAGCGATATCCGGCTCGTTGGTCGACATCGCCTGCGTCGTCCAATAGGCGATCATCAGCGCGCCGATCGCTGCGATCGGCAATCCGGCCATCACCAGCAAGGGGCTGATCGGGACAGGACCGAGCCAGCCTGCGTTGGCACGTCCCGCCAGCTGCAACGCCAAGGCTTCGGCACCGACCAGCGCCGCGCCGAGCCCGACGCACGCGAGCACCACCAGATACGCCATCGCCAGCCAGTTGCGCGCGATGTACGCGATGGCGAAGCCGTAATCCGTCATGCCGGTTGGCGCGAGATAGCGGCTGTGCTCGCGCAGCCACCACATCGGATTGCGCATCCGTTGCTGGGCGCCCTGGCCGCTCGGAGGCCACACGATCTCGCGAACGCAGGGGTCACTCGCCAGCGCGGTGCGCGCGAGGCGGTATTGGTCCGCCTTGTCGGCCAGGTTCGCGCCGGTCGCTGACGGTGCGATGCCGCGGATCGCCGCCGGCACGAACAGGCTGCGGAAGAAGCAGCCGGCATAGCCGCCGCCCGAGACCGTCGACAGCACGTCGATCTTGCCCAGCGCGTCGCGCGGTGCCTTGGCGAGCGCCTGAATCAGCCCGATCGAGAAGGTCGCGCTGCGGATGCCGCCGCCGGACAGGGCAAGGCCGACGGGCGTGTCGCCGTCCGCGGCGTTCCAGCTGCTGCCGGGGAGGTCCGGGTCCTTGCTCCACCACAATCGGACTTTCCGCCGCCGCTCGACGAGCGCGCCGACGCCTCTGTCGTCGAGCAGCCCTGGGACGCTCACGCCGCTGCTGCCAGGGGTGCGCGTGCGTCCTCCAGGATGATGTCGGCGGCGCGCTCCGCGGCCATGTAGACCGCGCTGACGATGAAATAGCCGGGAATGCGCGGGAACATCGACGCGTCGACCACGCGCAGCCCCTCGACCCCGTGCACCCGCAACCGGCTGTCGAGCACGCCGCCGGCCTCGCGCGCGCCGATCGGGCAGGTGCACGACGCGTGATGGCCCCAGGCGTTGTCGCGGACCCAGTCCTCCAGCGGCTTGCCGGTGACGCCTTCACCGGGGTCGAGCTCACCCTCGATCATGCCCTTGCGCTTGAGCGGCGCGGTCGCCTCGCGGACGAACTCGACGCCCTTGGCGACCGCGCGCAGGTCGCGGCCAGCATGGTCGGAGCCTTCCTCGAAATAATGGAACTGGATCAGCGGCGGGTCGCGCGGGTCGCTGCTCCTCAGGCGCACGGTGCCGGCGCGATTGTCGGTGCGCGCCTTCAGGATCGCCCAGCTGATGACGTTGGCACCCTTCGCCAGATCGCGCGAATAGCCGGGATAATAGCCCTTGAAGCTGCCGAGTAGCGCGAAGATGAACAGGTCCGCCTCGCCGAGCGACGGATCGGACTTGCGTTTGAAGGCGAGGGCGGCGCCATTGGAGATATAGATACCCTGCCGCTCGCTCGCCCACATCGCGCCGACCGGGTCATCGGCCGCGTAGGTCGCGTCCTTCAGCGAATCCCAGTTCTTCGCGAGCTTCGACTGGACGCAGACCTCGTAGCGGTCCTGCATGTTGGTGCCGACGCCGGGCAGGTCGACGCGCACCTCGATGCCGTGCTTCTCCAGCTCCTCGCGCGGGCCGATGCCCGACAGCATCAGCATCTGAGGGGTGTTGAACGCGCCGCCCGACAGGATCACCTCGCGGCCCGCATGGACGATGCACGGCCCGCCGCCCTCGCCGGTCGGGTTCGGGTCGGCGCGGTAGAGGTGGCGGCCCTTGCGATACTCCACTCCGGTCGCACGGCCTTGTCCATCGAACAGCACGCGAGTCACCAGTGCGTCGAGGATGATGGTGAGCCGGTCGGGGTGCGCCTCCGCCACCGCCAGCAGCCGCTCGCGCGTGCCGCGGCGGCAGTGGCGGTCGTTGGCGAGCGGCGCATAGCACAGCCCCTCCGCCCCGTTGCTCCGCTCGTCGTTCGGGTCGAGCGCGCCATAGACCAGCCGCTCCACCGACGCGCGCAGCCCTGATATGCCCTTGGTCGCGGCGATCCCCGCCGTCTCCAGCGCGCGGCGCAGCGGGCCATCCTTCAACGCCTGCTTGGGCGTCCCCGTTTCGACCGGCAGCCAGCCGGTCCAGCCGTGCCCGGTCGAACGGATGCCGAGCTTGTCGAGTACCCGCCACACCGGCCGGTGGCGGCAGGACTCCACCTTGCGCTGGTAGTTCGCCATGCTCGCCGCGGACCAGCCGCTGTCCCCCGTCGCCTTGGCGAGATTGTCCCAGTCGCACGGTTGGGCGGTGACGAAGATCATCGCATTGTGCGCGGTGCACCCGCCGAGCGTCCCCGCGCGGGGATAGAGCACGCCCTTGTCGACCCGCTTGGGATCGCGCTTCGCCTGCGCCCCGTCGGCGTAATGCTCGACGAAGAAGTCCCAGGCCATCGCCGGGTTCTCCGACGCGAAGGCGTGGAAGGCGGGGATGTCGTAGTCGCCCGGGAAGCGGTCGGCATTGCCTTCGGTGCGCGGGTCGTGCCCCGCTTCCAACAGCAGGACGCGCATGCCTTCCTCGGCGAGCCGCGCGGCGACGGTGCCCCCGCCCGCGCCCGAGCCGACCACGACGTAATCATAGGCTTCCGTCATCGTCTGCGCCTCAGAAGGTGGTGAGATAGGCGATCAGCGCCTTCTTGTCTGCGTCGCTCAACGGCGCCTCCGTCCCCCAGGCCCGCTCGTCCGGCGTAACGCCCTGGTTGAACTGGGCGGTGCCGAAATAATGCCCGCGGTTGATCACGAAATCGGGGCATTTGTTGAGCGCCATCAAGGGCTGACGCAGCGGCGCGAACGCCTGGCGCAGCTCGGGGTCGGTCAGCGTCTTGCCCTTGATGCCGAGCAGCGCCTTCTTGAGCTCGACCAGCGCGACCAGGACATTGTGATAGTGCGAGCGGATGTCGCCGATGTTCTTGCTCTCGGCGAGCGGTTGCAGGCTGGCGAGCAGGCTGATCGGCATCCCCTGCGGGATCGGCCCGACGCGGAGGTTGCCCTGGCCGTCGAGCAGCGAGCGGAGCAGCCCACGGTCCTCGTCGGTCAGCAGCGGCCCGACCGGATTGAGGAAGCTGCGCGGCACGAACAGATAGGTCCGCTGCGTCGTCCGGTCGATCCACCCGCCGGCGCGCGCGCCGAGCTCGGTGTCGACCGCGCGCTTCTCCGGCCACAGCATCTGCTCGATCGAGGCGCGGAACGATCCCATCCGCCCCGCCACCGACGCGCTCTGGTCGAGCGGGCCGACCGTGTTGTTGAGCAGGAACGGCGCCGTCGACCACAGTGAGATCAGGCTCGGCACGCGCGTATAGCCGCGACCGCCCGCCGGCATCTTGTACGGCACGGGGTGCCCGTCGAACGGATCGGCAAAGTGAACCGTGCCGATCGACGGCAGCTGCTTGTACGACTGGGACGAGAAATTGTCCCAGATGTTGTCCGCGATCGCGTTGGTCGCGAGCGGGCTGCACAGGTTGGTGCGGAGCAGCGTTGCGGGAATGCGCCGGTCGGTCGACAGATAATTGCCGGCGAGGAAATCGGGCCTGCGCACGATCGCCGTCATCTTCGCCTTGTAGTCGGGCGTCTGCGTCCAGGCCCACCATTTGCGGAAGGTGGTGAGGTAGTTCGGTCCCTGGTCGGGCGCGGCGCCCGCGGGCGCGCCGTCGGGCTGCTTGCTCGAATGGCAGCGCGCGCAGGTGCCGGCAAACACCTCCGCACCATGCGCGACCTGCGCCTGACCCGCTGCCAGCATCGCCGCGCCGCCGGGCGCGTCGGCGAGCTTGTGCGGCTTCGCCGCTTTCAGGAAGAACAAGGCGATGTCCGGCGTGCCCCGCTCGATCGCGCGCCAATAGGCGGAGTTCTTGTCGGCTCCCGCGATGGTGATCGGCGAGGTCGGCTTGCCGCCCATCACCGGGTTGAAGTGGCGCAGCCATTCCTCGCTGAACAGCCCGATGTTGAAGTGGACGCGGTTCAGCGCGCCGACCGCGCCGACCGAATCGGCGCCGTCCTTGAGGACGTGGGGCGTGAAGACGGTGGCCGGCTTCTCGAAGAATGCGGTGAGCGGCCCGTCCTTGACGAAGTCGTTGAACTGCTTGTTGTCGAGCCCGCCGCCGGCGAGCGTCTCCTTGCCGCCGTACTTGCCCGCCTCCAGCCGCGCGCCGAGCTCGTACACGGCGTTCTGCGTCCGCGGGTTGTTGATGTTGTCGGTCGACACCAGCGACGTGTCGATCGCGCCCGGGCGGAAGGTGTGGACCCACTGGTAGACGAAATTCTGCGCGTTGGGCTTCCAGAAGAACAGCCGGTCCGACCAGAGATACTGCGCACCCACCGTCGAGCTGAGGTTCGCCCAGGTCGGCTTCTCGGGATCGGCCGGCGGATTGGTCGGGGAGGGGCCGATGTGGCAGAAGCCGCAGGACATGCCGACGCGGTACGGCTTCACCAGATGCGGGTCGGTGTAATAATCCGGGTCGTTGTAATAGCGCACCGGATCCCATCGCTTCTCCGCCGCAGCGTCGAACGCGGGGTTGGGGAACAGCCGCAGGCCGACGACGCCGGTCGGATAGCCGTAATAAGAGCCGACCGGGAGCGTCTTGCCGTCGGCATAGGTCATCCCGCGCGCGCCGAGCTTGACGCCGGGGTATTTCTGCTCGTTGGCAAACGGGTCCGCCGGGCAGCCGGGATCGCGCACGTCGAGCAGCAGGCCGAAGCGCTGCGGGTCGGGCGCGGTCGCCGCTGAGAAGCACGGCTCGTTGACCGCACCCAGCCATTGCCAGCGTGTCGCGCGGCGCAAGGGGCTGTCCATCGGCGGCGCGACGATCTTGAGCAGGTCGAAGGAACCGAGCGTCGGCGTGCCCATCCGGTCCCAGAAGCGGTCGTTGCCGCCGGTCCAGACGTTCCACATGTTGCGGCCGCGGATTTCGGCAGGCGACAGCGCGACGCCGCCGTCCATGTCCTTGAAATAGTCCTCGTCGGCATGGACGAAGACCTTGTCGTCGACGCCGGCCTTGTCGACGTTCTTGGCGTTGAGCTGCGCGAGCACCTGCGAGGTGGTGA
>CAXTNG010000062.1:2961-6175 GCA_964245475.1 uncultured Sphingomonas sp. | reverse complement strand
CGTCGACGCCGGCCTGCATCGCCTCGTCGAGCACCGCCTTGCCGCCGCCGCCGCCCCCCCCGGTCTTGTTGCAGGCGGCGATCGCCAGCACCATTGCCGAGGTCGCCAGCAATCCGAAGCCGGCCGTCTTGCTCATCGCCATGTCACGTACCCTCATCGCGCGGCGACAGGCCGCTCCCCACTCGTACGCAACGCCAACACGCGGCATGCCGGCCGCAAACACTCGCCATCACAGCGTCTTCAGATACTCCACCAGGGCGCGCCGCTCGTCCGGCGTCAGCGTCGGCCCAATCGTGCCGGCGCGCGCCGCCTGGCCCGATGTTAGCGTCTCGAACAGATGCCCGCCGTTGCTGTTGCCGCGGATGGTCTTGCCGTTCTTGTCGACCGTGGCGAGCAGGAACCCGCCCGCGAGCGGCGTCGTCACATAGCCGACCTTGACCGGGTCGAACTGCCGGTTGCCCAGCCAGAAGCTTTTCGGCCGCTCGGCATAGGGTGAGAGCAGGTCGTAGAGCGTCGGCACCGCGCCGTTGTGCAGATAGGGCGCGGTTGCCCAGATGCCGTTCAGCGGCCGCGCCTTGTAGCCCGGCTGACGGCTCCCGTCGGGCGCGCGGATCGTGTCGCGGATGCCGTTGGCGCGATAGCCGTTCATCCGGTCGCGGTCGGCCTGCGGCACCTGGTGGTCGTCGTACCAGCGGTACACGACCTTCTCGACCGCCTGCCCGAGCGCGGGACCATAGGCGTAGACGCCCGCGGTGCCGTCGGTCCGGGTCGATCTGGTGAAGCCGAACGAGAGCGGCACGCGTACCTCGCGGTTCTTCATGTCGACCGCTTGCGCCGGGTCGGTGCCGATCGTGTCGACGGGGATCACCGGCAGGCGTAGGTAGCGCTGCCCCGCGGCGTTGGGCGCAAGCCACGCCGGACTGTCCCAGAACGCGTCGGTATTGGTCGCCGGCAGGTGACACGACGCGCATTGCTGCTGATACAGCGCGCCGCCCCGTGCAGCGAGGGTGCGGTCGATCCGCGGCAGGATGGTTTCGGGCCACGCAGGTGAATGCAGCCCGGTGAACCGCTTGCCTGCCGTCGGCTGCTCGCGCCCGGCGAGTATCGTCTCGATCTCGTGCAGCCGGTCGATCGGGATGGTCGAGGTGAACTGCGGCGTGACACGCCCATCATAGCTGACCAGCGCGCGCACCCCCATCGCCTCGCCGGCGTTGCGCACCATCGGCTGCTCGATCGAACTGTTGTACTGGACCCAGTCGAACCAGGCGTCGTCCCAGATGTGCGGATAGGCGACCGGCGCGGACATCGGCGCCCAGTTGCGCTTGTCGCCCATCTGCGCGGCGAACACCTCGTTGCCGATGCGGTTCAGCGCGTCGAGCCGGCCATAGCCCTCCTCGACATTGCCCTTGCCGCTCGGCTCGGCGATCTGGAGCTTGAATCCCTCGATCACGAGCTTGTCGACCGCGAGCTTGAGCGCGAGCACCTGCCCCGCTGTCCGCCCCGGTCCGAGTACCCGCGCGGCGAAGCGGTTGAAGCGCGGCAGGTCGACCTTGGTCAGGCCGAGCGCGAAGCCCAGCGCCTTGCGGAAGCCGTTGATGTCCGTGATCGCCGGCCCGCCGTCGATCAGCATGCTGGTGCCGTTATACTCGATCCGCCCGGTGTGGCAGGCCGCGCAGGTGAAGCCGAGCTGATCGAAGTTCTTGCCGTTGGTGGGGTCCACCGCCGCCGTGCGCGCGAAGCCGATCGGCAGGCCGCCAGGATTGGTCTCGCTCTTCGCGCTCGGGATAAAGCCGAACCGGTCGAGATAGGCGGGGTCGCTGAACATCCCCGCCGAGCCGATGGTGACGCGCGGCTGCTCCATCGCCATGAACCAATCGTAGGGGATCGGGATGGTATCCGTTCCCTGCGAGACATGGTGATACCATGCGCGCTCGCGGTCGCCCCAGCCCTGGTCGAGCCAGACAGTGCGCGTCGGCGCCGCGAAGCTCGGCGGCTTGGGGATGGTCGCCCCGCTGCGGCCCGCCATCGCGACGCCGAACAGCGCGGTCGCCCCCATCAGCGCCAGCGCGGGCGCGTTCGATCGCTTGCTTCGTGCCCTCATCGCAGCCCTCCCCAGGCGCGTCGACCTTCATGCACGATAATATCAGCGCAGAGCGGCGCGGCAAGGGCCTTGCCCTCGACTTGCCGATCGGAGTAAAAGTCGAACAGCGTAACCGTGCGTTGTTTGCGTAACTCTTTGTCGAAGAACGTCTTGGCTGGAGCGGTGCCCGCTTTCGGCGATGTTGAACCTCGTTCGCGGCAGAGTGATCGCCACGGCATTTGGAGAGCGGGCATGCAAAGGTACGCAATACTGCTCCTTCTCCTGCTGCTTGGCGCCTGCTCGCATCCGGCGCCGATCCCGATCGCGGGTTGTGCCTATACCGCCTATCCCCTGCGCGTGGACGCCGCGGGCGCGGCTCTGGTGCCGACGGGACAGGATTTCGAAGGCGTGCTGCGCGCCGCGATGTCGGCTCCCGCCGCGCCCGGCCCCGGCCTGACGGCCTCGCAACGCCCCTCTGTGCTGATCCTGAGCGGCGGCAGCCAGAACGGGGCGTTCGGGGCGGGCTTCTTCGCCGGCATGCCGAGCATCCCCGACTACAAATTGGTCACCGGCGTCAGCACGGGGGCGTTGCAGAGCACCTTCCTGTTCCTCGCCAACACGCCCGTCTCCGCCGATCGGACCTTCCCCGCCTATTTCCGCGACGCCGCGGGCCAGCCCCACACCAATGCTGGCGACCTGGCGCTCGCCTATACGATCGAGCACGAATCGGACCTGATCAAGGTGGCCGGGGGCGGTCAGATCGGCGGGCTGAAGCGCGGCTCGATCGGCCAGTTCACGCCCTTGCGCGCGACGCTCAAGGGCCTGCTCTCCCCTGACACGCTGCGCGCGGTCGGCAGCACCTACCGCCCGGACCCGCGCGAGGGGCGGCGGCTGCTCGTCGGCGTCACCGACGTCAACGACGGCGGCGGTTACGCCATCGACCTGACCGAGCTCGCCAGCCGCGTGACGGCGGGAACGCAGCCCTATCCGATTGTCCGCGACTGCTACGTCGAGGCGCTGATCGCGTCCGCTTCGGTGCCGGTCGCTGCGCTGCCGGTGTCGCTGGAGGTGCGGGGCGCCGACGGAACGCTCACCCGTCATATGTTCATCGACGGCGGCGCGCGCTTCGGCGTG
>CAXTNG010000062.1:2013-2951 GCA_964245475.1 uncultured Sphingomonas sp. | reverse complement strand
GTTCTGGAGCCAGCTGGGCGAGGTGCTCGCGGGCGGGCTCCAGCCGGAGGTCACGTTGATCGTCAACGGCTCGCTTTACGGCAAGCCATGGCTCGACAGCGCCGGAGAGCCGCAGACACGCTGGTCCGCACTCAGTCTGGCGCTGCGCACCGTCGGCATCCTCGAGAACCAGGTTTACCGCTTTTCGGTCGACAACGTGACTCGCGCCGCCTCGGGGAGCGGCACGATCCGGATGGCCTTCATCTCCAACGAGAACCTGCCCGCCGGGTCGCCTGCGCCGGCGGACTTCGTCTGGGACGGCAAGAGCTGCGCTCAGTGGAACGACATCGACAATCTGGAGAAGCCCACAGAGTTCTACCCGCGCTACATGCGCTGCCTGATCGAATATGGCCGGGCGCGGGGACGGGTCGGCGCGTGGAACCGGGCGGGCTGACGCGCCCCGAACACCTTAAATCACGTTAAATATCGGAGCCGCAATGGAACTTGCGGCGCGCCTTCCTTGTTTGGCCGCCAAGGTATCGAACAGGGACAAAGCCACATATGACCAGATACTTGCCGCTCGGCGCGGGGCTGATGCTGTGCGCGTCGACAACCGCGCTCGCCCAATCGGCACCGTCGCCCAACGCACCGCCGCCTCCGCCGCCGCCCGCCGCTGCGACCCAGCCGGCGAGCCCCGCGCCGGACATGCAGGCAGTGCTCGACGCGCATGCCGCGCTTGATCCCAAGCCGATCGAGACGCTCACGCCCGTCCAGGCGCGCATCCAGCCGTCCGCCGCTGACGCCGCCAAGGCGGTGATGCGCAAGCAGGGCATGTCGACCGCGCCCGATCCGGCGGTGGCGACGCAGGAGCTCGCCTACGGCGCGGACGCGAAGCAATATGCCCGCATCTACAAGCCGCTGGCGGCGACCGGCGGCGCGCCGATGCCGGTGATCGTCTA
>CAXTNG010000062.1:1371-2003 GCA_964245475.1 uncultured Sphingomonas sp. | reverse complement strand
GTCGACATGCCCTGCTTGCGCATCACCGCCTTGGCGGCGGCTGGGTGATCGCCGACATCAACACCTATGACGCGACCCCGCGCTTCCTGTCCAAGCAGCTCAATGCGCTGGTCGTCTCGGTCGAGTACCGCCATGCGCCGGAGGCCAAGTTTCCGGCGCAGCATGACGACGCCGCGGCTGCCTATCGCTGGGTGCTGGCGAATGCGCGGGCCTGGGGCGGTGACCCCTCGAAGATCGCGCTGGCGGGCGAAAGCGCCGGCGGTAACCTTGCGGTCGCGACGGCGATCTACGCGCGCGACAATCGCCTGACCGCGCCGCTCGGCGTGCTGTCGGTCTATCCGATCGCGAACAGCGACATGACCCTGCCGTCGAAGGTCGATTCGGCGAACGCAAAGCCGCTCAACACGCCGATGCTGAACTGGTTCGGCTATTATTATTCGAAGACCAAGGCCGATCAGCAGGATCCGCGGATCAACCTGGTCAAGGCGAACCTGCGCGGACTGCCGCCGGTGACGATCGTCAACGCCCAGATCGATCCGCTGCGCTCCGACGGCGAGACGCTGGAGGATGCGCTGCGGTCAGCGGGCAACCGCGTCGAACGCCGGACGTTCGACGGGGTGACGCATGAGTTC
>CAXTNG010000062.1:0-1361 GCA_964245475.1 uncultured Sphingomonas sp. | reverse complement strand
GTTCTTCGGTTTGGGCAAGGTCGTGCACGGCGCCTATGACGCGGAAAACTACGCGGTGACCCGGCTCAAGATGGCCTTCGGAATGTGATGAGGACAAAGATCATGAAATTCACCGTTATTGCCGCGCTCGCCGCCACCGCAATCGCCGGCCCCGCCTTCGCCCAGGCGATGAGCCCGGCCGAATACGTCAAGACCGCCGGCGCGAGCGATCTCTACGAGATCACCTCCAGCCAACTGGTGCTCCAGTCGACCACCGACCCCAAGGTGAAGTCGTTCGCGCAGATGATGGTCCAGCACCACACCAAGAGCAACGCGGACGTGAAAGCGGCGGCGATGAAGGCGAAGCTCCGTCCCGCACCGCCGATGCTTACGCCCGCGCAGAACGAGATGGTCGCCCAGCTCAATGCCGAGAGCGGTCCCTCGCGCGATCAGGCCTATATCGCCCAGCAGAAGGCCGCGCATGGCCAGGCGCTTGCGGTGCAGCAGGCCTACGCCACTGGGGGCACGTCCGCGCCGCTCAAGATGGCGGCGGCGAAGATCGTGCCGGTGGTGAAGAGTCACATCGCCACGCTCAAGACGATGTGATCCGGCCATGACGGATCAGGTCCAGACCGACGATGCGCCGCCGACCACCGCCAAGCACGGCGCCAGCGGCGTCGCGCGCGCCGTGACGATCAACCGCCCGGCGCAGGAGGTGTACGCCCGCTTCCGCGACTTCGCCCAGCTACCGAGCTTCATGGAAAATGTCGTCCGCATCGACGTGCTCGACGACAAGCGCTCGCATTGGGTGGTCAAGGCGCCTGCCGGCAAGACAGTCGAATGGGACGCCAGGGTGACCGAGGACGAGCCGGGTAGGCTCATCGCCTGGACCTCGGAAGAGGGCGCCGACGTGCCCAATGCCGGCCGCGTCGAGTTCCGCGATGCGGGTGCGCGCGGAACGGTGGTGACGGCGACGATCGACTACAGCCCGCCGGGCGGCGCGATCGGCAAGCTCGTCGCCAAGATGTTCCAGCGCGAGCCCGCCATCCAGGCGCGCCGCGACCTGCGGCGGCTCAAGCAACTCCTCGAAGCTGGTGAAGTCGCCACGGCGGCGAGCACCAAAGCCCAGCACGAGAAGGAAGACGCCTAATGCGCGCAGGTTCTCATGTAGAGGAGCGACGCTGATGCGCGCACTGGCCTGGCACGGCAAGCACGACGTCCGCGTCGACACCGTCGACGATCCCGAGATCATCAATCCCCGCGACTGCATCATCAAGGTGACGTCGACCGCGATCTGCGGCTCGGACCTCCACCTATACGACGGCTACATCCCGACGATGCAGGCCGGCGACGTCCTCGGCCACGAGTTCATGGGCGAGGTG
>CAXTNG010000061.1:9223-13683 GCA_964245475.1 uncultured Sphingomonas sp. | reverse complement strand
CGCTATGAGCCAGATTACCGGTCATCGAAATCGGTTGACGGCCAATAACAAAAAGCTTCAACTTAGTTAACGGCTCGTGTTGCGGTTAAGGCGGTGCGGATCAGCGAGGCGGGAGGCTCTCAATGCTTGATCCGCAGGAAGCGGTAGCGGAAGAAGTAATCGCGCTTGATGTGCGTGACCGAACCTTGACGGGATTGGGATGCCTCAAGCTTCTGCTCGGCTATCATCAAATCGCGGCCGATATCGATCAGATGCGTCATGTGCTAGGCCACGACGATCTCGAACCGACCGATCTCGTCCGCCTCGCCTCAATACTATCAGCGCGCGCGCGCGTGGTCGCGGTCACGGTCGCCCGCCTCGAATGTCAGCCGCTCCCGGCAATTCTGCGCTTCGCCGATGGCGGTTGGGGCATTCTGGGGGCGGTCAAAGACGGGAAGTTTCTGATCCACGCGCCCGACGACGCGCGTGGCGGAACGGTGGATCGCTCGACGTTCGATCGGCTGTGGCTCGGCAATGAGCCCGGCCCCCGCGCGCGCGGCACAGCCGTGTTGGTGACGACGCGCGAGGGCCTGCCAACCGGCGAGCGGCGATTCGGGATCGGATGGTTCATCCCTGTCGTCATCAAATATCGCCGGCTGCTAGGCGAGGTTCTGCTGGCAAGCCTCGTGCTTCAGATCCTGGCGCTAGCGACACCGATCTTCTTTCAGCTGATAATAGACAAGGTGCTTGTCCACGGCACGATGTCGACGCTCCACGTGCTGCTATTTGGGTTTATCGCAGTAGCTGTTTTCGAGACGATGATGGGTGCGCTCCGAACCTATATGTTCGCGCACACCACCAATCGCATCGACGTCGAGCTTGGCGCCCGGCTGTTCCGCCATCTCGTCGGATTGCCGATGGCCTATTTCAACGCGCGCCGCGTCGGCGACAGCGTGGCGCGGGTGCGCGAGCTGGAGACCATCCGCGAATTCCTGACGTCGTCGGCGTTGACGGTGGTGATCGACCTCGTGTTCACCGTTCTCTTCCTTGCCGTCATGCTGCTCTATTCGGTACAGCTGACGCTGATCGTGCTCGTCTCGATCCCGATCTACGTCGCGATCCTGATGGGCGTGAACCCAGCATTACGCGCAAAGCTGGACGAAAAGTTCAAGCGCGGTGCGGAGAACCAAGCGTTCCTCGTCGAGGCCGTGACCGGAGTCGAGACGCTCAAGAGCATGGCGGTCGAACCTGTCGTTCAGGCGCGCTGGGAGCGACAGCTAGCGGGCTACGTCAAGACTTCGTTCGGGGCGGCGATGCTCGCCAACTGGGGCAGCCAAGGCGTGCAGCTAACCTCCAAGCTCGTCA
The DNA here is from genome assembly GCA_964245475.1 of uncultured Sphingomonas sp. Lineage (GTDB taxonomy): Bacteria > Pseudomonadota > Alphaproteobacteria > Sphingomonadales > Sphingomonadaceae > Sphingomonas. The sequence goes on along the minus strand of CAXTNG010000061.1, from coordinate 12,339 downwards.
CCGCGCTGATCCTGTTCCTTGGCGCGAAGACGGTGATCGCGGGCGAGATGACGGTGGGCGAACTGGTTGCATTCAACATGTTCGCAGGGCGCGTCGCAATGCCGGTGCTGCGGCTGGCGCAACTCGTGCAGGATTTTCAGCAGGTCAGGATCGGGATCGATCGGCTCGGCGACATCTTGAACACGCCGCCCGAGCCGCAGTTCACGCCCGGCCGCTCGGCGCTGCCCACAATCCGCGGCGCGGTGACGTTCGAGCATGTGACCTTCCGCTACCGTCCGGATGCGCAGCCGGTCATCAACGACCTGTCGCTGGACATCGCGCCTGGCCAGCTGCTGGGCATCGTCGGTGCGTCGGGATCGGGTAAGTCGACGCTGTCGAAACTGCTCCAGCGGCTGTTCCTGCCCGAAGGCGGCCGCGTGCTGGTCGATGGCGTCGATCTCGCCCAGGTCGATCCCGCATGGCTGCGCCGCCAGATCGGCGTAGTGCTGCAGGAGAACATCCTGTTCAACCGCTCGGTTCGGGAAAATATCGCGCTCGCCGATCCGGCGATGCCGATGGCCCGGGTCGAGGCGGTAGCGCGGCTGGCTGGCGCACACGAGTTCATCCTCGAATTGCCGGAGGCCTATGACACGATGGTAGGCGAGCGCGGCGCTACGCTATCGGGCGGCCAGCGTCAGCGGATCGCGATCGCGCGCGCGCTGCTATCAGAGCCGCGTATCCTGATCTTCGACGAGGCGACCTCGGCGCTCGACGCGGAAAGTGAAGAGATCATCCAGAACAATCTCGCGCAGATCGTGAGAGGGAGGACCACGATCATCATCGCGCACCGGCTTTCGGCAGTGCGCGCGTGCGACAAGATTATCGCGGTCGAGCGTGGGCGGATCGTCGAGCAGGGGACGCACGAAACGCTGCTCGCACTGGGCGGCCGTTATGCATCGCTCCATGCACGGCAAAGCGGCACCCCGCCTCCCGATCGGGTGCGTAGCACGGAAGTAACGACTTGACCGCGATCGCGGCGTATCTCGACCTCTGGAAGCAAGCGCTGCGGGAGGATCGCGCGCGCCGCGTCGAGCAACGCACGCGGTTCGAGTCGACCGAGTTCCTTCCGGCAGCGCTGGCGGTCTTGGAGACACCGCCCAGCCCGCTCGGCCGTGGGCTGCTGCTCGCACTCGCGGCGATCGTGCTGGTCGCGGTTCTGTGGGCGGCGTTCGGTCGGCTCGACGTGGTCGTCTCCGCTTCCGGCAAGCTGATCCCACTTGAGCGGGTCAAGATCATTCAGTCGGCGGATGGCGGGGTCGTGCGCGCTATCGGCGTGCATGACGGTCAGCAGGTGCGCGCAGGCCAGATGCTAATTGCGCTCGATCCAACCGATGCCGGGGCGGACGTCGCACAGGTCCAGCGTGCGCTGGAAAACGCCCGAGTCGCCGCCGCGCGTGCGGACGCGCTGCTCAGCTATGCAAAGTCCGGCGAAATTCGCTTTGTAGCGCCGCCTGGCACTGCGCCCACGGCCGCCGCCTCGCAGGACGCGCTCCTACGCAGCCAGATCGCGGGTTTGCGCGCGCAGCTCGCCGATCTCGCCGGTAAGCGCGCCGAGGCGCTATCCATGGCGCAGGCGGCGTCGCGCGAGGTGTCCCGGCTGGCAGATACGCTACCTTTGCTGAGCGAGCGTGTCGCGCGGCGCAAATCGCTGGCCGACAAGGGCTACAGCTCGCAAATTGCGCTGCTCGAGATGCAACAGCAGGAGATGGACCACAAACGCTCGATCGGCATCAAGGGGTCGGAGCGCGCGCGCTATGACGGCACGGTGCGCTCGATCGATAGCCAAGTCGTTGAGGCGCGGCAGGGATTTATCAAGGATGCGGCCGACCTGCTCAGCAAGAGTCAGGACGAGATCGCGTTGCGCGAGGAGGAACTGCGCAAGGCCGCGCGGCGCAACTCGCTGCAACGGTTGACGGCACCTAGCAACGGCATCGTCCAACAGCTCGCGGTTCATACGCTCGGCGCGGTGGTCAAGCCCGCGGACCCAATCATGACGGTGGTGCCGATCGGCGGGCCGATCGAGCTAGAGGCGACGATCCTCAACCGCGACATGGCGAAGATCCGCGCCGGACAGCCGGTATCGGTCAAACTCGATGCCTACGGTTTCACGCGCTACGGGACCGTGCCTGGCCGCTTGCTGTGGGTGTCGAGCGACGCGGTGCAGAACGAGAAGCTGGGCCTGATCTATCAGGCGCGGGTGCGGCTCGACCGCCGTTGGATCCTCGTCGACGGCCGGCGCGTGACACTCGGCCCCGGACTGTCGGCGACGGTCGATATCCACACCGGATCGCGCTCGATCCTCGAATATCTGCTGAGTCCGGTCGCGCGCAGCGTCCGCGAGGCCGGGAGGGAAGCATGACCACGACCGGATGGGCAATGTGCCGGGCAGATGCTGACATGCTACAGACGCGATCTCGCCCGCAAGCAACTGGAGGGTAAGAATGGCCGACGCCACTCCACGAGACGAGTTCTTCGTCGGTGCCGTCTCGAATAGCACCGGTGGTTTCGATACACCTGATGCTCGGGCACGGAGACTGGAGAGTAGTGATGTCGAACCAGCGAGCGAAGATACCAAGCCACGAGAGGCTATAGGTCAACCCAACCCCAGCGCGAGCAAGATACACGCAGAGGTCGTTGGAGCTATCGTGGACCGATCGGCGGCAAATGCGGAAACCGAGACTGCTAAACTGGCGGTGTTAGGCCGGGTTGTGCTCGACCCGCCGCTCAAGCTGGTCAAAGATAGCGCGGTAACCGAAGCAGCGACGCTGCTAAGCAATGCAGTCCGGATGCCTGATTCTTCGCCCGCACGCCTTTCCGGATCAGCAGTGACGGGAGGTCTCAACTATGGCGCGCCGGGAGACGATATCCTCGCCGGCACCGCAGGCAACGATACGATGCATGGCTATGACGGTAACGATCTGGGCGATGGCGACGACAGCGCCGACATCCTGAACGAGAATGACTACGGCGATCGGCCCTACTCGGACCACGACAACTATTCTGGCCCGAACACTGGGGACACCGGCGCGCTGCCCACCATCAGCCTTGCGGGCGCGAGCCAGGTCGAAGGGACCAGC
>CAXTNG010000061.1:0-9123 GCA_964245475.1 uncultured Sphingomonas sp. | reverse complement strand
CCAGCTTCGCCCCCGGCGAGACCAGCAAGACGATCCTGGTGCGCATCGATGCCGACAGCGTGGCCGAGCCCGACAAGGCCCTGGTGCTCGAGCTGTTCAACCCGCGCGGCGCAGCGCTTGCGGGCGGGGAGCCGACCCTTCAGGCGACCGCCTTCGTTCTCGACGACGACGGCAGCGGCAACAAGCTTGCGCTGTTCGTCTCCAACCCGACGCTGGTCGAGGGCAATGCCGGCACCAAGCTCGCCCGGTTCGACATTGCGCTGTCGCGGCCGGCTCAGAGCGGGATCACGCTCGCCTACCAGACCGCCGACGGCAGCGCGACCGCGGGCGAGGATTATCAGGCGACCAGCGGCACGCTCGCGATCGCCGCCGGGCAGACCGGCGCCAGCGTGTACGTGCCGGTCACCGGCGACGCCAGGATCGAGGGCAGCGAGCAGTTCAGCCTGCTGGTCACCGCCGCCCCCGGCATCTTCGCCACCATCACCCCCGGCCTCGCCACCGTCCTCGACGACGATGCCGGCGGCGCGCTGCCCACCATCAGCCTTGCGGGCGCGAGCCAGGTCGAAGGGACCAGCAGCAGCGACCCCTTCTATCTCACCTACACCGTCACCCTCTCCCAGCCCGCCGCGACCGCGGTGTCGTTCGGCTACCGGCTGGTATCGGGCACGGGGTTCGAGGACGTCGACGTCTATGGCGTCAACAGCACCACCAGCTTCGCCCCCGGCGAGACCAGCAAGACGATCCTGGTGCGCATCGATGCCGATGCCGTCCCAGAGCCGGATCAGGCCGTCACCGTCGAATTGTTCGACGCTGAAGGTGCGGCGTTCTCCGGAGGGAAGCCGACCCTCCAGGCAACCGCCTTCGTGCTCGACGACGACGGCAGCGGCGACAAGCTCGCGCTGACGATCACGCCGCAGACGATCGCCGAGGGTGACGACGGCGTGCGGCTTCAGCCGTTCGAGGTCATCCTCTCCCGCCCGGGTTCCGAAACGCGCACGATAAGCTATCGGACGGCGGACGGCAGCGCGACTGCCGGCGAAGACTACCAGGCCGTCAGTGGCACCTTGCAGATCGCCGCCGGACAGATGAGAGGCTCCTTCACGGTGCCGATCATCGGCGACGGCAGGATCGAGCCCGACGAGACTTTCTCCATTTCGTTGATGAGCGGGACGGTCTCCTCGACCACCACAGTGACGATCGCCAACGATGATCGGCAGACTCCGCCGGTCGGCGTACCCGACTCGTACACCGTCGCCTCGGGCCAGGTCTTCACGGTCACCGCGGCCAACGGCGTGCTCGCGAACGATACAGACGTCGACGGTCAGACCTTGACCGCTCAGCTCGTGTCGGGCGCAAGCAAGGGAAGCGTGACCCTGAACGCCGATGGCGGTTTCCGCTACGTGCCCAATGCAGGCGCGAGCGGCAGCGACGGCTTCAATTACCGTCCGTTCGACGGCATCGCCTATGGCGCCTCGACCCGCGTGACCATCTCCATCGCCGGCAGCGGCGCCCCTAACGGCGTGTTCACCGGGAACCTCACGGCGCCGGCGAGCCTCGGGACGGGACAGCGGGGCACGCTGACGCTCAACTATCAGAACCCCTCGAGCGGAGCCGTTTTGGCAGGCCTGCTTTCGTTGTCCGCGGACCGTGGGCTGGTCGCCGATCCGCTCACCGGAGGCTATGCCGATCAGGTGTTCGTGCTGGCGCTCGGCGACGGCGTTGGGCCGGTGGACGGTGGCGAACGCGGCGTGCTCGGCCTCACCGTCCAGATGGCGGACGTGCCGAACGGCAGCGCGACGTTCACGGCGGCGTTCGCCGACCAGACCGACACGATCGACTGGGCGGCGCGCAAGGCGGCGCTGAAGCCCGACTTCGTCGCGGACGCGACGTGGGACCGGATCTACGGCAACTTCACCGCGGCCGTGGGATCGACGGTCGGCCAGTTCGTGTCGGTGCTGACCGAAGACGGGCGCGAACTCGCCTCCTACGGCGCGAACGGCAGCAGCGCCAGCGCGGCGCTGGCCTATGAGCTGGAGCAGGCGGGCAACTTCGGCGGCATCGCGGAGCGCGCCGCGACCGGATCGCTCGGTGCGGGATGGGCGTTCCTCGGCGACCTCGCGCTCGACATCGCGCCGTCCGGCAGCGTCGCGCTGAGAGGGTCGACCGACTTCGGCGGATTGTTCAGCCTCGCGGCGGGCGACGCGGCCTATTATCTCGCCTCACCCTCGGCGGCGCGCACCGTCGCGCTCGACGGTTCGGTGCTCGCGGGGGCGCCCGACGTGCGGCCGGTGTTCGAGCGCGCGGACGACGGCTCCTATTCGGCGTCGGGCTTCTCCGGCACGCTGCGGCGGACCGCCGGTGGCTACGCGCTCGAAGGGGCGAGCGGCGAGACGCTGCAGTTCGACGCGGCGGGCCGCTTCCTCCGCGCCGTCTCCGCGACCGGCGACCGAACGGTGGCGACATACGACGCGGCCGGCCGGATCGTCGCGCTCGACGGCGTCAACGGCGCCGCGTTGCGCTTCACGCGCGATGCGGACGGGCGGGTGCGCTCGATCACTGATGCCGACGGGATCAGCGTCGGCCTCGGCTATGCGGGCGCGACGCTGGCCTCCGCGACCGGGCCGGGCGGCGAGGCGCGCTTCGGCTATACGGCCGGCGGCGACCTCGCCTCTGCGACGACGCCCGGCGGCCCCACCGCCAGCCTCGGCTACGACGCCGACGGCCGCCTCGCCGCCATCTCGGTGGCGGACGGCGCGCAGAGCGAGCGCTTCGCCTACGACGGCACCGGCGGCTATGTCGTCACGGACGGGGCCGGGCGGAGCGCATCGGTCGACATCCTGCCGGGCGGGCGCATCGCGCGCGTCACCGACGGCTCGGGCGCGACGGCGAGCCAGGTCTACGACGCCGCGGGCAATCTGACCGGACTGCGCGGACCGGACGGAACGCTCACCCGCCTCGCGATCGACGCCGCGGGCCGCGTGACGGGCGTCACCGACGGCAACGGCGCCACCGTCGCCTTCGCCTATCAGGGCAATTCGGACCGGCCGATCCGCTTCACCGACGCGCGCGGCGCGGCGCGCGGCTTCGACTATGACGGACTCGGCCGGCTGACGCAGGTGCGCTGGGCGGACGGGACGGCGATCGGCTTCGGCTACGACGCCGCGGGCAATCTCGACAGCGTCGTCAACCGGCGCGGTGAGGCGATCGAGTATGATTACGACGCGCGCGGCCGCCTCACCGCGCAGTCGGCGGGGACGAGCGGTGCGACGAGCTACGCCTACGACGCCGCCGGGCGGCTGACCGCCGCGACCAACGCCGCGGGCACCACCCGCCTCGCCTACGACGCGGCCGGGCGGGTGACCTCAATCGACTATCCCAACGGCCGCTCGCTCGCCTACCAGTATGACGCCGCCGGCCGCCGCACCGCGATGACCGACCAGGCGGGCCGCCTCCAGACCTACGCCTACGACGCCGCCGGCCGCCTCGCCGCGATCGGCGACAATGACGGCGTGCTGACGCGCTACGCCTATGACGGCAGCGGGCTGCTCGCGCGTGAGGAGAACCGCAACGGCACGGTGACGAACTACAGCTACGACGCGGCTGGGCGAGTGACGGAGATCGCCAACCTCGGCGGTGACGGCGCCGCCACCTCCGACCTCCGCTATAGCTACGACGCCGCGGGCCAGCGGACCGGGATGACAACGCTCGACGGCGCGTGGCGCTACGGCTACGACGCCGCAGGCCAACTCGTCTCGGCGGACTTCGTTTCGACCCGCGCGGGGGTGCCGAACAAGAGCCTCGCCTACGCCTACGACGCCGCGGGCAACCGGACCAGCGCGGTCGAGGACGGCGTCGTCACCGCCTACACCGCCAACGCGCTCAACCAATATGTGACCGCGGGCGCGGCAAGTTTCACCTACGACGCCGCCGGCAACATGCTGACGCGCATCGATGCGGAGGGCACGACGCGCTACGGCTGGGACGTCGAGAACCGGCTGATCTCGGTGAGCGGGCCGGGGCACGAGACGGCGTACGAATATGACGTGTTCGGCAACCGCTCGGCGGTGATCGAGAACAGCGTGCGCACCGACTATCTGGTCGACCCGTTTGGATTGGGCGACGTAGTCGGGGAGTATGACGCGAGCGGATCGCTGATCGCCAGCTACGCCAATGGTCTCGGGCTCGCTAGCCGCAAGGCGGGCGGCACTGTCGCCTTCTACGATGCGGACGCGGTTGGCTCGGTTGTAGGCGTCACCGACGGCACTGGCCGGTTGGCCGACAGCTACGCCTACACGCCGTTTGGGACGGAATTCTACGAGAAAGAGACGATTGCCAACGACTTCAAGTTTAACGGCACGCTTGGCGTCTCTGAGGACGCGAACGGGCTGATCTATATGCGGGCGCGACCTTATCACGCCGCTTTAAGTCGTTTCATTGAGGAAGACCCGGCTCTAACTGGTGACAGAGGCGGAAATCTATACGGATTTGCTCTCAACAACCCTGTTTTGCTGGTAGATCCGCTTGGTAATAAGGCAACACCTTTGGAGTTAACAAGACTAGGTTCAAAAACAATATCAAGAGCAAATGAAATGAATGATGGCGTTGATGCCGTAAATGAAGTTCGACAATTTAGAGACGCAAAGTCAGTCACCGACTTAGTTATTACTTCATTTGCAATTGTCATTGGAGAGTTGATAGAGGGAGGTCCAATACTTGCACCATTCATTGATATTACTGTGGGGTCATTGACAAATCTTGCTAAGGCATCGATCGGATATCGCCATATACCGAGGAGCAATATAACATCCATACCAAAAATCAAACCAATTTATGACAAAGATGCGACTGACGCTTACAACAGGATACTTGCAGACTTTTATTCTGATCGTGGTCAAAGCGTGATGCCTATCGTTGACACTTCCGCGGTCAGACGGGGTCCCGCTGCCGCCACCGACGGCGACCCCCACCTCCGCACTTTCGACAACCTCGCCTACGACTTCCAGGCCGCCGGCGAGTTCACGCTGGTCCGCGGCGACGGGCTCGAGTTGCAGGTGCGGCAGGAGCCGGCGACCGGCTCGGCCGACGTCGCGGTCAACACCGCCGTCGCGATCCGCATCGGCGACTCCGTCGTCGGCGTCTACGCCGATGCGCCCAGCCCGCTCAACATCAACGGCAACTGGGTCGCGCTCGACGATGGCGAGACGATCGCAGTCGGCGGCGGCAGCGTACTGCGGCAGGGCTCGCTCTACATCGTCACCAACGAACATGGCGACGGCGTCTGGGCCAACCGCAAGGTCGGCCGCGTGGACAACTGGCTCTACGTGCGGACCTTCCTCGGCGAGGGCCGCGAAGCCGCGGTCTCGGGCCTGCTCGGCAACGACGACGGCAACAACAAGAACGACATCGCGCTCGCCGACGGAACCGTGCTGACCGGCAAGGTCTCCGCGCACGATCTCTACGACCGCTTCGGCGAATCCTGGCGCGTCACCGACGCCACCTCGCTGTTCGTCTATGGCGAGGGCCAGTCGACCGCCACCTACACGCTGCGCGACTTCCCCCATCGCTACCTCACGATCGACATGCTTCGGACCGAGGCGCGCGCCGCGGGCGAGGCGGCCGCCCGCGCCGCGGGGCTGATCGAGGGCACGATCGAGTTCACCAACGCGGTGTTCGACGTCGCCGCGACCGGCGACCCCGCTTATGCGACGCCGATCACGCTGCCGCCCGATCCGCAGCCGCGGCCCGAGCCCGTGATCCTCGACGTGGAACGCCCGCCGATGACCGTCGCCGACACCGCCGTCGTCGCGGAGGACGGGACGGTCCTGATCGACGTGCTCGCCAACGACAGCGATCCCGAAGGCGACGCGCTGACATTGCTCTCGGCGCGCGTCGTCGGCGGTGCGGGCACGGCGGGGATCGAGAACGGCCGCGTCCGGTTCACCCCCGCCGCCGAGTTCTTCGGCCGCGCCGCGCTCGCCTACGTCGTCGGCGACACGGCCGGCAATCGCAGCCCCAGCAGCGTCGACGTGGCGGTCACCCCCGTCAACGATCCGCCCGCGGCGGTACCCGACACGGCGACGGTGAAGGAGGATGAAACGGTCCTGATCGACGTGCTCGCCAACGACAGCGATGTAGACGGCGATCCCCTGACGATCGTCGCCGCGACGAACACGAACGGCGGCACGGTCGTCATCACCCCCGGCAGCCGGCTGATGTTCATCCCCGCTCCCGATTTCAATGGCGCCACGCGGATCGACTATACCGTCTCCGACGGGGCGGGAGGGACTGCGAACGGCTTCGTCGCTGTCACCGTCGACGCGGTCCCCGACGCGCCGCATGCGGCATCCGAGCCGGCGCCCTTGCCCCACGGCTTGGAAGACCAGGCGTATCGCCTGAGCACGGCGCAACTCGTCGACGGCTTCGTCGATCCGGACGGCGATCCGCTGTCGGTTACGGACCTGTCCGCAGATCATGGCTCGATTATCGACAACCGTGACGGCACGTTCACCCTCGTGCCCGCGCCCCGGTACAATGGCGCGGTGGTGCTGTCCTATCGGGTCAACGACGGGACAGGACTGAGCGTAGCCGCGACGCGCCTGTTGCCGATCGATGCGACCTACGATCCGCCGACCGCGACCCTGACCGCGCTGCCGCGCGTCGCGGAGGGATCGAGCTACCTGCTCGGCGTCGCGCTGCGGTCCGATCCCGCCGACGACACGCTCAGCCAGCTTCGCATCGACTGGGGCGACGGCTCGGCCCCGACGCTGCTCGCCGCCGCGCCCAACGCCGTGCTGCAGGTCACGCACGTATTCGCCGATGACGCCCCGAACCGCACCATCAGCGTCTACGCGACCGACAGCCACGGCGAGCATCCGCTCGGCACCAAGCCGGTCATGGTCGACAATGTGGCGCCGACGATCGCGCTGACCCGGACGAACCACGGCGGCGTCGGCTGGGCCTTGCCGCTGACCCTCGGTCCCGTGACCGACCCGGGGCAGGACACCGTCGACCGATACGTCGTGAACTGGGGCGACGGTTCGGCGGCTCAGATATTCGACGCGCCCGCGCTCCCGACCGCACTGGCGCACATCTTCGCCGCCGCGGGCACCTACACGGTGCGCGTGGACCTGCGCGACGAGGACGGCACGTTCGCCGATGCCGGCCTGTTTTCGGTCAAGGTGGATGCGGTCGGGCGGCTCGGCGACGGCCCGTCGGTGGTGACGCGCGACAGTCCCGCGAAGATGACGGCGGCGTGGACCAGCCCCGCCTACATGATCGCGCACAAGGCGAACTTCGCCGATCCGGCCGAGCCATGGTCGGCGGTAACGCTGACCACGACCAACGGCACGACGCTTTCGGGTGGCGATTTGCTGCTCGGCGATCTCGGCGTCAGCGGCCAGAGTCTCAACACCGGCGGCGCGGCGCAGGAGATCGACGGCGGCGAGGCGCTGCGCTTCACGCTCACCAGCCCGGCCGACGGCGCTCGGTTCCGGCTGACGCGCTTCACAGCCGAGAGTGGCGGGCAATATCTCGAAGCGGGGCGCGTGCTGCTGCTGCGCAACGGCGCACAGGTCGGCGAGCAGGCGTTCCAGGCGAACACGGTCGGCGGCGAGAAGGAGATCACAATCGCCGGGACGACCGCGTTCGACGAGTTGATCTTCGAGGCCGGCGCGACTGATCCGAGCGGCCAGTTCCGGCCTGGCGCGGTCGCCAATGGAAGCAACCCGACCGCGTTCGGAAGCGAGCCGCTCGTAACCGCCCTGGCACGGCTCGGCAGCGAGTTCACGATCGACTGGCTGGAGACGACGCTGGTCGCCGCTGCGCCGACGGTTGCGACTGCGACCAGTCAGACGTTCTGGATCGACCCGATCGACAGCGGCGGCTCGCAGATCAACGTATCGCGGAATGAGTATAGCGAGGCGCTGTTCGCCGTCGAGAAGCTGGACGGGCGGCTCGGCATACGAAGCATAGAGGTGGGGCAGCTTGTGTAAGTACGACAGGATCACCACGCTTTTATAAGGGGATGCAAAAGTGCTCGGTATGGTAAAGACAATCGCCGCTGGTGCGCTACTGGCGGCCGTCCCACCGACAGCTCAGGCACAGACGCGAGACGTCGGTAGCGCGCTGGCGTCTAGCGGTTCGGTCGGCGTTGAGTCGGATGTGAACGGCGCGGCCACGTTGGCGCAGGGGCTCAATCTCGCGGCGGGCGACTATACGATACGGCAGCTGACCTGGTGGGGGACACCGTTTCTTGGCGTCGACAATCCGACCACCTTCCATATCCGCCTCTTCAACGAGTCTACGACCCAGCCAGGCGAACCCTCCGACGTCGCGCGCTCGGCAACTGACCTGACCAGCGCGAACTTCACCGCACTCAATTCGGGTTTTGTCGACAGTGATGGTATCTCCGTCATGAAGTTTGGATGGACGCCTGCTACGTCGATCTCGCTGCACAGCGACGGGCTGGTTTTCGTATCCATTCAGGGAGAATATGCGGGCGCATCCGATACCTTCTTATGGTCGGCACTGGGTCGGGGCGGAGTGTTTTTCCAACGCGACACCGCGGGAACAAGCGGCTGGACTGAAGCCACCGGTACGGCTGGCGGACCACTCGCGCTTGTTCTCAGCTTGACGCAAGTCGCGGCAGTGCCTGAGCCGGCGAGTTGGGCTGTGATGCTCCTGGGATTTGGCATCGCCGGTATCGCACTGCGTACAAGGCGCAAAACAACCCAGCTTATATAACAACATCGTCCGTGCCAGCTTCGCTGCGTGCTTACCGTTATGAAAACACTGCACCAGGCCGGCAGCGCCCAATGTTTGCTAACGGATGCCATCATAGCCAGCTAGCATGTTTATGTAGGCGTTCAAAGCGCAAGCCCTTGAGAGATAAGTTTCACTCAGAATCTACATACGATCGCTTATTGCGCTTAGCGTAGGCATGATCCCTCCTGTAACCACTACAGCTGGTAGTACTATTTAGCTTATTGGTTGCCGGCACTAGATTGAGACCGTGGGTTCAGTTCATGAGATTTATGATACTGGCGGGCCCTCACGCCGGCACAATCCATTCGACTTCTGCAGCACACGGAGCGACAGCATGGTTCGACTCGCGGGAGCCTGGAG
>CAXTNG010000060.1:0-13743 GCA_964245475.1 uncultured Sphingomonas sp. | reverse complement strand
GTTGCGCACCGCACCGGTGCCGCCGCTGGCAACGTTGACGCTGCCGAGCGTGCCGGTCGGCGGCGTTGCCGAGGCGACCCCCGGCCCGAGCAGCGACGAGCCGCTCGGCGCGCCGACGACTTTGCGGCTGCCCAAGTCGATCGCGACGACGTCGCCGAGCGTGCCCGCCGCGCGGTTGAGCACGACCGACCGGCCGCCGCCGACATCGACCAGCGTCTGCCCGGTACGGCGCAGTACCGCCGTTACGACGCCGTTGAGCCGGCCCGTCGCCGGCAGGACGCCGGCCGCTTGCTGGCCCAGCGCATTCTGCCGCCCGGCCGCGCCGATCACCGCATTGCCGGCGCTGACCAGCACCGGCGCTCCGGCGGCGCTCGTCCCAGCACTACCGTTCGAGCCGCTACCCGTGCTACCGCTGCCCGTGCTACCGCTGCTTCCGGTGCCGGTGCTGCCCGTGCCGCTGCCGGAGTTCGTCGCGCCGCCACCGGTCGAGGCGGTCTCGCTCCCCGACCCGCTGCCGCCATCGGCGGTCGCCCCGGGGACGTCACCGACCGCGCCGACGCGATACTGTCCTGTGCTGCTGCACGCTGCGACCGACATGGCCACGCTGGACGCCAGTGCGATCCTGGCGAACGAAACGAATCCCGATTTCGTCATCACTCTCTCCTGTTTCATCCAAGCCGACGGAGGCAAGGTTGAATGACAACATGAGAGCTTTGTGTAAGTTCCAACGTATTGATAGTGTACAAGCGTTAAGCAAAAACCTTTTTGTTACATTAGTTCTAACATCTGCAATCTTCAAAAGTTACCATGCTTAACACGATGTTATAGTCAAAGCTAATTTGTGGCTTCAGATTTCAACATTCAACGAAAAGTCCATCGGTAACTCAGCGACGTCGTGAAACGGAAGCAGAAGCGGGATCGTATCGGACGTGACAGCTGTCGCAGGCTCCATCGAGCGCGGAGCCGGCGGCGAGGAACGCTTCCTTGTCCTGTCGCTCGGCGGCGGCGGCCGCCTTCAGCGCGATTCGGCGCACGTCCGCGATGGACTGGTCCCAGGCGGGCTCGGCTACCCGTCGGCCCGGGAGCAGGAGCAGGTTGGCGACCTCGGCGAGGGTCAGCGCGCCGCTCTCCGCATCCTCCCAATCGTCGTCGTTCTTCGGATAGAGCGAGTGCTCGCCCGTCCTGTCCAGTTCGATTCCTTGCCACTTCCAGATGCCGTTGCCGGCATGCTGCATCACATGCGTCATGAATTTGCGCATCGGCAGATCCGTGGCCGCCCACGGCGCATCGGCCTTGCCGGTGACCGCGGGCACGTTCGCCTGACGCTGCCCGCGCGGCGCCGGGTGGAGCCACATCCGCCGAGCACCAGCGCCGCTAGAACCAAGCATCCCGTTCTCATCGTCATCTCCCCGTTCGGCCACCCTATCGGGGCTGCTCGGATGGACCGCACCCGCAGAGCGGTTTGCAGCGCCGATAGGCAATCTTGATTGTAATGCCTACTCGTTGAATGGGAAATCCGATTGGAGAGCGACTCACGAACGATCATTGCTTCGCGCGGGGGTGACCATGACGCTGGCGCAGTTGAACTATCTTCTCGCGATCGTCGATGCGGGATTGAACATCACGCTCGCGGCGGAGCGCGTCAACGCGACGCAGCCGGGGTTATCGAAGCAGTTGAGGCAGTTGGAGGAGCGGCTCGCTTTGCGACTCTTTGTGCGCCGCGGCCGCAACTTGGAACGGCTGACGCCCGAAGGTGACGAGGTCGTGCGACGGGCGCGGGCGATCGTGGCGGAGGTGGAGAACATCCGGACCTTCGCCGTCAGCCGGCGGACAGAGCAGGGCGGTTCGCTGCACGTGGAAACCACGCATATCCAGGCGCTGCACGTCCTTCCCGAAGCGCTGGCCGCCCTGCGCGCAAGGTTTCCGACCCTGGATGTGACGCTTGGCTTCTCGGCCGATGCCGCCGATGCGGAACAGCGGTTGCGCGGCGCCGACTTGCGACTGTTCAGCACCGACGGCGGGCGCCCCGCCGGCGATATCGCCATCCCGCTCTACCACTGGAACCCGGTGGCGCTAGTCGATCCGGGCACCCGATTCTGACGCAGGCGGGTCCGGTCACGCTGGAGGCGCTCGCGGCGTTTCCACTCATCACATACGACAATTCGCGCACCGCGCCGCTGTCGATCGCCAGAACCTTCGTGGAAGCAGGGCTGCAGCCGCGCTTCGCCTTTGCGGCGCGCGATGCCCATCTCATCAAGGCGGCGGTGCGCGCGGGCGCCGGCATCGGCCTCCTGGCCGAGATGGCGGTCGATCCCGCCGCGGCGGAGCAGGACCTGCGGGTCATCCCGCTCGCCGGACTGCTGCCGCGCTGCACGACCTGGGCGGTGCTGCGGCGAGACTGCGTGCTGCGCGACTGCCTGATCCACCTGCTCGGTTCCCTGTCGGGGCTGACGCCGGTGACGCTGCGGCGACTGGTGAGCGGTGACGTGCCGCTGGATACCGCGTTCGCCGGCGTGCGCACCTGGCATGACGTCGCGCGGTCGCTCGGCAAAGCGATCGACCGGACGCCTGGCGCGCTTACGCGCCCCGGCCTCCAGCAGGTGTTCCGCGTGCTGTGCGAGGCCGACCGGTCGGAGCGCGAGCGGGTCCATGCCTAATCCGTGCGCGGCGTCGCACGCGGCATGGCGTCATAACCAGATGTTGTTTTCGGCCGGGCCCGGGCGCCCGTAACCCTTGGTGCCTCGCAAGCCCCGCCCGTTTCCATCGCGGGCCTTATCGTGGAGCAGGACCATGATCCGACGCCCGGCCTTCGCCGCCGCCATTTTCCACACCGCGACGATCGCCACGGGTGTGGCGCTCTCGTCCGCTGCGGCGATGGCGCAATCCCCTGCGCCGCCCGCGGCGAACACCGCGCCGGGCGCGATCCGGACGCTCGGCCGGGCCGAGCTGGACGCCTTGCTCGCCAGGCCCGAGAGCGTGCTGGTAATTGATGTCCGCCACCCGGACGAGATCGCCACGATCGGCGGCTTTCCCGCCTTTCTCAGCATCCAGAGCGCCGACATCGCTCGGTTGATCGCTTTCGTGCCGCACGACCGGCAGGTCGTCACCGTGTCCAATCACGCGCATCGCGCCGTGCAGGCCGGTGCGCTGCTCGCCGCGAGGGGCTATCGCGTCGCAGGCGCCGTGGGTGCGCAGGACTATGAGGCGCAGGGCGGCACGCTGGTCGGCAAGAGGGCGGCCGCCGGTGCGACGGCGCCCGCCGCCCGGACCAATTGAGGCATGGTTCGCGCCCTTTCCGCCGACATCGCGCACAGCCCCGTTTTGGGACTGATCCAGGACCATGTCTGGGTCGTGCCGGCGTTCCAGTCGATCCACATCCTCGCCATTGCCGCTCTGGTCTTCGCGTCCTTCTCCGCGAACCTCGTCGTGCTGCGCAGTCGGGCGGGCGTGCACTCGACGCCCTGGCTCGCGGGATCGTACCGCTGGACCTGGAGCGCGCTCGTCGTCCTGCTCGTGTCCGGCGCGGTGCTCATCACCGGCGAGCGACGCGGTCGCTGATGAACGTGTTCTTCCGGGTCAAGGTCGCGCTGGTAATCCTGGCGGCGGCGCTGACGCTGGTCCTTCAGCGTTCGCTGGCCAATCGGGAGGGCAGCGCGCTGACTCACCAGGCACTGGTGGCAATCGCCGGCGTGTCGATCCTGGCGTGGACCGCGATCATCTTCTGCGGGCGGTTCATCGCGTACTTCGGCAACCTGGCGGAATAGACACGATGCCGTTCCTCATCTGGCTGGAGGGCACGCCGCCGGCTGTTGCGGTCGCCGAAGGCCGGCTGCTGTTCCCGACGCTGGAGGCGCTGCACGTGCTCGGCCTCGCGCTCGTCGTCGGCTCAATTGCCGCGTTCGACCTGCGCACCCTGGGTCTTGCCTGGCCCAACCGGCGGCGCGAGACGCTGGCGCGCGAAGTGCTGCCCTGGACATGGAGCGGCTTCCTGATCGCGGTGATTACCGGCGTACTGCTCTTCATCAGCTCGGCCAGCGTCTACGTCGAGAACCCGGCGTTCCTGGCCAAGATGGGGTTGCTAGCGGTGGCGGGCGCCAACGTCCTCTTCTTCCACCTCCACCCGCATCACCGGCACGGGGTTCCCGAGGGACCGGCCAGCCCGCTCCTACGCACAAGCGCGGCGCTGTCGCTGCTGCTGTGGATCGGAATCGTGGTGCTGGGCCGATGGATAGGCTTCGTGTGAAGTGCCCGCCGCGACAGAACCTTTGGCCATGTCGACCTTACCACACGTCCTTTCCGGCGTCCGACGGGCATCGGTATCCCCTTTCGGTCAACCGACTTCCGCGTCAGGAGCCTCCATGCGTCGTTCGTCCTTTCCCATTGCCGTCGCGGCCGCCGCGCTCGCCGGCGCGGCGTCGGCCCACCATTCCTTCTCGGCAGAGTTCGATTCCAGCAAGCCGATCACGGTGCAGGGCGTCATCACCAAGGTCCGCCTCGTCAATCCGCACAGCTGGCTGTACCTCGACGTTAGAGGTCCCAACGGGTCGGTCACCAACTGAGGCTTCGAGTTTGGCACGCCCAGCACCCTACGCGACAAGGGGCTGAACAAGACCGACGTGCTGCCCGGCAAGACGATCAAGATCGAGGGCTATCGCGCAAAGAACGGCGGGGCCTTCGGCTACTCGCGGCAGGCGACGCTATCCGACGGCCGGGTCGTGCAGACCGGCGGCGCGGTTGACGCGCCCGCGGCGCAGCGCTGATGCGCGTTCTTGTCGGAAGCGGGGCGGTTGCGCTGGCGCTGGTCGCCGCGGCGGACGCGCGCGAACCCGTCGCTTCGCAGGCCCGCGCCCGGGCGACCGCCCTGCAATCGGCGGCATCGTCCATCCCGCGCCTGCCCAGCGGCAAGCCCGACCTCTCGGGTGTTTGGCAGACGCTGAGCGAGGCGGATTTCGACCTTCAGCCGCACTCCGGCCGCCGCGACGCGCCGCCGAGCGCCGGCGTGGTGGAGGGCGGTACCATCCCCTACCTGCAGGCGGCGCTGGAGCAGCGCACGCGCAACTTCGCCGTCCGCGCAAAGGACGATCCACGGCTGAAATGCTGGTCCCTCGGCGTGCCGCGTAGCGTCTACTATCCCGCGCCGTTCCAGATCTTCCAGCGCGACCGCGACCTGACGCTGGTGCACCAGCTCGGCCATCAGGTCCGCACCATCCATACCAACGGAACGCTCCATCCGGAGAGCGTCGACAGCAATTTCTGGCTGGGCGATTCACGCGGCCGTTGGGACGGTGACACGCTGGTCGTCGACATCACCGACTTCAACGACGAGACCTGGCTCGACCGCGCGGGCGACTATCACAGCGAAGACCTGCACGTCGTCGAGCGTTGGTCGTTTGTCGACAAGGACACGATCAGCTATTCCGCGACGCTCGACGACAAGCAGGTGTATTCGAAGCCCTGGACGATCAACATCCTGCTCCACCGTCGGCGCGACAAGAACTTCGAGCTGATCGAGGATTATTGCTTCACGCTGCCGTACGACGAATACTACCCGCCCAAGGGGATCAAGTGATGCGCGCGCTGCTGCCGATTGCCGTCGCCATCATCCTCGCGTCGCCCAGCCTGGCCCAAACGCCTCCAGCGCAGCCCGCGGGCACGCGGGCTGCGCTGGAGGCGGGGGTATCAGCTGGAGCAAGGAGATCCCGCAGATTGCCCCGGCCGAGTGGAAAGGGGCGCGTCTGTCCGACGGGCAGCCGGACGTGTCGGGCCATTGGTCCAACACGATCGCCAACCACAGCAACTGGACCGACCCGCAGGGCGGCGCACCCGGCGAGACGCCGCGGGCGGCGTCGCTGCCGCGCGATCAGCGCGCGCCCAGCCGCGTGTCCGATCCGGCGGACGGACAGGTGCCTTACCTGCCCGCGGCGCGTGCGGCGCAACAGGATTTCGCGCGCAACTTCGCCAATCCAACGAAGCCGCAATATATCGAGCCGCTCGCCCGCTGCGCGCCCGCCGGCGTACCCAAGTCGTTCATCTGGCATGGTTACGAGATCCGGCAATATCCCGGCTATGTCGTGTTCCTGTTCAATTCGGGCACCCGCGTCGTCCGGCTGGACGACAAGCCGCACCTGCCCGCGTCGATCAAGCTGTGGAACGCGGATTCGCGCGGCCATTGGGAGGGCAACACGCTGGTCGTCGACGTGCAGAACAACAACGCCAAGGCGCTGTTCGGCCGCACCGGCGACTTCGCCAGCGAGAACGTCCATATCGTCGAGCACTTCATCTTCGACGGCGACGGCAAGCGATACAATTACGTGGCGACCTTTGAGGACCCGACCGTCTATTCGCGTACTTGGACCGCGACCATCCCGGCGCGCCGCTACACCGAGGCCGATCCGGCGGGCGGCGAATGGCATTACGAGGCGCAGATCGCGAACCGCCCGGGAAAGCCGCTGCTCCACGAGCGGTATGAGCGTGTCTGCGTCGAGAACAACGGCCCGTTCGGCGGCGGTGCGATCGGCGTGCCGCTGACCGAACCGATCATCGACCGCTGACACGCCTTACGGGGGACCAGAACATGACGGCATCCGCTGCGGCTGGCGCGGTCCCGTCCGCCGCGTCGCGCTGGAGCGAACTGTGGCGCAAGGAGGATTGGTGGGCGATCTGGATCGGCGTGGCGGTGGTCGTCGCTGCGATTGCGCTCTTCCAGGGTGGTGCGAGCCTACGCTGGCTCGCGGTCGCGCCGCCGAAATGGTCGAATCTTGGGCAGGTCGGCGCGCACGTCGCCGCCGAATGGGCGCGGTACCTGGCGCAGTTCGGCGTCTGGCTGCTCGCCTTCGCAATCCCGCTCGGCACGCTGGGCTTTCGACTGCGGCGGTTCGTGCCCGCCTTCGCTCTGCTCTACGTCACCGCTTGGGCAATCTTCGTCGTGGGCCAGTGGGAGCGTGCGGCTGCATATAACCTGGAACCGCCGCTGCTCGCGCTCTTGCTCGGGCTGGTCGGCGCCAACCTGCTGCGCCTGCCGCGCTGGCTCGATGCGGGTTTCCGGGGCGAGCTCTACGTCAAGACCGGCATTGTTCTGCTTGGCGCGACGGTGCCTCTGTCGCTGATCGCGCTCGCGGAGCCCGTCGCGATCCTGCAGGCGTCGATCGTCTCGCTGGTCACGTTCGGCGTGATCTTCCTCGTCGCGAAACGTCTCGGTCTCGATCGGCCGTTCGCCGCGACGCTCGGCGTCGGTGGCGCGGTGTGCGGCGTCTCCGCGGCGATCGCTGTCGCGGGCGCCGTCGGCGCAAAGAAGGAGAATACGGCGGTAACCATCGCCACGGTGGTGCTCTGGGCGATCGCGATGATTTTTCCTACTGCCTTTCGCCTCGCGCGCGCTCGGGCTGCCCACGGGCATCGCGGGCGCGTGGATCGGGACGTCCGAGTTCGCCGATGCCGCCGGCATTGCCGCCGCGCAGGCGTATGGCGGGCTGGCGGGCAAAGTGCCGGGGATCGCCGGCACGGCCGACCAGGCGGTACAGGCATTCACGCTCGTCAAGGTCGTCGGCCGCGACGTGTGGATCGGCATCTGGTCGGTCGCGCTCGCCATCGTCTCCGCGACGCGCTGGGAACCCCAGTCTGCCGGCAGCGCACCCGATGCGCGCGAGATCTGGCGGCGCTTTCCCAAGTTCGTCCTCGGGTTCTTCGTCACCTCAGCGATCGTCACCGCGGCGACTGCCGGCTACTCGCTCGCCGACTATAATGCGGTGGCGGTGCCCGGCTTTATCGCGCCGGTCAAAGACCTCAGGACCTGGTGCTTCGTCTTCTGCTTCCTGTCGATCGGCTTCACGACCCGCTTCCGCGACCTAGCGTCGGCAGGGCGCAAGCCACTGGTCGCCTTTACCGCCGGAGTCGCGGTCAACGTGGTGCTGGGCTATGTCCTATCGGCGCACGTCTTCGGCGGGCATTGGGCGGCGCTGGGCTAGTGAGATTGCGGCCCGCGCTTCACGCCGCGTTCGCGCGGGGTGACGATTGCGGCGCGTGCCACCATTTCCGTCGCGAGCCGCAGGAGGTCGAGGCAGCGCTGCCCGGGCTTGCCGCGCTTGCCTCGGCCTATGCCTCGACTTGGGCAGGCGGCGGGCTGTGCCTCCACCACGACCGCGTCATCAACGGCGTGCGCCGCTGCAGGGCGTTCTCCGCGTCCCGATGACACCCGCGTTATGTCTAGGTAACCGGATGTTCTTTCCGCAGCGCGGCGGAAGTCCGTACCGCGACGCTCGGAAGGGTGGGGCAGCGACCATGCCAGCAGAGTTCCTGACAGGCACGCCGCCGTAAGTCGACGGGTGTGGCCGCCGCCGGGCCGGCCGACGACCATCGACGCACTTTGCCGCGCCCGCTCCCCGCTCCCCCAGGCGGGATGGAGCCGCCTTGCCCGCGCCCGTCGCGCCGGGCGCCGCTACCACGAACAGGATCAGCCTATGACCTCCGTCTCCGCCTCGTTCCGCCTCATTTCCCCCAAGGCCAGCCTGATCGGCGGCGTGGCCGTGCTGGCGACCCTCGGCGCCGCCCCCGCCTTTGCCCAGGCGAGCGACCTTCGCGTCGAGAACGAGCGTCTGAGACAGGAACTTGAGGCGCTGCGCGGTGAACTCGCCGCAGCGCGGGCGGAGCAGCAGCCGCGCAGCATTCCGGCCATGATTCCGCTTGCCGATCCGCCCCAAGCGGCGACACCGGCCGTGGCACCGATCGCCTTCACGGCGAACGACCCGCCGCAGGCCGGCGGTCAGGACGTCGTGGTCAAGGGTCGGATCGTCGGCGCCGCCTTGCGCAACTTGAAGGACGTGCCCAAACCCGTGTCGGTCGTCACCCAAAGCGAGTTGCGCATCTTCGATCAGGTGAGCCTGCCTGACGCGCTCAGCCGCCTGGGCAACGTCGGTGGAACGACGGCAACGTGCGCACCGGCAGCTTCTCCATGCGCGGGCTAACCGCAGGCGCGAGCAGCGACTTCATCGATCCCTCCATAGGCCTGACCGTTGATGGCGTGCCTTACGCCTATCTCGCGCTTGCCGCCGGCACCGACCTGGTCGATGTCGAGCAGGTCAACGTGTTCCGCGGGCCGCAGGGCACTACCGGCGCGCGCCACACCAGCGTAGGTCAGATCAACGTCACCACCCGCCGTCCGAGCTTCACGCCGGACCTTAGCGCGTCGCTGACGCTGGGCGAGAACAATGCGCTCCGTGCGGAGGTCGAAGGCGGCGGGCCGATCATCGACGACGTGCTCGCCTTCCGCATCACCGCCACGCGCAACCAGCGTGACGGCGACTGGTGGAACGGCTATCCCGACCTGCGCGGTCTGCAGAGCCACGGCAACATCGACCGGACCTACGGCCGGGTCCAGCTGCTCTTTACGCCCGATCCGAACACGCGGCTGCGCATCCTCTACGACCACCAGCCGAACGGTGACGAGTACATCAACGGCCTGTCGTTCAACAAACCGACGCCGGATGTTTATGCGAACGGCGGCCGCGTCGACAAGACCAACGACGTCATCGCCAAGCTCTCCCGCCGCTGGTTCACGCAGCAGAACGCCTACACCGCAAGCGACTATTACAAATACAACGTCTATCTCGACTCGAATCGCGCGATCACGACAGGGAGCAAGGGCGGGCTGGTCAATGCCGCCTGGGACATCGGCGACCAGACGCTCTCGCTGCTAACCTCGGCGAGGAAGCATTATTTCCTCGCGGCGAACGACGACGGCACGCCCTTCGACATCAGCCGCAACGGCGGCTACATCACCACCTATCGCCAGTTCACCAGCGAGGGGAAGCTGTCCGGCAAACTTAGCGACGGCCTCGTCGACTACGTGGCCGGGCTCTTCTACCTGAAGAGCTCCACCAATTCGCTCAACCGCTCGCGCCAGGGCAGCGATTCGGGCGCGTACAACGCTAACGTGGCGGAATATGCCGCGCTGGATGCGAACAGCTCGGGCCGCGAGCTGCTCACCAACTCGCTCGCGCGGGTTTATCGTGGCGACCAGACCATTCTAAACGCCGAGAGCAAGGCTGCCTTCGCGCAGGCTGACTGGCATGTGACGCGGACCCTGACGCTGACCACCGGCGGCCGCATCTCGCGTGAGAAGCGGGAGACGACGGAGGCGATCTCGATCCTCGACAACGGCTATGGCGCGGCTCTGAACCCGGCCAGCGTCGGTGCGGTGCAGCTCGGCGGCTTCAGCAGCGTCGCATTCGGCAACGTCGCCAACACCGGCACGCTCGCAGCGGGCAACAGCGCCGCGCAGCTCTCGCTCGCCGATGCGGTGGCGCTCCAGTATTTCGGGCTGGCGGCCGGCGCGACGCCGGGGGCCGCGTACAACAGCCTGTCGGCCGCGCAGAAGCGTCAGGTCGCGGCCGCCAAGGCGATCCGGCTCCGCACCTTCTCGACGTTGTTCAACCAAGCGACCGCACAGCCGTGGATCGGCAACATCTACACCGGCCAGCTCAGCGTCCGGAACGACTTCAGCGACCACCTGACCGGCTATGCGACCCTGCAATATGGCGAGAAGCCCGGCATCGCGCAGTTCAACGGCCTGGTGCCTGGCACCAGCGGCGCACCGCGCAACCTGCCTGCCAAGAAGGAGCGGACGACCTCCTACGAGTTCGGCGTGCGCACGAACTGGCTGGGCGGCGACCTGATCCTGAACGCCAATGTGTTCCGCAGCTACATCAAGGATTTCCAGCAGAGCGTCTTCTTCTACGACGATCTGCTGACCAACCTGAACAACGACGGCACGCTCTATTACTCCAGCGGCATCGGCAACGTCGGCAAGGTGCGGACACAGGGCGTCGAGGCGGACTTCGTCTACAGCGGCCTTCCGTTCGCGACCTTCCGCTTCTCGGGCGCGTATACCGACGCCAAGTATCTCGACTACGCCTTCTCGGGCCAGCCGTCGGAAAACGCCAATCTGGCGCAGCGCTTCCGCGACGTGAGCGGCTACACGCTGCCCAACGCGCCCAAGCTCCAGTTCAACGTCACCGCCGACTATCGCCGCCCGGTGTTCGTCGACAAGCTGTTCCACGCGAGCCTGGGCTACACCTACACCGGTCGCGAGAACGGCGACAGCTCGCTCAGCGCCTACGGCTGGCGCGACCCGTACGGCATTGCCGACGCCTCGATCGGCATCGGTCGGCTGGACGGGCTGTTCGACGTCAACCTCGTGATCCGCAACCTGCTCAACGAGGCACGCGGCGACGCCGGCTGGAGCAGCTATACCGTCTACCAACGCCCCCGCTGGATCGGCGCCGTGGTGAGCAGCCGCTTCAAGTGAGAAGGAGGCGAGAGGGCCTTTGCGCCGCCGGTGCGCTCGCGTTGCTGCTCGCTCCGTGTGCCTGGGCCGAGCCGCCCAAAGGGAGCGCCGACGGCGCGGAGCCGGACGCCGAAGCCGCCGATGTGCTGGTATTCGGCCGCGGCGAGGCCAAGCTCGGCGTTGCTACCGCGGCGAGCGGGGGCACGGTCGCCGGGTCCGACCTGCTCGTCCGCCCCCTGCTGCGGGTGGCGGAGCTGCTGGAGGCGGTGCCCGGCCTGGTCGCCGCGCAGCATTCCGGCAGCGGCAAGGCCAACCAGTATTTCCTGCGCGGCTTCAACCTGGACCACGGCAGCGACTTCACGACCTTCGTCGACGGCGTGCAGATGAACCTGCGCACGCATGGCCACGGGCAGGGCTATCTGGACCTCAACGGCCTCATTCCGGAGATCGTCGCGCGCGAGGATTTCCGCAAGGGTCCGTATCGCGCCGACGGCGGCGACTTCGCGCTGGCGGACGCCGCCTACATGACCACGATCGACAGGGTCGAGCGTCCCTGGCTCTCGGCGGAGGGCGGCTCATATGGCTACCGCCGCCTCGCGGCGGGCGGCACCGTCGAGGATGTGGGCGGAGGCGCGCTAACGCTGGTCGCCAGGCGAAGCGCTACGACGGCCCATGGGGAGAGTCGGAGCGGCTGCGCCACTATGCCGGCTTCGCCAAATACGCGCGGCCGCTGGGCGCAGGCACGGTCGAGGCCTCGTTCCACGCCTATCGCGCGACATGGCGGCCGACCGAGCAGATCCCGGAGCGGATCGTCGGATCGCCGCTGTGCGCCGACGTCTTCTGCTCGCCCGATCCTATCGCCCGGGGCCAGACGACGCGGCTGATCGGCACGGCCGAGGTGCGCCAGCCCGACTGGCGCGCCAGCGTCTATGGCCAGCTCTACCATTGGTCGATGTACTCGAACCCGACCTATACCGATCCCGACGGCACCAGCGCGCAGATTCGGCAGTTCGATCGCCGCTGGATCATGGGCGGCACGGCGAACCGCGACTGGGCGATCGGTCCGGCCCTGTCGCTGCGGCTGGGGACGGAGGTGCGCTACGACCATGTCGGCAGCGTCGGCGTCGCACGGACCAGCGCACGCACGTTCCTTTGCCTCCCTCGGCCGTTACCATGTCGAGGAGGCGTCCGCCGCGCTCTATGCGGAAGCGGCCTGGCGTCCGGTCGAGGGCCTGCGGGTCACCAGCGGCCTCAGGGGCGACCATTACCGGCACTTCGTGTCAATTTCGCTTGAGCTCCCGCCGCCGGTCGTCGAGGATCATTGCGGCATTGCGCAACGAGACCTGCCGAGGAGCAGTCATGGCTTACGAGAAGATCCTGTACGAGGTTGTCGACGACGTCGCGTGCATCCGCCTCAATGATCCCGCGACGCTGAATGCGGTGACGGTGAAGATGGGCGAGGAGCTGCTCGATGCGCTGTGGCGCGGGGAGCGCGACGCGCGCGCGATCATGCTGGGATCGGTCGGCCGCGGGTTCTGTTCGGGCGCCAACCTGGCCGAGGGCGGCATCGACCTCAACGATCCGATGCGCGACATGGGCGGGCGGCTCGACGGCATCTTCCACCCGATCGTCTATCAGATGCGCGCGTCGAAGGCACCGGTCGTCACCGCGGTGCGGGGCGCGGCGGCGGGCGTCGGCTGCGGCATCGCGCTGGCCGGCGACATGATCGTCGCGGGGACCAGCGGCGCGTTCCTGATGGCGTTCCGCAACGTCGGGCTCGCCTCGGACGGCGGCGCGTCCTATTTCCTGACGCGCGCGATCGGCCGGGTGCGTGCGATGGAGATGATGCTGCTCGGCAAGAAGCTGCCCGCCGCGACCGCGCTTGACTGGGGCCTCATCAACCGCGTCGTGCCCGACGAGGAGGTCGACGACGTCGCGCTCGATCTCGCGCGGCAACTGGCGCAGGGGCCGCGCTCGCTCGGCATGATCAAGCAGGTCGCCTGGGCGGCGCTCGATGCCAGTTTCGAGACGGCGCTGTCGAACGAGCGAGTCGCGCAACGCGACGCAGGCCGCACCGAGGATTTCAACGAAGGCGTCGCCGCATTCCGCGCCAAGCGCCCGGCGGTGTTCAAGGGGCGATAGTCACGGCAGGGACCGGCGCCGCGATCCTTCAGCCCATCAAAGGGTGGCGGTGGCGGTGAGGTGATCCTGCCCGTCCGCACCCCGGACGGCGACCCTCAGCGTGTTTCCCTCGCGGCGGCCGAGCAAAATCAGCGGTGCATCGGCGAACGCGGGCGCGACGGCGCGGAAGTCGAAACCGGCGAGCGCGTCGCGGCCCAGTTCGCGGTCGCACAGGTCGAGCAGCAGGCTGGCCATCAACGGGCCGTGGACGACCAGCCCGGGATAGCCCTCCGCCTGCGTCGCATAGGGCAGGTCGTAATGGATGCGGTGGCTGTTGAAGG
>CAXTNG010000059.1:6319-13797 GCA_964245475.1 uncultured Sphingomonas sp. | reverse complement strand
CAAGATCCTGAAGGCGGCGGACCGCTGCGCGCGGATCGTCCAGACCTTCCTGGCTATGGCGCGGCAGAAACGGCCGGAGCGCACCGCCACCGACCTCAACGCCATCGCCGCCGCGGCGCACGAACTGACCGGCTATGGCCTCAAGACCGACGGCATCGCCACGGTGCGCGAGCTGGCGCCGGCGCTGCCGATGATCTCGGCGGACTCGGACCAGCTCCACCAGATCATCATCAACCTCATCGTCAACGCGCAGCATGCGATGGCCGAGAGTGCCGAGCGTGTCCTGACGCTGCGCACCGCGCTCGGCAGCGCGCCGGGCACGGTGATGCTGGAGATCGCCGACACCGGCCCCGGCGTCCCCGAGCACGCCCGGCGGCGCATCTTCGAGCCCTTCTACACCACCAAGCCGCAGGGGCAGGGAACCGGCGTCGGCCTGTCCTTCTCGCAGGGGCTGGCGGAGGCGCACGGCGGCCGGCTGGAGCTGGTACCCACGCCGCGCGGTGCCTGCTTCCGCCTGACGCTGCCGATCGAGGCGGCGCCGCACGACCCGGTCGCCTCTCCCGAAGCCGCGGCGGTGACCGAGGCGCCGTCCCGCCGCGCGCTGGTGGTCGACGACGAGCGCGAGATCGCCGAGGCGCTGGCCGACTTCCTCTCGCTCTAAGGCTATGACTGCGACATCGCCGAGGGCGGCGTCGCGGCGCAGGCCGAGCTGGCCCGCGGGGGTTACGACCTGATCGTCAGCGATCTGCGCATGCCCGGTATCGACGGGCCCGAGCTCTATGCCTGGCTGGTCCGCGAACGTCCCGAGCTGGCGCCGCGGATGGGCTTCGCCACTGGCGACACGCTCGGCACGTCGGCGGCGCGCTTTCTCGCCGAGGCGAAGCGCCCGGTGCTGGAGAAGCCCTTCATGCCCGACGCGGTGCGCCGCTTCCTGCAACAGATGGACCTGCCATGACCCCCGTCCCTCCTGGCTCGCCGTACGTGATCGTGGTCGACGACGAGGAGGATCTGCGCGAGCCGACCGCGGCGTATCTCGCCGACCAGGGGCTCGACGTGGACGAGGCGGGCGGCGGGCGCGCGCTCGATGGCCTGATGGCGAAGCGCGTGCCGGCGCTGGTCGTGCTCGACGTGACCATGCCCGAGGAGGACGGCTTCAGCATCGCCAAGCGGCTGCGCGCGGCGCACCCCGCGATCGGCATCGTCATGCTCACCGCTCGGCGCGACGTCATCGACCGGGTCGTCGGGCTGGAGGTTGGCGCCGACGATTACCTGATGAAGCCGTTCGAGCCGCGCGAGCTGCTCGCCCGCATTCGCGCGGTGCTGCGGCGGCTGAGCGCGGCACCCGCCGCTGCACCGCCGGTCGAGGAGGTCGGCGAACCCGCACCGCCCGCCGATCGCAGCTACCATCGGGAGTTCTGGGTGCCGACCAGCCGCGGGAACATCCGCGTGCCCGTCGACACGATCGAATGGATCGAGGCGGCCAAGGACTATGCGCTGCTCCACACACCCGAGCGCAGCCACATGATCCGCATCACCATGGCGGCGCTGGAGGATGCGCTCGACCCCGCCGACATGATCCGCGTCCACCGCTCGTCCTTCGTGCGGCCCGGTGCGGTGCTGCAGATCAGCACCGTCGGCCGGCACATGGCGCTGGTCCTGCGCTCGGGCAAGGCGGTGCGCGTCGGCCCGCGCCACTGGGGCGAGGTCAGGAGCCGGCTGAGCGCCTGACGGGTTCGTCGCAGCTTCGTCGCACCCGTCGCCCGGCGGCTGACGCACGCATCCCGATACGGCACGGCTCCCGCATCGCAGAGCTCAGGGAGCGCATCATGGCCCGCCGCATCGGCTTCTTCCCCATCCTGATCGCGTCCTTCGCGACAACGGTCGCGTTCATCAACCCATTGCGCGCATACGGGGAAACCGTGACCTCGCAGCCCGCCGCCGCCGCCCGGACTGGCGAGCAGCCCGCATTGTCGCCTGCCCAGGCGCAGGCGACGGTCGAGCGCGTCGCATCGCTGATCGAGCAGCGCTATGTCTCGCCGGAGGTCGGCCGCCGCTATGCTGCAAGCCTGCGCGCGAACATCCGGGCGGGCCGCTACGCCGCGCTGTCCGACGCTGCGGCGCTCGGCAGGCTCGTCACCGCCGACCTGCAGGCGGTCGCGCCCGACGGCCACGTCAGCGTCCGTCCGCCACGCGAGCCCGGCGCACGGACGGTCGCCACCGCCGCCCAGCCCGTGCCTGCGGGCCTAGCGACCGGCATCATTGATGCGCGCTGGATCAAGCCCGGCGTCGCCTACATCGCCTTCGACCATTTCTCGGACGAGCCTGCGGCGGTCGCGGCGCTGAACGACTTCCTCCATACGTATGGAGGTGCGCGCGCGCTGATCATCGACGCGCGGCGGGATCGCGGCGGGTCGTTCCCGATGCTGGGCATCCTGGGGGATCATCTGTTCGGCGAGCGCCGCATACTCGCGAACATGGATGTGTCCGCCAAGACAGTCGAGGAGAACGGCGTCCCCTTCCCCGAAGGCCCGGAACTGCGCCGAACCGCGGCGCCAGCCGGGCTGGTCCGCTTTCAGCATTGGTCGGTGCCTGCAGCGGACGCCCGGCTGTTCGGCGTGCCGGTCTATTACCTCACGTCGCGCCGCACCTTCTCTGCCGCCGAGCATCTCGCGATGGTGCTGAAGTCGACCGGCCGTGCGACGCTGATCGGCGAGGCGACCGGCGGCGGCAACCATTTCGGCGGCACCGAGGAGGTCGGCGCGGGGCTGGAGATGTTCGTGCCGATCGGCCGCACCACCGACCCGACGACCAGCAAGGACTGGGAGACGACCGGCGTCGCGCCGGATGTCGCGGTGCCTGCCGATGCCGCGCTCGACGAGGCGCTGAAGCGAATCGGCTAGGCTTCCGCTTCGCAGGATCATGCTCTAGGATCGGGATCCCCGGCGGTCGCCGGGACACCCGAGTTGGCGTAAAGCAGGTCCTCCACGCGGAGCAGCATGCATGGCGCAACTCGTCTTCGTCCACGGCGTCGCCACCCGGCCCGGCGCGGGGTATGAGCAGGCGGAAGCGAACCGCAACACCCTGCTCCAGCGCGTCGTGTTCCGGGATACCAAGGTCCACATCCGGTCGCCGCTGTGGGGCGATCTGGTGCCTGCGGCCGACCCCGAGGTCTTCGACACGGCCAAGGTGACGGCCAGCTTCTCCCTCGGCGGCGAGCCCGAAGGCGGCGGCCTGATGGGCGGCGGCGAGGAAGCATCCGCGGGCGACGGAACTGCCACGGTGGCACAGGCCAACGCCGCTACCGCGATCGACGCGGTGTTCGCGCAGTTGGTCGAGCGGGCGGACGCCGCCGGCGAGCTGCTCGACGAAAGCGACATCGCGGCCTTCGTGCAGGCGACCGACGCGCTGGCGGCGGGATCGGCGGCGAAGCTGATCGGCAGCGCTGGCAGCGACGACGAGGTCGCCTTTGCGCTCGGCACCGATGCGGGATCGTACAGCATCGGCGGGAGGATCCGCGACGCGGTCGGCGCCGTTACCGATCGCGTGCGCAACACGGCGTCGACGCTCGCCTTCGGCACGGTGCGCGGGACGCTGAGCCCTGCGGTCGCGTTCTTCCTCGGCGACGTCTTCGCCTATCTGAACGGCGGCAGCCTGCGCGAGCAGATCAGGACGCGGGTGCGTGACGCGCTGCTCGCGGCGCATGCCGCGCGTGGGCCGGGCGAGCCGCTGATCGTCGTCTGCCACAGCATGGGCGGGGTCATCCTGCTCGACATGCTGACCGACCCGCAAGCGGGGCTGCCGGGCGACCTCAGGATCGATGCGCTGTTCACCGTTGGGTCGCAGCCGGGGCTGTTTCAGTCGCTGGGCGCGCTGACCGGCGGCGTCGCCCCCGGCGGCCTGCGGCCCCGCCCCGCCGCGGTGCAGCTCTGGTACAATGTGTTCGACCCGATCGACCCGCTGGCGTTCCGTGCGGACCCGGTCTTCGCGGATGTGAGGGACGTCGAGTTCGACTCGATCACCGGCCTCGCCTCGGCGCACACCACCTATTTCAAGCGGCCGCAATTCTACGCCCGCTTCCGCTATCGTCTCCAGGAGAAGGGCCTGTGCGGGTGACGCGATGACGTTGATCTTCAGGGACGACACGATCGCCGGCCCGGCGACGCACGCCTTCGTCATGGGCGTCGGCGCCTATCCGTTCGCCAAGCCCGACCAGGGCACCAAGCCCGAGCTGCGTACCGTCCGCGACCTGCCGAGCGCCGCCGACAGCGCCAAGCTGATGTGCGACTGGCTGCTCGACAACCGCGACAAGCTGGTCAAGCCGCTGGCGTCGCTGGAAGTGCTCATCTCCGATCCGGGCGGCGCGGCCAACCGCTATGTCCCGCGTCATGCGGCGCTCACGGACTCGCCGATCGATGCCGTGACCGACGATATGGTCGAACTCGCCGGCGAGCGCTGGGTGGAGGCGCTGGGCAAGACGCCCGGCAACGTCGCGTTCTTCTACGCCTGCGGTCATGGTGCCAACGTCGCCAGCCAGCCGGTCGTATTCCTGTCCGATCTCAACGAGCGGCCTGCCGGCAAGGCCTGGTCGCACCTGAACGTCGGCCAGGTCGGCCTCGCGCTCAGGCAGATGCAGGGGCTGGAATCGGGCTTCCTGTTCGTCGACGCATGCGGCGAATCGGTCAAGAACTTCACGCTGGCGGTGATGAACGGGATGCAGGGCACCCAGTTCATCTCGGTCGACCTGCCGTCTCCCACCGATCGCGACAAGGTATGCGTGCTGTTCGCGGCGTCCACCGGGCTGCTCGCGCACGATGCGGCCACCGACGCGTTGTTGGAGTTCGAGGGGCGGCTCGAAGATGCGAAGGACATCCGCATCGGCCGGTTCACCCAGACATTGCTGAAAGGGCTCGGCGGCGCGTCCGCGCGCTGGAAGAACGGCAAGTGGATCATCGACGGCTCCAACCTGTCGAGCGACTTCAAGGACCTGCAGCGGGCCTACTTCCCCGAGTGGAGCGACAAGCCGTTCGAGCCGTCGCAATTTCCCTACCAGAACGATCATTTCGCAATTGTCCATCCGGAGGCGCCGCGCCTGCCGGTGCTGGTGATGACCAACCCCGACGCGCTGATGGGCGAGCTCGACCTGCGCATCTGCCTGACGGAGGACGGCGCCGAGCCCTGGCTCTCGGTGCGCGACGAGCGCGGCACCAAGGCATGGCGCGCGGACATTCCGGGCGACAATAAGAAGCCGTATTGGGCCGTCGCGATCGATCCTGCCAGCTCGGCCTGCCACGCCTCGTTCTTCCAGGCGAACCAGCCGCTGTTCGATCATCGCGTGGACATTCAGTCGTGACGGCCTCGGCCCCGACGAGGCTCGCCTTCGAGGCACCGCGAGACCTGTCGATCGGCACGGTGCGCGTCGAGAACGCCGGGGGCACGCTCTACGAATGGACGGCGACGACCGAGAACAGGACCTTCACCGCCGAAAGCGTCGAACCCGGCTTCTACACCGCGGAGATCAGCCCGGCGGGCGTCCCGTCGCAATCGGTGGTGTTCGAAGTGAAGGCGGGGCAGGCGAACGACATCCTCATCCCCGATTTCGGGGCGCTGGCGGTGACCGGCGGGGGCATCACCTTCCTGGACATCGCCGATCATAAGGCGGCGCTGGAAGCCCTGTACGGCAAGGTCGCGATGGCCGCCGTTCAGCCGCCGGCGGCGGTCGAGAAGGCGTTTGCGGCAGCAGCGCCCGGGGCTCGGCGGGCGCCGTCACCCGCGCCCGCGCCCGCGCCCGCGCCGGTGCACAAGCGCATTTCGATCGGCCTGTCGCAGGAGCAGGGCGAGCCCGAAGCATGGCAGGCGTTCAGCGGGCAGGCTCGTGTCGAGCTGGCCGGCGGCAAGCTCGACCTGATCGTGGACCCGCTGCCGAGCTGGAAGCCCGCGTCGGGCGAGCGCGTGCGCCTGTCCGTAGCGATCGAGCGGGTGCGGATCGAGCGGCTGCTGCTGCCGATGTACCGCGGCGGCGTGAACATCCGTTTCACGCCTTCCCCACTGTCTGCGAAGGATATCAACCTTCAGGTGCTGCCGGCCGATCCGCGGATCAGGGGGCTGGCGCGCGTGCTGGTAGCGGGAACGCAAGAAGATGCGGTCGCGGTGCGCGACCATCTGCTCGACACCAGCAGCCCCGACGTGCTGATGGCAAAGGGCGCGGGCGATCCCTGGGCCGCGATCCTCTCGGCATTGCTGCTCATCCGCTTCCCCGGCGTGCTGCCCGAATTGACCGAGCCGATGGTGGCGCTGCTCGCCGCGGCGGCGCCCTGGGCGCAGGACAGCCATGTCATCGCCGCGCGGCAGCGGCTCTACGTCAGGGGAACGGACGAGGACTCCCGCGAGGTGGCGCGCGCCGCGCTCGAGATGCTCGACGCGGCGCAGGCGCAGGGCGCACCCTATTTCGCCTACAGCAACCAGCTGTTCGGCGAGCTGGTCGCGGCGCTGCACGGGTTCTGCTCCGCGAACGCGCCCGAGCTGCTCGACCATGTCGCGACGATCAACGCCCGGCGCCTGCGCGACGGGCCGCTGCAGTCGAGCGCCGGCGTCTCCTTCTCCTGGCTGCGGCGCGACCAGGCGAAGCTGGCGGAGGGCATCATCACGCCCAACTGCACGCCCAGCGGCGAGCTCAGCACCGATCGGACGGCCATCCTGTTCAACGGCCGCATCACCGGCGGGCAGATCAGCTTCGGCGGCGGCGAGACCAGCGCCCCCAAAGGGGAGAGCGGCGAGGCCCATGCGCCGGGGATGATCTCCTTTGCCGATGCGCAGCCCGATTGCCCCGCCGCGCATCGCCCGCCCGGGCCGGCCAACGATCCGAACGACGGCCGTTTCGGCGGGCTGGCGCAGGCGGGTGGATTCACGCTAGCTGCGCACTTCACCGAGCTGAAGGGCGGCCGCTGGGTGACGATCGACCTTGTCGTCAGCGCCGAGAACGAGGCGCTCGTCAGGCCAGGCGATGTCGCATGGTTCTGTCTCCACCCAACGTTTCAGCCGCAATGGGTGAAGGTCGTCTTCTGCGGTTCGCACGCGACCCTGTCCACCCAGGCGTGGGGCGGCTTCACGGTCGGCGTGTGGCTGCCGACGCAGGGCGTGGAGCTGGAGAACGACCTATCCAAAATCCCCGGCGCGCCGCGCGTGATCCGCGAGCTGTAGCAAAGCCTATCGCCACGATAGAGATTGCGCTACGTCTGGTGAAAGGCGAAGTTGCTTACGTGGCACCGGGCGGCTGACCTAAAGGCTCTGCACGATGGATTTGGCCGGCATCAATCCCCTCTATTCGCTGGCCGGCGTCGCCGTGGGGCTGCTCGTCGGGCTGACGGGGGTGGGCGGCGGATCGCTGATGACGCCGCTGCTAGTGCTCGCGTTCGGCTTCCATCCCGCGACCGCGGTCGGCACCGACCACAGCAGCGCCGAGAACGCGCAGCCCCACCAGA
>CAXTNG010000059.1:4123-6309 GCA_964245475.1 uncultured Sphingomonas sp. | reverse complement strand
CACGGTCGTCCACGGCCTGGGCGGGACGGTGGACTGGAAGGTGGGGCGGCGGCTGCTGCTCGGCAGCATGCCGGCGACGCTGGCGACCCTGCTCCTGCTCGCGCGGATCGGCGCGCACGTCGAGCGCACCGCGCATGTCATCACCTTCGTGCTCGGCCTGGCGCTGATCGCGACCGCGGTGGCGATCCTGTTCCGGGCGCGGATCGTCGCGTATTTCGCACAGGCCGATGCGCAGCCGGAAGGGCGCCCTGCGTGGATGACCGTCGTGCTCGGCGCTGTGCTCGGCGTGCTGGTGTCGCTCTCGTCGGTCGGCGCGGGTGCGCTCGGCATGACCGTCCTGCTGATCCTCTATCCGCAGCTGCCGATCAACCGGCTGGTCGGATCGGACATCGCGCATGCCGTGCCGCTGACGCTGATTGCGGGGGCGGGACACTGGATGCTGGGCTCGGTCGATTTCGCGCTACTGGGGTCGCTGCTGGTCGGCTCGATACCGGGCATCATCGTCGGCAGCCTGCTGGCGCCACGGGTGTCGGACCGGGTGCTGCGGCCGATCCTGGCGGTGACGCTGGCGATCGTCGGCGGCAAATTGGTGTTCTGAGCGCGTGGGTTTGATCCGCTCGCGCGGCCCTGATCCGGCTGCGCTGGGTCAGATTACTCCCCGCGGTTCGCCCACTCCTTGTTGATCGCCAGTGCCGCCAGCGTGCAGATCGCGCCGGAGAGCAGATAGGCGCCAACCGACCACAGGCCGAAGCGGCTCGCGAGGAAGAGTGCGACCAGCGGCGCGAAGCCGGCGCCGAGGAACCAGGCCGAGTTCGAGACGATCGCCGCCCCCGTGTAGCGGCGGTGCGGCTCGAACCGGTCGTTGACCACGCCCGATGACTGGCCGAAGGCGAAGCCGAGCAGCACGAAGCCGGTCAGCATATAGACGACCTGGCCGAGCCCGCCCGCAGCGAGCAGCCGCGGTGCCAAGCCGCTGAACGCGCCGATCAGCACCGCCGATGTGCCGAGCACCCGGCGGCGCCCGACACGGTCGGCCACCACGCCCGACGCTAGCATGGCCAGCGCGCAGACGACCGCACCGCCGATCTCGATCAGCAGGAAGCGCAGCGGCGCCTCGCCTTCGAACAGCGTCACCCACGACAGCGGGAACACCGTGACGAGATGGAACAGCGCAAAGCTGGCGAGCGGCGCGAAGGCGCCGAGCAGGATCGTCCGCCACTCTGCGAACAGCGTCTCGAACGGCGGCGAGGGCTGGAGCTCGCGGCTTTCGAACAGCTCGGTGAACTCCTGGCTTCCGACCAGGCGCAGCCGGGCGAACAGCGCGACGACGTTGATCGCCAGCACGACGTAGAACGGATAGCGCCAACCCCAGGCGAGGAAATCCTCCCGGCTCAGGATCGCCAGGAAATAGGCGAACAACCCGGCCGCCACGACCAGCCCGATCGGCGCGCCGAGCTGCGGGATCATCGCATACCAGCCGCGCCGGTGACTGGGCGCGTTCAGGGCGAGAAGCGAGGGGAGCCCGTCCCAGGTGCCGCCGAGCGCCACACCCTGGCCGAGCCGGAACACGGCGAGTGCAGCGGCGGCGAGCCAGCCGATCTCCGCGTAGCCGGGCAGGATGGCGATCGCCATCGTCGAACCGCCGAGCAGGAACAGCGCGACCGTCAGCTTGACGCCGCGGCCGTAATGGCCATCGATCCACTGGAACAGCAAGGTGCCGAAGGGCCGCCCGACCCAGGCAAGCGGGAACAGGGCGAAGGCGTATAGCGCGCCGGTGATCCGGTCGGCGAAGGGGAAAACCAGCGACGGGAAGACCAACACCGAGGCGAGCGCATAGACGAAGGAGTCAAAGGACTCGGAGGTACGACCGAGAATGACGCCGATCGCGATCTCGCCCGGCGCGATCCGGTGCTGGGGCGCGTTGACTGCGCCGCCGCCGCGCTTCAGGGGAGTCGAGGTCGAGGCTGCGATCGGTGCTGTCATGCCGTCCATGCTCCCGCGGGGCTTGCCGCGGCACGGTTCATACGCCCGACCCGCGCACGGGTCGACACCCGTGCTGCTGGCGCTCGCGGCGCTGCTCGGCGGGTGCCGCAGCGCGGTGCTCGATCCCGGCGGCGCGGTGGCGCTGGAGCAGCGCAACATCATCCTGGTCTCGACCGGGCTGATGCTGCTGATCATCGTACCAG
>CAXTNG010000059.1:0-4113 GCA_964245475.1 uncultured Sphingomonas sp. | reverse complement strand
CTGCCTGGGGGCGCTGACCTGGTCGAGCACCCACCTGCTCGATCCCTATCGCCGGCTCGACGCGGAATCGGCGGTCAAGCTCGTCGACTCCAAAGCGAAGCCGCTGCGCATCCAGGTGGTGTCGCTCGACTGGAAGTGGCTGTTCATCTACCCCGAGCAGGGCATCGCCAGCGTCAACGAGCTGGCGCTGCCGGTGAACCGTCAGGTGAAGTTCGAGCTGACGTCGACCAACATGATGAACACCTTCTATGCGCCGACGCTGGCGGGGATGATCTACACCATGCCGGGAATGACCAGCATAATGCATGCGGTGCTCAACCGCGCGGGCGAGTCGGAAGGCTATTCCGCCAATTACAGCGGGGCAGGCTTCTCCGACATGCGCTTCCGGCTGCGCGGCCTCGACGGCGGCGGCTTCGACCGCTGGGTGGCGCAGGCCAGGGCTAGCACGCTGCCGCTCTCCACGCCGAACTACCTGCGGCTCGAGAGGCCGAGCGAGAAGGTGGCGCCAATGCTGTTCGCACGCGTCCAGCCGGATCTGTTCGGACGGATCGTCGCGCGGTGCGTCCATCCGGGGACGCCGTGCATGGGCGCGGGCCGCGAGGCGCCGCCGCCCAACGGCCAGAAACCCGAGGGCGCGTTGTTCAAGACGCCGGGCGAGATCGCGCCCGCGCCCAGCGTCACCAAGCAGCGGCAACCGGGTACGCCGGGCAACGCCGAGCCCAAGTCGCCGCGCAACCGCGACATGACCTGAGCCATCCGATGACCAGCGAAACCCTGCTCAAGATCGCGTTCGGGCGGCTCGGCCTCGAGTCCTTCCCCGTCCACGAGCCGATCCTGCTCGTAACCTTCGCCGTCGTCGTCGCGATCGGACTGGGCATCGTCGGCGCGGTCACCCGCTACCGGCTGTGGGGCTGGCTGTGGCGCGAGTGGCTGACTTCAGTCGACCACAAGAAGATCGGCATCATGTACCTGATCCTGGGCATCATCATTCTGCTGCGCGGCTTTGCCGACGCGCTGATGATGCGTGCGCAGCAGGCGATCGCCTTCGGCGCGAACGAGGGGTATCTGCCCGCGCACCATTACGACCAGCTGTTCACCGCGCACGGGACGATCATGATCTTCTTCGTGGCGATCCCGCTGGTGGTGGGACTGATCAACTATGTCATGCCGCTGCAGATCGGCGCGCGTGACGTGGCTTTTCCTTTCCTCAACAATCTGAGCCTGTGGCTGACGGTGGCGGGTGCGCTGCTCGTCATGGCCTCGCTGTTCATCGGCGAGTTCAGCCGGGCGGGGTGGCTCAACTACGTGCCGGTGTCCAACCTTCAGAACAGCCCCGACGTTGGCCCCGATTACTACCTCTGGGCGCTGCAGATCGCCGGGGTGGGCACGACGCTGTCGGCGATCAACATGGTGACGACGATCATCACCATGCGCGCGCCGGGCGTGACGATGATGCGGATGCCGGTGTTCTGCTGGACCGCGCTCTGCTCCAACGTGCTGGCGTGCGCGATCTTTCCGGTGCTCACCGCCGCCTTTGGGCTGCTGATGCTCGACCGCTACGTCGGGACCAACTTCTTCACCAACGACCTCGGCGGCAACCCGATGATGTACTGGAACTTGGTGTGGATTTGGGGTCACCCGGAGGTCTACGTCCTGGTCCTGCCGGTGTTCGGCATCTACTCCGAGATCACTGCGACCTTCTCGGGCAAGCCGCTGTTCGGCTATTCGTCGATGGTCTATGCGACGGTGGTCATCACCATCCTCTCGTACCTTGTCTGGCTGCATCACTTCTTCACGATGGGGTCGGGGGCCAACGTCAACAGCTTCTTCGGCATCGCGACGATGGTGATCGCGATCCCGACCGGCGCTAAGATTTTCAACTGGCTGTTCACCATGTACCGCGGCCGGATCCGCTTCGAGCTGCCGATGATGTGGGTGGTCGCGTTCATGCTGACCTTCGTGATCGGCGGCATGACCGGCGTGCTGCTGGCGGTGCCCCCCGCCGACTTCGTGCTGCACAATTCGCTGTTCCTGGTCGCGCACTTCCACAACGTGATCATCGGCGGCGTCGTATTCGGGCTTTTCGCGGGCATGACCTACTGGTTTCCCAAGGCCTTCGGGTTCCGGATGGACCCGTGGTGGGGGAAGGTCGGCTTTTGGGGCTGGGTGATCGGCTATTGGGTCGCCTGGACGCCGATCTATGCCGCCGGGCTGATGGGGACGACGCGGCGGGTGCGTCATTTCGCCGATCCGGCGCTCCAGCCGCTGTTCGTGCTGGCGGCGATCGGGGCGCTGATCATCCTGGTCGGCATAGTCGGTTTCCTGATGAGCATCGTCATGGGATGGGTGCATCGCGAGCAGCTGCGCGACACCACCGGCGATCCGTGGAACGGGCGGACGCTCGAATGGTCGACCAGCTCGCCGCCGCCCGCCTACAATTTCGCCTTCATCCCCGTCGTGCGCGGCATCGACGCCTGGCACGACATGAAGGCGCACGGGGCGAAGGCGCCGGCTGCGGGCTACCGGGCGATCCACATGCCACGCAACACGGGTGCCGGGTTCATCCTGTCGGCGCTGGCGCTCGTGCTCGGCTTCGCGATGGTGTGGTACATCTGGTGGCTCGCCGCGCTCTCCGCGCTGGCGCTGCTGGCGGTCGCGATCGGGCATACCTTCGATTACGACCGCGACTATCACATCCCCGCCGATCAGGTCGCAGCGGGGGTATGAGGTGAGCGCCGAGGCGGAGGAGGCGCCGGTCTTCTACCTGGTCGACGAGGAGGAGCATGCGCCCGGCGGCGCGACGCCGCTCGGCTTCTGGATCTATCTGATGACGGACGCGCTGCTCTTCGCGACGCTGTTCGCGACGTTCGGCGTGCTCGGCGCGAGCTATGCGGGCGGGCCGGCGCCGCGCGCCATCTTCGAGCTGCCGCTGGTCGCGCTCAACACCGCGCTGCTGCTTGTCTCCTCGCTGACCTACGGCATGGCGAGCCTGGCGATGCAGGAGGGCAAGGCGCGCGCGACGCAAGGGTGGCTGGCGGTCACCGCGCTGTTCGGCATGGCCTTCGTCGGCGTGGAGCTGTTCGAGTTCGGCACGCTGATCGGTGACGGCGCGACACCGCAGCGGAGCGCCTTCCTGTCCGCGTTCTTTACCCTCGTCGGTACGCATGGGCTGCACGTCACCTTCGGGCTGATCTGGATCGCGGTGATGCTGGTCCAGGTGGGCCGGCGCGGGCTGATCGCCGACAACCGGCGGCGGCTGCTGTGCCTAGGGATGTTCTGGCATTTGCTTGACGTCGTCTGGATCGGCGTGTTCACCTTCGTCTACCTGCTGGGGGTGCTGCGATGAGCGAGGACAGGGCGGCGCAAGGCCACGGCAGCCGGCGCGGCTATCTGATCGGCTTCGGGCTGGCGGCGGCTCTGACCGCGGCATCCTTCTGGCTGGTAATGACGGGTGCGCTCGGCACGCCGCTGGCGACCGCGATCGCCATCGTCCTGCTCGCCTTCGCGCAGATTCTCGTCCACACGATCTGCTTCCTTCACCTCAACACGCGCTCGGAAGACGGCTGGACGATGCTCGCAGCGGTGTTCACCGCAGTGATCATCGTGATCGTGATCAGCGGCTCGCTGTGGATCATGTACCATCTCAACGCCAACATGATGGCGATGAAGCCGGGCGAGATGCCCGCGTTCTAGCCAACCGCGAGGTCGCTGCCGGTTGCGCGCAGGTGGCTCTGATATTCGCGGCTGCCGTAGAGCGCGTCGCGGAAGTTGATCAGCTCGATGCCATTCGCCTTGATCCAGGCCTCGAGCCGCGGGTCGCACATCGCGGCGACGTCCTGCGTGCGGCCGATGACGAATTGCTGCGCGCGCGGCCGATTGATCCGCTCGCCAAGGCGATAGACGTAATAATCGACATAGCCCGGGTGCCAGGCCTGCCAGGTGATCACGTCCTCGGGGTATTTGAGGATGCCCGACCGGTCCTCAGTGTAGAACAGGACAGGATCGTAGTTCTTCTCGACCGATGAAATCGAGTCGGTCAGCAGATCGTAGAAGGCGGTGGTGCCGGCGGGCGAGACGATCTTGCGGCTCGCCCATTTCGGGTCGGGCCTGGCG
>CAXTNG010000058.1:0-13957 GCA_964245475.1 uncultured Sphingomonas sp. | reverse complement strand
AACTTTCCGAATTAAGGCACATTGTCTGTTTCGGCCTTACCAAATCTAAAGCCTCTAGGACGCGCAGCATCTAGGGGAACACTATGAATCGGAGCCGTTATGTCAATCGTCCGATAGACAAGACCGATCGCGCCATAATTTCGGCGTTGGCGGCGGACGGCCGCATGACCGTTCGTGAACTCGCTCGCCAGATCGGCCTGTCCAGTCCGAGCGTAACAGAGCGCATTCACAAGCTCGAGGACTCGGGCGCGATCGCCGGCTATACGATCACCGTTGATCCCGACGCGTTCGGTCTGGGCATCGCAGCGCACGTCCGCATGCGGGCCTTGCCGGGGGAGGTGGGCCGCCTGAAACAGATGCTGATTGATGCCCCTGAAGTGGTCGAGGCCGACCGGGTCACAGGCGAGGATTGTTTTATCGCTAGAATCCTCGTCTCCAGCATCGCTGACCTGGAAGCTTTGGTAGATCGCTTCCTGCCTTTCGCAGCAACCGACACTGCGATCATTCAATCGACTCCCGTGATCAGGCGACTGCCGAGAATGTAGCCGTGCGATATCCGGCTGTGAGGGTGCAAACGACAAAATGATCATCGACTACTTACCCAATGCAGTTGGTCGTCCCCGTCGATAAGGTCACGAAACAAGTACGCCAGTCTGGGGCACTCCCGGCGAACTAGGTCGCGGGCAGACGACTTTTTTAGATCAGCGAGTTGTATCATCATGACTGGGACCCTCCCGCTCACCATCGGCCACTGTCGACACTGTCTTTTGATGGCATGCCATCAGTCACAGGCGTAAAGGTAGAAGTCGTAGATCGATCGCGCGATCTCTCCGATCAGGTGCTCTCGCTCGGTATATCGGAGGATTTCGCTACCCTTGGTGTATATCGCCACCGCAACACGTCCGCCGCCGGCGGGCAGCTCGATGACGCCAGCGTCGTTGACCGTTCCACCAATTGTTCCGGTCTTGTGCGCGACCAGAGTTCTAGGCGGCAGCTGCCCCCTGATCCGATTCTGGCCGGTCTGGCAGCGCCCCATCACGCCGTAAAGGAAGTCGCGGCTGGCTGGCGTGAGGGCGTCACCCTCGAAGACCTTCTCGAGCAAATCAACCATCGCGACAGGACTAGTCGTGTCCGGCAGCGCCTCGTCAAACTCCGGCTGTGTCAGCCCGTTCGCGCGTTCGCGCTCCTCCTCAGTCGGAAACTTGGCCAGATAGCCCTTCATGGAGGGTGCGCCGTCCGGCAATCCGTAGAACTTGCGAAGGAGCTCGTTAACGCTGGTGTCCACTCGCATGCCCTCGACGCCAATGGACCGTAGCCAGTTGGTCACCGCAGGCGGCCCGCCAACCAGCTCTAGGACTCGGTCGGTTGCGTTGTTGTTGCTTTGCGTGATCATCAGCTCGGCCAGGTTCGCAACGGACAGCGAAACGCCGGGATGCGAGACTGACTGCGCGATGTCCCCGGTTTCGTCGAAATGGCGCTGCGTCACCTCGACCATCTGTTGTAGCGTCAGGTCCCCCCGATCGACCATCGACAGAAGTAAACCGGCCATCGGTATCTTGTAGGTGCTGGCCATTGGGAAGCGCGCTCGCGCTTTGACGCCAATCGAGCGGCCCGTCCCGAGGTGCCGGGCTGCGAAACCCATGACGCCCTTCAGGCGCCTCTCGATGTCCCGAACATGGTCATCGAACGCGGTCTCGGCGTTAGTGCGCGGCATCGCCTTCAAATCCTCCGTGTCCCGCCCCATCGCCATCCTCCATCTGCTTCGCACGCCTTCTCAGATGGGGTCTTGCATATTTCTCGCATATGAAGCAATATCTCTCTAACGAATATAACATTCGCCAGAGAAACGGTAGTGCTTAGTCCCGGCGATGGCCGGCGGCGGGGACTCATAAGGAGGAATGGAATGCTTAAAGGTGGGAAAGATCGCCATCAGATGCTCCGAGCTGCGTTGCTGATCGGCGCCGCGGTATTCACCTCCGCGGGGACGTCCGCGAGCGCGCAGGACGCGCCGCCTCCGGCAGGCCCGCGGGCGGCTGACGACGCGGGTCCGGCCGACATCGTCGTAACGGCGAGCAGGCGCGAGGAATCGCTGACTAAGGTTGCCGCATCCGTATCGGTGATACGCAACGATCGGGCGATCGAGAACGGCATCACCGACATCAACGGCATAGCGGACCTCATCCCAAATCTCCAGGCGACGGACGGCGGCTCCCCGGGCCTTGGAAACCTGACGATCCGAGGCGTTTTTACTGGCGGATCCCCGACGGTTGGCACCTACGTGGATGATGTCCCCTATGGTCCCGTCCTCGGAGGTGCCGGCACCAGCCTGGCGCTCGACGGATCTCTCTTGGACCTCGAGCGCATTGAAGCAGACCGCGGCCCGCAGGGGACGCTCTTCGGTGCAGGCGCGATGGGTGGCGTGGTCCGTTACATCACGCGCGCGCCGGAACTCGACCGGATCGCCGGTTACGCGTTCGGCGACCTCTCGTTCACGAAGGGCGGCGGCACGAACTACCTCGCCCGGGGACGGCTATCGTTGCCGGTCGTCAACGACCGGGTGGCAGTCGCTGCGAGTGGATTCTATAGCAGGGCCGACGGATACATCGACAACCCGAACCGCAACGCCACCAATGTCGATGGTTCGAAGTTCTGGGGCGGCACGGCGTCCGTTCGGATCCAGGCCACGGACCGGCTTTCCCTCCGCGCGACAGCGTTGCACCAAGAGGCACGGTTCGACAACGCGTCCTACGTCGGGTTTAACCCGGCGACGGGTAAGCCGCTCCTCGGCGACCTGACGGACGTGACAGTCGCCTCGTCGCCTCGGACCTACAACTTCGATCTCTACTACGGGAGCCTCGACTATCGTTTCGATTTCGCGACGCTGACGTCGGTCACCAGCTGGCAGAGTGTCAACTTCACGACGTTCTCCGACATCACGTCGAGCTTCGGGCCGATCGCCGACGCGGTCGCACCGGCTGGACGGCCGCATACGGCGGTCCTCTTCGCACCATTCGATACGCGGCGCTTCACTCAGGAACTGAGGCTGACTTCGGAGAAGAACGGCAAGTTCGAGTGGATCTTCGGCGGCTACTACACCAACCAGCGCACCGATCAGATTCAGCGAGTCATCGTCACGCCGGCCGACGTGAACCTGATCGATGTCAGCTCGCCGCTGCGCTACCGGGAATATGCGGTCTTCGGGAACGCGACCGTCTACATCACGCCGGCGTGGGACGTAACGGGCGGTATTCGTTACTCCGACAACAAGACCAGCGTGCGCCAGCAGGTGGCGGGCCTTTTAGTTCCAGCCGCCTTCAATGCGCCCACGAACGAGAATAGTGACCAGGTCACGACCTACCTCTTCAACACGCGCTATCGCGTGTCGTCGGGTCTTAACCTCTACGCGCGTGTGGCAAGTGGGTATCGCCCAGGGGGCTCCAATCTGGTCACGACCGGCCCGGGCGGTCAGCCGCTGGGCCAGCCCACGTTTGGGGCGGACCGGCTCTGGAGCTACGAAGCGGGTGTGAAGGGTTCGACCGCCAACAATGCGCTAACCTACGGGCTCGCCGGCTACTTCCTGAATTGGTCGGATGCCCAGGTTTCGTTCGTCCAAGCGAATGGCTTGGGGGGCACCACGAACGCCGCGGGGGACATTCACGGCAAGGGTCTCGAAGGCATTGTCACGGCACGACCGCTGCGCGGTCTCGAGATCACGGCGACGCTGGCCGTCACGGATATTAAGCTCCAGCGGGCGGAGCCTACGCTCGGCGCGGCGGCGGGCACCCGGCTTCCCAACGTCCCCGATGTCTCGGGATCGCTGCTTATCGATTACGGTTTCGCGCTAGGTCGTGACGTCAGCGCGACATTCGGCGGCACATGGCGTTACACCGGTGGCTACCTGACGACTTACTCGGCTACGTTGCCATCCTTCAACGAGGGCGACTTTAGCCAATTCGATATCAGGGCGGGGGTGCGATTCGGCGCGGTGGCGGTCAACGCGTATGTGACCAACCTGTTCGACAAGCGCGCCTATCAGTCGGTATTCCCGGTGTCCGCGACCTATGCGCAGGGGGTTGTCCTACGGCCGCGGACGATCGGCCTGAACGCACGGTTCGGATTCTGATCGAAGCAGGGAGGCCGAAATGACGATGCAAGCCGCTGCCGGCCGGGCCGCAGGGACGACACTGGGATTCTCGCGGCTCGTCATCTTCGCACTTCCCGCGCTGGTGTCGTCGATTCTGCTTGGTCCGGTCGCCGGCATCCTGCCGACCCTCTACGCCGAGCGATTTCATCTCAACCTGGCGACGCTCGGTGCGGTTTTGCTTGCGGCCCGCATCTTCGACGCGGTGATCGACCCGGCGATCGGACTCCTTTCCGACCGGACGCGTTCGCGTTTCGGCCCTCGCAAACCTTGGATCGTCGTGGGCTACGCAATCACACTGGCGGCGATGCTGTTCCTCTTCCGTCCCGTGGGCACACCCGGGGCCGGCTACTTGCTGACCCTAATGTTCGTGCTCTACTTCGGGTGGAGCTTG
This sequence comes from uncultured Sphingomonas sp., assembly GCA_964245475.1. Taxonomy (GTDB): domain Bacteria; phylum Pseudomonadota; class Alphaproteobacteria; order Sphingomonadales; family Sphingomonadaceae; genus Sphingomonas. The sequence goes on along the minus strand of CAXTNG010000058.1, from coordinate 9,422 downwards.
TTCGAGATCCCTTATGCGGCTTGGGCGGTTGAGATCAGTCGGGACAGCAAGACCCGCGCGACGGTGAACGCATACCGGGCCGGCGCCCTTTGGATTGGCGGCATCCTGTTCACGCTCGCGCCGGCTGTGGTTCCGGGAGCCGGGGGCAAGATGGGCTTCGAGGCGCTGGGCGCGGTGGCGCTCTTTCTGCTGGTCGCCGCCCCCTTATCAATTCTTGCGTCGGTAGCTGTTGTGCCGAAGGGGGAGCTGGTGCCGCTCGAGCAATCGCCCAAGCTCAGCGAGCTTTGGTCATCCTTGCGCGGCAATCGGGCGTTCGTCGCCTTCAGCATAATCTACCTCTTCGTCGGTCTGGCCAGTGGCGTGAGCGGAGCCGTCAGCTTCCTATACGTCACCAGCTACTTAGGACTTGGAGATCGCTATACGGCGCTCTTCCTACCAGCGACCCTCCTTGGACCCCTGATGATCCCTGTGTGGGCCATCCTCCTCCGCCGCTTCGACAAGTATCGCGTGACCGCGATTGCCTTCACGATCTACGCATGCCTGATGCCGTTGCCTTGGCTCATCGCGCCGGGTGCGTCGTCCTTCGTCCCGATGATCGTCTTCTATTGCGCGCTGACCGTGTTCGCGCCGCTCCTGATGATCTCGATGCCCACCATCATGGGCGACATCGTCGACGACGACGAGTTGAGAACCGGCAAGAACCGTGCGGGACAGTATAGCGCTCTGCAGACGCTGCTGGCCAAGGCGGCCGGGGCCGCGAGCGGCCCACTCGCGTTGATGATCGTGGGCTTTTTTGGCTTTCAGCCGGGCGCGCGCGTCAACAGTTCGGCCGCCATCGAAGGACTGAGGTTGGTAAACAATCTCCTTCCCTTCCTGCTGGTCATGCCGGGTGTCCTGCTCCTCTGGCGCTTCCCCATGAACGACGCTCGCCACCGCGAGATAGAGGCCGCGCTGCGCGATCGCCGCGCGGCGGCGGCGTAAGATGAATTGCAGGCGTTACGACTGCTTCGCAGAGAGCTTTGTCGAGGGCAGGCGATGGTTTCGCAAGGCGGCCGCAGAGGCGGGGGCCGTTCTCGAGAGTGCGACCAACCCGCACGGCCTGACGCCTGAAGGAGAGCCCCTCTCGACGGAGGTCGCCTGGTTCGGATCGCGCGATGCGGACCGGCTTTACCTCTCCATCTGCGGGACGCACGGCGCCGAATATTTCAGCGGGGCGGCGGGGCAAATCGACTGGATGCTCGGTGACGGCCCCTCGACCCTCCCCTCGGGGATCGCCGTGTGCCTGGTCCACGCTCACAACCCCTTTGGGTCTGCGTGGCACAGTCGGGGCAACGAGGACTTCGTCGACCTCAACCGCAATTACATGGACCACTCGGTCGAAATGCGGCCCAATCCGCTCTATGCCGAGCTGTTCGACACCCTCTTCACTACAGACATGGGCGAGCACCTACTCGACGATGTAATGGCGGCCTTCTACGCCTTCGTCGATCGGAGCGACCCGGTCGAGGCGATGACGGCGATGGGCGGTGGGCAGCGGTCGCACCCGACAGGCACGCTCTACTGCGGGACCACAGCGGCGTGGTCGACTTCGAACCTGCGGGACGTCGTCCGGAAATTCGCCGATCAGGCGGAGAAGGTGGCGCTCATCGATTGGCATACGGGGCTTGGCGACTTCGGCCGGGCCACCATCCTCAACACGGCGTTCGCCGATCCGAGCGCGGCGGCATGGGCGGGACGGTGGTGGACGGGCGCTGCGCCCAATGAGGAGCTCGCCGGGTCCGCGAAGCCGCGCTACGTGGGCAACGTCGCGACTGGGGTGGCGGACGAGTTGAGGTCGCGCGGCGCGACGGTCATGGAGACGGTCGTGGAGCTTGGCACCTTCGCTAACAAGGGCGTCCTGATGGCGCTGCTGATCGACCGGTGGCTTCGGTTCGAATGCCCTGACCGGTCGGCGCCGGAGGCGGTCCGGCTAGAGACGCGGATGGTGGAAAGGCTGAACCCTTCCAACCCCGAGTGGCGGCAGGCCGTTCGCGGTGAGATAGCGCGGATCTACGGTCGCACGGTCGAGGGCCTGGGCGCCTGGGTGTGACAGCCCGGCTGCCTCCACCCGGTGGTCCTAATCAGGTCGGTCTTCGGCGTCTCGATTTCCGGAATGGCCCGAGGCGTTGTCACGCCTATCTCTGGTATCCCGCTGATCCGCATCGAGAGCCGCCACGACACCTCAATTCAGCCGTGGAGGCGGACGCCTTCGCCGGGGCCGCGCTGGCGCTCGGAGGTGAGGCCGACCGGCGCCGCGTTTGCATTCTTACCAACGCTGCCGAGGACGTGAGGGCCCGCCCCGGCCCGCATCCACTCGTCGTGTTCAACCATGGCGGTGCGCTAGACCCGCTGGCGAACATGACGCTCATGGAGACTCTGGCAAGCAATGGCTATGTGGCAGCCTCCATCGGCCATGCCGGTGAGAGTTCCGGCGTCGTCTGGCTGGACGGCTCGGCGACCTGCATCGAAGCCGACTTGCTCGACCGCATGCGCCTCCCGGAGCAAGCGATGGCGCATCTGGCGCGCCTGGCCCTTTCCAGCGACGAGGATCAGCGGAGGGCGCACCTGGCCGCCTTCCTGCGTGCGGATCCCGGGACTTTGACCGAGCTCGCCTCCGACTGGGCCGATGATGCCATCGCGCTGGCTGACCTGCTCGCGCCGCCGGCCGGTAATCGGTCCCGAGGACCGGGGTGGCCGGTGATCGACGGCGCGCGGATCGCCTACGCGGGCATGTCCCTCGGCGGCTCGGCGGCCTTCACTGCCTGTCGGCGCGACCCGCGCGCCGCCGCTGGCGTCGATTTGGACGGCATCGTCTGGGACTTTGCCGCGGCCGGCGAGCCGCTGCGGCAACCGTTCCTGGAGTTGTGCGCGGACTCGCCGGAGGAGCGGGCCAGGCTGGCCGAGATGGCGGGCGCGCCCGTCCCGCGTGGCGAACCTGTAGGTCGGCCCCGCGTAAACGATCTCTACTTCGCCGGTTGCGACCGTCGTGCGCGCGTCTATCGCCTCTCAATAACGGGCGCCGGGCACGCGGACTTTACGGATGGACCGGTGGTTGAAGCGCTGTTGCGGGGAGCCCCCACCGACGCGGTCCCGGTGCTAGTGGCCAACTCGCTCTGCCGCGCCTTCCTTGACTCAGCCCTTGGCCTCACACCGTGGAGCGCGCTCGACGACCTCTTGGCGACCGCGGCGAATGTGCAGGTGATCGCCGCGCCCACCGGGTCGTGATCGGGCGCACGGTCAGTTTGTTGCCGGTGGGCACTCGCTAGCCTTCGGAGCGGTTTCCCCGCCGCTTACGCAGCTCGTTCGAGGCGTCGGTCGCTCCTAGACGGGTGGCCTCGCGGGCGAGCTCAAGATATTCGCTGTCCGTGCTGGCCAGGACCGCCACCACGCGTGCCCGCCCGCCGTCCCTCGCGACGAAGGCGTGCGGCATGGCGGAGTCGATGTAAATCGAGTCGCCGGTTTCCAGCGTCACCGCCTCATATTGCGCGCAGAGGAAATCGACAGGGCCATCCAGGACGAACGCGAAGCGCTGGCCCACCACGTCCATCATTTCCACCTCTGCGTCGGGAACGGTCGGCGTGCCGACCTCGAAAAGGACGGGCAGCATCAAGCGGTTCTTAAGCTCCGTCGACAGGTAGCGGTAGCGCATGTGGTCGACCGAGTGGAAGTCCTCAGCGGAGCGATCGATGACCCGCCTCGCCATGATCCCGCTCTCGAGCGCAGCCTCCGCCTCCGTGATGAACAACTGCCGCACGTCAACCTCGAGCACTTCGGCCAGTCGCACCAGCTTGTCGTAGTTGAGCGACATCTGCCCATTCTCCACCTTGGAGAGCGTGGACTGTGGCAGTCCGCTCGCGCTGGCGAGCGCCGAAAGGCTCAGGTCGCGCTGGGCCCGCAGGCGCTTCAGCGACGCTCCCAGGCTGGGACGACCGCCGCGGGGCTCGCCCGGCCCAATCTCCTTCTTGCTTCTTGCCATCCTCCGATCCTGCCACGATCGGCCCCAGCTTGAACAGTCTTTTCGATGAGTTATTCATATGCTACACGAACAGCGGTATTTGAATAAACGGGAGGCCTTGAGTTGCGCGTGTTCATCGCAGGTCTGAATCACGAGACCAGTGCCTTCTCGCCTGTCCCCACCGACATACGCTCGTTCGAGGACTTCGTGTCCTACCGCCCGGCCGGCGGGGTCATCGATGCCGAGGGCCTCGAGATGAACGGCTACGGCGACTTCGCCCGCGAGGCGATCTCGCGCGGAGACGAGGTCGTGGCCTCAGCATATCACTGGGCGCAGCCGAGCGGCCGGTGCGCGCAGTCCTCCTACGAAGCGTTAAGAGACGGCATCGTTGCAGACCTGCGTTCCGCGGGAGCCATCGATATGGTCCTGCTGTTCCTTCACGGCGCGCAGATGGCCGAGGGCTGTGATGACTGCGAGGGCGACCTCCTGTCGCGCGTTCGCGACGTTGTCGGTCCCGACGTCTTCGTGGGCGGGATCCTGGACCTCCACGCGAACATCGGCCCGCGCATGATTTCGCAGGCGAGCGCGCTGATAGCGTGCAGGAACTACCCGCATACGGACTTTGCCGAGCGAGCTGCGGATCTTTACGATCTTGGTGCCCGGACGGTGGCGGGAGAGATCGTCCCCGTGATCACCTTCGAGCGGCTCCCTATGGTGGGCATGTTCTACACGACGGAGCCGCTGATGGCGGCGGCGAACGCGGCTGCGAGGGAGCTGGAATCCCGGCCTGGCGTGCTGTCGGTGTCCCTTATCCACGGCTTCCTGTGGGCGGACATCGCCGACATGGGAGCGGGCGTGCTGGTCGTCACCGACGGCCAGCGGCCCGAGGTGGAGACGGAGGCGCGGAGCGTGGCGCGCGCCTTTTTCGACGCCCGGCACGAGTCCCGGGCGCTCAGGTCGGGCGTCGAGGAGATTCTCGACCGCGTCGAGGCGGCGGCGCCGGACGGCCGCCCCTTCGTGATCGCGGACGCGTGCGACAACGCGGGCGGCGGCGCAGGATCCGACTCCACGTTCATCCTGGAAGCGATCCTGGACCGCGGCCTCAGGGGTTACGCAATCGGACTGCTGTGGGATCCGATGGCGGTGCGCTTCGCGGAGGCAGCCGGCGAGGGAGGCACGCTGCGACTGAGGATCGGGGGCAAGACGGGCCCGGAGGCGGGACGACCGCTGGACGTGCAGGCGCGCGTGCTCGCGCTCCGCTCGGGACTCTCGCAACGTGGTCTCGGCTTCCTCGCCCCGCTAGGCGCGGCGGCAGCCCTCGAAGTCGCCGGCAACGTGGTCGTCGTGAACGACGTGCGGGGTCAGGTTTTCAGCCCCTCCTGCTTCACGGACATGGGGATCGATCCACAGGCGCACAGCGCGATCGTCGTCAAGTCGACGCAGCACTTCCGGGACCAGTTCGAGCCGCTCGCGCGGGGGATAATGTATTGCGAGACGCCGGGATCGCTGGCGCTCGATATCGACCCGGCGCGCTACCGCAACCTGCGCAGGCCGATCTGGCCGTTGGACGACGTCGAGCTTTCCGCTTGACCGGCACGCTCTTCTACTCCGCGCTGATGACGGAGACGAGCAGCTTCACCAACCTGCCGACGACGCTCCGCGACTACCTTCCGGGACTTCGGCGCGGGAACGCGTGCCTCATCGACGACAGTGGCGAAGTCCGGGCTGGCATCGAGCCTCTCTTCTCCTTCGCGCAGTCGCGCGGCTGGGATGTGACTGCTGCGCTGACGTGCTCCTCCAGTGTAGGGGGTCCCACGCTGCATCGTGACTACATCATGCTGCGGGACGAGATCCTGGAAGGCGTGCGCGCGGCCAGGCCGGACGTGGTCGCGCTGATGCTCCACGGCGCGATGATGTCCACCGAGTGCGAGGACTGCGAGGGCGACATCCTCGCGCAGGTCCGCGCGATCGTCGGTCCAGGCGTCCCGGTGGTCGTCGTGCTCGACCCGCACGCGCACCTCACCGACCGAATGGTCGAAGGCGCTGACCTGCTTGTCTTCATGAAGGAGTATCCGCACACCGACGGTCCGCAGCGTCTGGCGGAGGCCCTGGCGGTGGCCGGCCGGATGATCGACCAAGGCCTCCGTCCCGTTCCCGCTGTGTCCGACTGCCGGCTCATCGGCTTCTTCCCCACGCAGGACCAACCGATGCGCGGCTTCGTGGAGGGGTTGCACGCGATTGAACGTCGGCCGGGCGTTGTCTCTGCCTCGTTCGTCCACGGCTTCCCGTGGGGAGACATGCCGCAGATGGGCTCCAAGGCGCTGGTCTACGCCGATGGGGACCCGGCACTGGCCGCGCGGACGGCGGAGGAGATCATGGCGATGATCTCGGCCATCAGGGATCGGACGATGCCGACCACGATCGATGTGGCCACGGCAGTAGAGAAGGCGCTCGTGCGGCGCGAGCGTCCGCTCGTGCTGGCCGACATCTCTGACAACCCGGGTGGCGGCGCGCCGTCGGACAGCACGTTCATCCTCCGGGCCCTGATCGACGCGGGAGTCCGCGACGCCGCGGTCGGCCTCGTCTACGACCCGCAGGCCGTGCAGATCTGTCACCAGGTCGGCGTCGGCGCGCGCCTTTTGTTGCGGGTAGGCGGCAAGACGGGGCCCGCGTCCGGCGCTCCGCTCGATCTGGAGGCCGAGGTCATGGGGGTGTGCGTAGGTGCCGAGATGGCGTTCGGGGCGGATTGGCGGTTCCCGATGGGCGACACTGCCTGGATCCGCGCGGACGGCGTGGACGTGGTGCTGAACTCGATCCGAATCCAGCTCTACCACCCCAGCGGGTTCGACCATATCGGACTGGACCCCGCCGCACGCCGCACGCTCGTGGTCAAGTCGAGCAATCACTTCCAGGCCTTCTTCGGCGACCTGGCGGGCGAGATCGCATGGGTGGGCACTCCCGGTGCGATCGACTTCGATTTCCGCCGTCTGCCTTACCGCCGACTGACGAGGGCCATGTATCCGCTCGTCGCCGACCCTTTCGCGGAGGCGGCCTGATGGCTGACGCCTCGACGTTCAAGGGTGTGCCCGCCGTCGCGTCGGAGGCGGCGCTCCAAGAATCCGTGGTGGGACGCCGCCTGTTGAAGGATGAGCTGGCGCTGCCGGCAGCGGTCCTGAGAGCGTCTGCCCTGGACGCGAACGCGCGGTGGATGGGCGCGTTCGTGGAGGAGCGCCGACTCTCGCTGGCGCCGCATGGCAAGACCACGATGAGCCCGGAACTGATCCGCCGGCAGCTCGACGGCGGCGCTTGGGGTATCACGGCCGCGACGGCGCACCACGTGAGGCTCTATGCGGCCTGGGGGGTGCCGCGGATTCTCTTGGCGAACCAGCTCGTGGGCGCCGCGAATCTGTCAGTGGTCATGCGGGAGTTGCGCGAGCGGCCCGCGCTTGAATTCTTGTGCCTCGTCGATAGTCTCGAAGGCGTAGCGGCCCTCGCCGCCGCCGCGCGGGATCACGGGATCCCACGACCGATCCAGGTCTTGGTCGAACTCGGCGGTGCCGGCGAGCGGACAGGCGCACGCACTGCGGAGGCAGCGCTTGAGGTCGCTCGTGCGTGTGCGCTGGCTTCCGACCGGATCGCACTTCGCGGGGTCGAGTGCTTCGAGGGCGTGCACGCTGACGTGGCCGATGCTGATCGGCTCCTCGCCCGACTGATCGGTGTCGCGGAGGGGGTGGACCGCGAGGGCTTGCTGGCTCCGGGCGAGGCCATTGTCTCGGCAGGTGGGACGGCCTTCTTCGACCGTGCCGCAGCGGCGATGCTCGGGGTCGCGTTCGGCAGGCCGGTGCGCCGCGTGCTCAGGAGTGGATGCTATCTCGTCCACGACAGCGGCACATATGAGCGCAGCCATGCGGCGGCGGTGGCACGGGAACCCTCCCTGGGTCAACTCGGGCCCCCGCAAGCTGCTCTAGAGGTATGGGGTCATGTCCAGTCGCGCCCCGAGCCGCGACGCGTCGTCGTCTCCGTGGGCAAACGCGACGTCGGCACCGATGCCGAGATGCCGCGCCCCCTTTGGACGGCCAGACCTGATCGCGACATGGCACCGGTTCCAGCAGCCAGCGGAATATCCGTAGCGAAGATATACGACCAGCATGTCTGCCTGGACGTGCCATCGGACTTAGGCCTGGCGGTGGGAGACCTCGTCGGATTTGGCATCGCACACCCCTGCACGACCTTTGACAAGTGGCGCGCGATGTTTGTCGTCGACGACAGCTACTGCGTGACCGACGTGGTGCACACATTCTTCTGAGAGGCCGCATGATACCTGGGATCAAAAAAGAGCTCGACGATCTCTTCGCGCAATGGGACCGGTCCGACGCTCCGGGCCTGTCGGTGGGTGTCGCCCACGGTGGGAGGATCGCGTACCGCCGAGGCCTTGGCATGGCGAGCCTCGAGGCAGGGACTGCAATCACTCCCGCGACGCGCATGAGGATCGGCTCCACGACCAAGCATATGGCGGCATTGCTTGCCTTGCTGCTGGCCGAGGAGGGTCGACTGGACCTCGATGCGCCGATCCGGACTTACGTCCATGGGATGGACGGTCCTGGTGGAGATCCTTCAATCCGGCAGTTGCTCGGGCACCGCGGGGGATCGCGGTGCTACCTCGACCTTGGCTTCATGGCGCACGGCGTGGCGACGCCACCTCCAGGCCGCGCAGTCGAGCTCCAGCGCCGGCAACGGGCGCGCAACTTCCCGGTCGGGGAGGCCGTCATTTACAACAACGGCGGCTACCAGCTCGTTTCGACGGCGATCGAGCATGCGGGCGGTCAACCCCTGGCCGACCAATTTCGCGATCGCCTCTTCGAGCCGCTGGGTATGACCGATACCTGCCTGGTCGAGAGCGATCACGTTATCGTCCCCCGCATGGCGACGCTGCATGTCCCGCTCGCTGACGGGGGCTGGCGCCGCGGCTTGTTCCCCACGGAGGAGTTGCGCGGCGACGGTGGCGTGGTCTCGACGGTCGACGACATGCTGCGCTGGCCCGCGCCTCTGCGCGCCCGCGCCAGCTTCGGCGCTCCGGAGAGCTGGCGCGCGCTGGTCGAGCCCGTCGCGCTGCCCGACGGCGCCCTCTCGATCTATGCGCTCGGGATGATGGCCGAGGAGTATCGCGGTCGGCACACGAACCACCATGCGGGCGGGGTGATCGGCGGTGCGAGCCAGATGCTAACGTTCCCAGACGATGATCTAGATATAGTCGTCCTCTCGAATGGCGCCCCGGGAGCCGACCCCACGGCTCTGGCGGAGCGCGTGGCGGATATTGTTCTGGCCGACCGCTTGGGTGCGCCGAGGGAGACGGTTCCAGCCGACGGCCACGCCGACCTGGTCGGCCACTGGTGGTCGCCGGAGACCTCCATGGTCTACAGCGTGGCGG
>CAXTNG010000057.1:0-14215 GCA_964245475.1 uncultured Sphingomonas sp. | reverse complement strand
TGTCAGGTGCTGCACACTAGTCGCCTCCGCTAGCTCATCAAGCGGACGCTCACTGGCAAAGGTGACCCTGCCTCTATTCAGGCACTGAACAACTACCACCATGACAAATACGATGTGCCGGCGGCAGATGTGCTGCGCAATGCTTGGAATACGGCGGAGCCCTTGTTCGTCGCGGTTTATGGCGCGCCGTGATGACTGAACCCGCTGTCAGCAAGGCACTTCCGTCCGGCAGGTTTTCGCCGCTGCGCTACCCGGGCGGCAAGGGGAAGCTCGCTCGTTTCGTTGCGGCGCTGATCAGGCGCAACGGTCTGTCGGATGGGCTCTACGTCGAGCCCTACGCGGGGGGCGCGGCTGTGGCTTGGGAACTCCTGCTTACCGGCGTTGTGCGGCGGGTGGTTATCAATGATGTCAGCAAGCCTGTCTACGCCTTCTGGCGTAGCGTACTCGACCGGACGGACGAGCTGGCCGCCCTCATTGCCCACACGCCGGTCGATCTCGCTAACCGCGACCGGCTCAAGGCCTTGCTGTCCGATGCCGATGCTGCCGACGAGCTTGAACTAGGCTTCGCCTTGTTTTTTCTCAATCGGACGCACCGTTCCGGCATCTTAAATGGCGGGGTCATCGGCGCGCGGGAGCAGACCGGACGGAAGATCGACGCTCGTTATAACAAGGCCGACCTGATCCGACGTATTAAGCGAATAGCAGCGGCTCGCCGGCGGATCGAGCTAACTAACCTCGATGCAGTTAAGTTTGTTCAATCCAAGAGCGTAGATTGGCCAGCAAAGACCCTCGTATATCTTGATCCTCCCTACTATGAAAAAGGTAGCCAACTGTACTACGATTTTTATGAAAACAAGGATCACTAGAGGTAGCTCAGGCGGTCAAATCGCTTGGACAAGTCCGATGGCTTGTATCGTACGATGACGTGTCGCCCATTCAAGATATGTACAGCGGCACCCCCGCTCTCCAATACACAATCGGCTATAGCGCGCGGAACGTCCTGCGTGGCCGCGAGGCGATGTTCTTCAGCGATGGCTTGGTCGTCCCCGAGGTGGAAGGCTCGATGGTCGAGCTACATCGCGCCAAAGCCGGTGAAGCACTGCTCCCTGCGCCAGTTCGAGCGCGCAGGACGGTAGCGGCCGCGGTGCCGCATGTGGTTGAGCGCTGACGGCCGAGAAGGTCTGCTGTAGCAACAAATTCGCTGTCCTACACGCGCTACCCGCGTCCATAAGCTTACCGGTTTGCCACCGCGCCCGAGGAACAGCGTCCATGCAGAGCCGTGCCGCCCCGATGTGCGTAAACGGACGAGCGATCGGAGCCGATCGGCGCCCGTTCAGGTGTCAACCTGATGTCAACTTCACGCTATTCCTCACGGCGCGCGGGCATGCGCGATAATGTCAACCTGGTGTCAACTTTGGCCCTCAGCCCTCCGCCATCGCCACGATCACCCCCCATTCCGCCTCGCTCACCGGCGACACCGACAGCCGCGACTGGCGGAGCATCGGCATCGCGGCGAGCGCGGGTTCGGCCTTCATGCGGGCGAGCGTGACCGGGTGGGGCAGCGGCTCGCGCGCGGCGACCTCGACCGAGACCCATGCCCCAGAATCATTGGCGTCACCGTCGGGCTTTGCCGCGCGCGTGACCTCGACCACGCCCACCGCGGCCTTCTCGTCGCCCGAATGGTAGAGCAATGCCCGGTCGCCCACCGCCATCGCGCGCAGGTGCCTGGCGGCGGCGTGGTTGCGGATGCCGTCCCATTCGGTGGCGCCGTCGCGCACCAGATCGGCCCAGCCGTAGCAGCCCGGTTCGCCCTTCAGCAGCCAATAGGCCATCCGTCCCTCCCTGAACGTCCGCTAACACCCTCATTCCGCGTCCGTTCAGGGCGACTCGGCTATTCCCCGAAACACGGTCGCAGGCTCGCGCGTTGTCAGGCGCTGCGGACCGGGCGTAACACGGTGGAGGTTTGAGATGAACATGTTGAAGAAGGCGGGGCTGGGTCTGGCCCTCGGCGCAACCGCGCTGGCGGCGTCAGCGCCGGCCGACGCGCAGCGCTATTATCGCGGGCGCCACCATGGCGACGCGACCGCGAGCGCACTGCTCGGCGGCATCATCGGTCTGGGCGTCGGCGCGGCGATCGCGTCGAACAACCGCGACCGCTATTACGACCGCGGCTATTACGACCGCGGCTATTATTATTCGCCCCCGCCTCGGGTGATCTACCGCGAGCGCTATTACGCGCCGCCGCCCCCGCCGCGGGCCTATTACCGCGGATATTACGACCGTGGCTATTATGACCGCGGCTACGCGCCGGGCTATTACGGCTATTGATCGGTACGGCGGCGCGGTTCCCCCGAACCGCGCCGTTTCGCCCTTTCCTACACCCGCGGCTTGGGCGTAGAGGCGCGAAGCATGAGTGACACGCCTCCCCCCGACACGCCTCCAGATCGCCTGTCGATCAACCCCGACAGCCCGCATTTCGACCAGGCGCTGCTCGAGCGCGGCATCGGCATCCGCTTCAAGGGCGCCGAGCGGCGCGATGTCGAGGAATATTCGATCTCTGAAGGCTGGATCCGCGTCGCGCTCGGCAAGAAGGTCGACCGCCGCGGCCGGCCCCTGACGATCAAGCTCACCGGCCCCGTGGAGGCCTGGTTCGAGCGGTCCGCGGCGGGCGCGGGGGATGAGGAAACCGCCTAGCCGTCGACATGGGTGCGGATGTTGTCCATCTGCTCGGTCCAGCCCTGCGAATTGCTCTCGAACGACCGTTGCCGCGCCGCGTCGGGCAGCGCGTCGAAGCCGCTCTCGGTCACCGTCACCCGCGTGCCCTCGCCGAGCGGCTCCAGCGTGAACTCGACGAGCGTCCAGGCCCAGTCGTCGGCATGGACCCGATGCTCCGCATCCATGTGCGGCCAGCGATAGGCGAAGCGCCGCTCGGGCTCGAGCCCGACGATCTCGGCGGTCCACACGAGGTGCTCGTATCCGGGATAGGTGATGTGGCCGGTCGACGGCTGGCCGAGCGCGAAGGGCTGGTCGAGCGCGACCTTGAACCATTCCCCGAACTCGCGATGGTCGCTGATCGCGCGCCAGACGCGCGCGGGCGCGGTCTTGACCTCGACGGAGCGGACGATCGAGTCGGGCATGATCCACCTCCTGGCCGCTGCCTTTAAGCCTCGCCCATGCACACGTCGAGCGGCGCGCATCTCCTGCCGCGCGCATCCAATGGCCTGCGCCGCGCGTATCTCCGGCAGCGATCATTGGATTGCATCTTAAAGGACACGGATATGTCGAAGCTCAGCTTGCGTAACGCCATCGGGATCATCGCTCTGGCTGCGGCGGCGCCGGCCATGTCGGGCGCCACCAACCCGATGGTCGGCGGGGCCGCGATGTACCCGACCAAGACGATCGTCGAGAATGCGGTCAACTCGAAGGACCACACGACCCTGGTCGCCGCGGTCAAGGCGGCGGGGCTGGTCGAGACGCTGTCGGGCCCGGGCCCGTTCACCGTCTTCGCGCCGACCAACGCGGCCTTCGCCAAGCTGCCCGCCGGCACCGTCGACAGCCTGGTCCAGCCGGAGAACAAGGCGACGCTGACCAGCATCCTGACCTATCATGTCGTCGGCGGCACCATGACGTCGAAGACGATCGCCGCCGCGATCAAGAAGGGTCACGGCAGCGCGACGCTGACCACGGTTCAGGGCGAGCCGCTGACCGCGAAGATGATGGGCGGGCGGCTGATGCTGACCGACGCGAAGGGCGGCACGTCGATGGTGACGATCAAGGACGTCATGCAGTCCAACGGCGTGATCCACGTCGTCGACACCGTGCTGATGCCGTAATCGCCCACCCCACCGTTCGTGCTGAGCGAAGTCGAAGCACCTGGGGGTGCCCTTCGACTTCGCTCAGGGCGAACGGATTTAAGTCGCGGCTCGCCTACGCCGCCTCCAGCGCCTCGCTCGCCTCCAGCCATTTCGCTTCCGCCTCTTCGAGCTTCTCCTGCACCTTGGCGCGGCGCTGGGCGAGGTCGCCCATCGTCAGCGCGGAAAAACGCGGCTCGGCGCCGGAAGAATCGAACATCGCGCGATCGAGCGCGTTGCGCTCCTTGGTCAGGCGCGCGGTCTCGTCCTCCAGCTCGCGCACCGTCTTGCGCAGCGTGGTCAGCCGCTCGCGCTCCTGCGCCTCCGCCTTCTTGTCGCGCTTGGGCTTGACCGCGGCAGGCGAAGCCTCGCCCTTCAGCACGAAGGCGATGTAATCGTCGAGGCTGCCGTCGAACTCGCGTGCGGTGCCGCCGTCGACCAGCACCAGCCGTTCGGCGGTGAGCTCGAGCATGTGGCGGTCGTGGCTCACCATCAGCACCGCGCCCGTATAGTCGTTAAGCGCCTGCACCAAGGCTTCGCGCGCGTCGACGTCGAGGTGGTTGGTCGGCTCGTCGAGGATCAGCAGGTGCGGCGCCTCGCGGGTGATCAGCGCAAGCGCAAGGCGCGCGCGTTCGCCGCCCGACAGCTTGCCGACCTGCGTCGTCGCCTTGTCGCCCGAGAAGCCGAAGCGGCCGAGCTGCGCACGCACCGCCGCCGGGGTCGCGCCGCGCATGACGCGGGTCATGTGCTCCAGCGGGGTGTCGCCGCTGTCGAGCTCCTCGACCTGATATTGGGTGAAATAGCCGACGCGCATCTTGCCCGACGCGTTCATCTGCCCGTCCATCGGCGCGAGCTGCGCGGCGAGCAGGCGGGCGAGCGTGGTCTTGCCGTTGCCATTTCGGCCGAGCAGCGCGATGCGGTCGTCGGGGTCCATCCGCAGGTTGAGGCGCTTCAGGATCGGCGTCTCGCCATAGCCGACGCTCGCGTGATCGAGCGTGATCAGCGGCGGGCGCAGCTCGTCGGGGTTGGGGAAGCCGAAGGAGAGCGTCGGCTCGTTGGCCAGTTCGGCGATCGGCTGCATCCTCGCGAGCAGCTTGATTCGGCTCTGCGCCTGCTTGGCGGTCGAGGCGCGGGCGGAGTTGCGCGCGACATAGTCCTGCAGCTTGGCACGCTGCGCGTCCTGGTTCGCTTTGGCCGCCGCCAGTTGCGCCATCCGCTCGGCACGCTGCCGCTCGAACGCGTCATAGCCGCCGGGGTAGAGGGTGACCTTGCCGCCCTGCAGGTGGAGGATGTGGTCGACGACGGTGTTGAGGAAGTCGCGCTCGTGGCTGACCACGACGATCGTGCCACGGTAGCCGAGCAGGAAGTCCTCCAGCCACATCACCGCTTCGAGGTCGAGGTGGTTGGATGGCTCGTCGAGCAGCAGCAGGTCCGGCTGCGAGAACAGCAGCGCGGCGAGCGCGACGCGCATCTTCCAGCCCCCCGAGAAGCTGTCGAGCGGCTGCTGCTGCATCTCTTCGTCGAAGCCGAGGCCGAGCAGGATTTGCGCGGCGCGTGCCGGGGCGGTGTAGGCGTCGATCGCGATCAGCCGCTCGTAGATGTCGCCGAGCTTGTGCGCGTCCGCCTCGGTCTCGGACGCATGCATCAGCGCCGCGCGTTCGGTGTCGGCGGCGAGCACGGTGTCGAACGGCGTCGCGCTGCCGTGCGGTGCTTCCTGGGCGATATAGCCGATGCGGCTTCCCTTGGGCATCGCCGCCTCGCCACCGTCGGGCTCGAGCAGCCCGGCGACCACGCGCACCAGCGTCGACTTGCCCGCGCCGTTGCGGCCGATCAGCCCGACGCGGCTCCCCGGCGGCAGCGCGGCGCTCGCGCCGTCGAGGATCGTGCGCCCGCCCAGGCGCACGGTGATGCCGTTGAGGTTGAGCATGCGCGCGCCGTTAGCAGATGCGGCATGGATTTGCGAGGGCGGGAACGGCGTGGTTAGCGGGCCTTAACCACGGGCTGCTACGCCGGTGCCATGCAGCCCACTGCCTCCACCCGATCCACGGTATTGGCCACCGAGGCTGGATCACCTCCCACCCCGTTCGTGCTGAGCGAAGTCGAAGCACCTTGGGCAACCTGCCCTTCGACTTCGCTCAGGGCGAACGGAAGATGGACTGATTTGCGCAAGACATGCTCCGGCGTTCCGGCGCGTTGGCTGCTGGTCGGCATGGCCGCCTTGCTGGCGGGCGATGTGCTGCTGCTGTGGCCGTTCCTCGGTCGGCACGACTGGGTTGCCGCGGCGGCTTGGCCTGCGTTGGCGGCGCTGCTGGTCGGGGCTGTCGCGCGCGCGACGCGCGGATGGGGCGACAGGGTCGGCCTTCGCACGCTGGCGGTCTGTGCTGGCGTCGCGGCCGTGCTGCTGCTGCTGGGAGGCGAAGGGCGGGTGTTCTACGCCAACCGCGACTGGCGGGTGCGCGACGGCGTGCTGCACGACATGGCGGTGCACCCGTGGCCGTTCGCGTACATGGCGCGCGGGCTGCCCGAGGTGCTGCGTGCGCCACTCGGCATGTACCTGCTGCCCTCGCTCGCGATGAAGGTGGACGGGCAGGCGGCGGGCGATTGGGCGCTGCTCGGACAGAATACGCTGTTGCTGACCGCGGTGCTGGCGCTCGGCTCGACGCTGTTCGCAGGCACGCGGCGGCGGATCATCGCACTTGCGGTATTCGTGGCGTTCAGCGGCATGGACGTGGTCGGCGCGTGGCTCGCGGACGGCCTGCCGCTTCCCGACCATCTCGAAGCCTGGCCCGGGGCGCTGCAATATTCGTCCCACGTCACCCAGATTTTCTGGGTGCCGCAGCATGCGCTCGCGGGGTGGATCGGCGCGCTCGGCTTCGCACTGTGGCGCGACCGGGGGCTACCGCTCGGCGCGGCGCTCGCGTTGGTGCCGCTGACCGTCTTCTGGTCGCCGCTCGGCGCGCTCGGGGTACTGCCGTTCGCGGCGCTGGCGGGAATGGCGGCGATCGCGCGGCGAGAGCTGCGGGTGAGCGATGTGGCGCTGCCTGCACTCGCCTGCCTGCTGGTCGCGCCGGCGCTGCTCTACCTGTCCGCCGACATGGGCGGCGTGGGGGCCAAGGCGGTGGCGCTGCGGCTCAACGAATATCTCGCCTTCGAGGCGCTGGAGGCGGCGCCGTTGCTGCTGGTCGCGCGCTGGGCGACGAAGACGCGGCGGCTCGGGTGGGCGACATGGGCGCTGATCGCGGCGATGCTGTTGCTGCTGCCGCTCGGGCAGATCGGCTGGGCGTCGGATTTCGTGATGCGCGCGTCGATCGCCCCGATCGCGCTGCTCGCGCTGATGGTGGCCGACGCGGTGGCGACGATCCGCGGCGCGCGGCTGGCGATGGCGGGGGGCGTGCTTGCGGCGGGTTCGGTGACGGGGCTGCACGAGATCCGGCGTGCGCTGATCTTCCCGCGCTCGCCGCCGCCGCTGTGCAGCTTCTACGGCGCCTGGGGACCGGAGCCGGCGTGGCACAAGTCGACCTATCTCGCGGCCGTAGCGAAACTGCCCGCGCCGATCCGCCCGGCGGCGGTTACTTTGGTTCCGGCGGGCGACCCGGCGCGCTGCTGGGACGGGCCCTGGCCGGTGCCGACGGGAACTTAGCCCATACCTCCCCGTTCCGGGGGAGGTCTCAGTGGACGAAGCGCGCTACCACGTCCCGATACGACCGGCTGACCTTCACGCTGGCTCCCGAGTTGAGCACCAGGAAGCACTCGCCGTTGGTGTGCGGCTTCACCTGCTTGACCAGGTCGAGGTTGACGATCGTCGAGCGGTGGATGCGCTGGAAGCGGCGGGGATCGAGGCGCTTCTCCAGGTCTTTCATCGTCTCGCGCAGGATCAGCGTGTTGTCGCCGGTGTAGATGCACATGTAATCGCCGGCGGCGTCGATCCGCTCGATCGTGTCCACGTCGACGCGGAAGATCTGGCCGCGGTCCTTGATGTTGATCAGCTTCTCGAAGCGGCTGGCGCTGTGCTCGCCGTCGCCGCCGGCGCCGATCCCCGCCATGTCGGCGGCGGCGTCGGGGGCGACCTCGGCGAGGACCTCCTTCAATTTCTCCGCCTCGCCGACGCTGCTCTTCTCGGCCAGGCGCTGGCGGACGCGCTCGATCGTGTCGGCGAGCCGCGCTTCCTCGACCGGCTTCATCAGATAATCCACCGCCTGTGCCTCGAACGCGCGCAGGGCATGGTCCGAGTAGGCGGTGACGAAGACGAACAGCGGCGGCTCGACCTCCATCAATCCCTGCACCACCGAGAAGCCGTCGAAGCCCGGCATCTGGATGTCGAGAAACACGAGGTCCGGCTTGTGGGTCTTGATCGAACGGATCGCCTCGCGGCCGTTCTGGCATTTGTCGATGATCTCGACATCCTCGTGCGCCATGAGCCGCAGCTCCAAGCCCTGGATCGCGAGCGGCTCGTCGTCAACGAGGATGGTGCGGATGGTCATGCGGCCTCTCTTTGCACGTCTTCGAGCTGGAACGGGATCTCGATCTCGACCGAGAAGCCGCCCGCAGGCATGGAGCGGGTGTCGATCCGCTGGTCGGGCCCATACGCCTGCGCCAGCCGATCCCGTATATTGGTGAGCCCCACGCCCGTGGAAAGGCTCGGCTGAACCGGGCCGTCGCGCAACCCCGGGCCGGTGTCGGATACGACGATCTGCACCCGCTCCCCGGCGAGCCGCACGGTGACCGCAATATCGGCGCCTTCCTCCTGCGGGGTCACGGCATATTTGATCGCATTCTCGACCAGCGGCTGGAGCAGCAGCGACGGCAAGCGGGCCCGTTCCGCGCGCGGGTCCACATCGAAGGTCGGGCGGAGACGGTTTTCGAAACGCATCTTCTCGATCTCGAGGTAAAGTTTCAGCGTCTCCACCTCCTGCTGCACCGTGACATGCGCGGTCGGCTCGTTGGCAAGCGTGTAGCGGAGGAAGGACGAGAGGCGCGAGAGCATCGCGTTGGCGCGCTCGGTCTGCTTGAGCAGCACCAGAGTCGAGATCGAGTTGAGCGTGTTGAACAGGAAATGCGGGTTGAGCTGATAGCGCAGCATCGCCAGCTGCGCCGACGACGCCTGGCTCTCCAGGTCGCGCATCTGGTCCGCCTGCTCCTCGACGATCAGGTAGAAGTTGATCCCGAAATAGAGCGCGGACCAGCCGAACAGGACGGTGAAGGTGATGTAGACCGACACGATCATCCGCGCGAGGCTGATCCCCGGCGTGCCGCCCGCGGTGAACGAGAAGGTGAAGGCGTCGATCAGCGAATAGAGGAGCGTCGTGCCCGCCAGCGTCGCCAGGATCAGCAGCAGGGCCAGCGCCAGCGGCAGCTGCCGGCAATAGCCGTAGAGCACCGACAGCAGCAACGTCAGGCAATAGCCGACGATCGCCTCGATGATGACCGGCACGATCACGTCGAACGACACGCCCGCCGACACCGAGGACACGCCGCGCAGCAGCACATAGCCGCCCCAGCCGACCGCCTGCAGCGTCCAGAAGGCGCGGCTCTTGTTCTCGAAGAACGGCCTCGCCGAGAAGCGCGGGCGCGGAGGCGCGGGAAGCGAAGCCATCGCGGGGGCGTCTACACCCGCGCGGCCCCATGAAAAAGGGCCGCCGTCCGGTGTGGACGGCGGCCTCATATCGTGGCCTGAAGCGGACGTGCCTAGAAGGTGAAGCGCGCGCCGACGCGAATGGCGTAGAGCGAGCCGGTGACGTTGGTTACCTTGTCGTTGATCCCGGGCGCGCCGTTCACCTGCGACACGTTGGAGTACCGGTATTGTGCGCACGGCTGCAGCGTGGTGTTGGTCGTCACGCCCGCGCCCGACACGCCGGTCGGGGTCGCGACCGCGAGGCACTGCACCTGCACGAGCGAGGCGGCATAGGGGAAGTTGAACTGCTTCAGCGCACCCCAATCCTTGTCGATCAGGTTGAGCAGGTTGTTGATGTCGGCGAAAACGGAGATGCGCGATCCGCCAATGCCGGTCGGCAGCTCCTGCTCGACGTGCAGGTCGATGCGGGTGAACGCCTTGGAGCGCTGGCTGTTCTTGGGAACGATCTTGCCGCGGTATTTGCCAAGGCCGGCGCTGTCGACCAGGGCGTCAAACGCCGTCTGGGTCGCCGCGCTGTCGAAGCTGACCAGCGGATCGGTGCCGGCGGTAGGGATATAGAGCAGCTGCTGGCCGCCCGACAGGATCGTGCCGAACGTCGGCGATCGGTTGGTGCCGCCGGGGCTCAGCGCGGTGATGCTGTACGGGCGCCCTGCACGCGTTTCGCCGAACAGCTGCAACCGGGTCTTGTAGTCGCCGAAGAACGCGTGGTCGAAGCCGAGGTTGTACTTGACGCTCCACTTGATCTCGTCGTTCGAGCGGCCCAGAGCCGGGCGGTTCGGATCGAGGAAGATCTGGTTCTGGTAATTGGAGTTGATCGTCGAGGAGGTCGCCGGCGACACGTCGCGCACATCCTGCCAGGTGAAGCTGCCGCCGACCTGGAGCCCGAAGTCGAAACGCTTGTCGGCGCGGACCACCCCGATGTGCGTGCGGCCCAGACCGGTGTTGGTGGTCATGATGTCGTAATTGTTGTCGCTGAACGCGATCAGCGAATTGTAGCGCGGCCGGCCGTCCGGCAGCGTGCCGACGACGACCGAGCGTGCGTCGACGAAGATCACCTGGTTCTTGGCGGCCGAGAAATAATAGTCCGCGCCGAAATTGATGCCGAACAGGTTGTAGTCGGCCGACAGCGTCGCCTTGTACGACGACGGCAGCTTGAATTTCGGGTCGAGCAGGCCGGTGTAGGTCGCCGATGCGCTCGCCGCCGAGCGGACATAGTCGCTGCCCGTCGTCGGAATCTGCCCGGTCACGCCGTTCAGCGCGGCGGTGCACACCGCGGCGGGCACTGCGGCGCCGGCGATCGGGGTACAGGTCGCGGTCGTGCTCTGGCCGGCTGCCGTTGCCGCGGCCGCGCGGGTGAAGGTCACGGTGTTGGACAGGATGGTGTTCGAGAAGCTGTTCGACAGGAAGATGTCGGGCGATCCGCCGCCGAAGATGCCGCCGCCGCCGCGCAGCTTCAGCCCGGGGAGGAAGCTCGGCTTGTAGTTGAAGCTGACGCGCGGCTGGAAGATCTCCAGACCCTTGTAGGTCTTGGTGTTGCGATAGCCTTCACGCGCCTGGAAGAACGGGTTCGCCGCGGGCGCGTCGCGCATGCCCCACAGGTCCCAGCGGAAGCCGTAGCTGACCTGCAGGTCGTCGCTGACCTGCCAATCGTCCTGAATGCCGAAGGTCCACTGGTCGTAGTGGAAATCCGCGGCCGCGCCGTTCGGCTGGCCGTTCAGCGGCACCGCCACCGTCAGCTGATCGGCACGCTGGTTCTGATAGTCTGTGAGCGAGTCGAAATAATAGTTGCCGAGGCTGTTCTGCAGAAAGTTGTTGAAGGTCCGCTGCTCGTTCAACTCGGCGAGGAACTTCAGCTCGTGGTTGTTCATCCTGAGCCGCGCCAGCAGCGAGCCCGCCCAAGTGTCGAAGAACAGCTCGTTGGTCTGGCGGCTGTTGTCCGGGCCGAATGCGATGATCGGCAGTGTGGCCGCGGTGCTGTTGGTCGGCGGTGCGCAGGTCGTCAGCGTCGCTTGGGTCGCGGTGTCGGCACAGACACGGAACTGCGCGAACCCGCGGCCGAGCAGCGGCTCCTGGCCACGGCGATACCATTTGTAGATGGCGCGCGCCTCGGTCGAGAAATTGTCGGTCCAATCCGAGTTCAGCTGGAGGATGCCGGCGCGCAGCAGCTCGGACAGGGCATAGGCGTTGGAGGTCAGGCCATAGGACGGCGCGGTCGTCGTGACGCTGGTGTTGTTCTGGCTGTCCAGCGTGTCGAACGAATTGATGTAGGACAGTGACAGGCGCTGGCCGGTGGTGATGTTCCAGTCGATCCGGCCGACGATCTTCTCGTCCTTGCGGTTGTTGATGACCAGGATCGGGCCCGGATCGTATTTGTAGACCCCGGTGGCGGTGTTGGTGACGCTGCTGATCTGCGCGGCCGTCAGGTTCGGGATCTGGCCAACCTGGGTCGCAAACGGACGGGGATCGGTATTGCGCTCGGCCGAGACCATGAAGAACAGCGTGTCTTTGATGATCGGGCCGCGCAGCGTCGCGCCATAGGTCTGCGACTTGTAGTTCGGGATGACGTAGGTGTTGCCCTCGCTCTTGTCGCCCTGGAGCTCGTCGCGGCTTTCCGAATAGAAGCCGGTGCCGTGGAACTCGTTGGTGCCCGACAGCAGCACCGTGTCGATCGCGCCGCCCTGGAAGTTGCCCTGACGGAAGTCATAGGGCGCGACCGAGACCGAGACCTGCGCCAGCGCGTCGAACGGCACCGGACCACGGTTGGTCGGGCTCGCGTCCTGGTTGAGGCCGAAATTGTCGCCGACCTGCACGCCGTTGATGGTGAAGCGGTTGTAGCGCGGGTTGACGCCCGCGATCGAGATCGCGCCGCCGCGCTCGCCCTGGTTGGTGATGTCCAGCGTCGCGAAGGGATCGCGGCGGAC
Source organism: uncultured Sphingomonas sp. (assembly GCA_964245475.1). Taxonomy (GTDB): domain Bacteria; phylum Pseudomonadota; class Alphaproteobacteria; order Sphingomonadales; family Sphingomonadaceae; genus Sphingomonas. Next base: position 1,811 of record CAXTNG010000057.1, on the reverse strand, counting down.
GATGTCGCGGACGTCGCGGTTGACCGAGGCGACCTTGGAGATGTCGTCCTGGGTCAGCACCGTCTGAGGGCCGTCGGAGGTGACGCCCGCGCCGCGGATCGACGTGGCGGTCACGACGATGTCCGGGCCGGCCGTCGCGTCGGCGCTCGCGGCGAGTTCGATCGGCAGCGTATAGGCCTGCTGCACGACGGTGAAGATGTCGGTGACGGTGGTGTTGCCCTGCGGGCTGGTGACGGTGACGCTGTACGGCCCTCCCGCGCGCAGACCGGCGAAGCTGAAGCCGCCGTTCGCGTCCGAGGTCGTTTCCGAGCGCGTGCCCGACGGCACGTTGACCGCGACTACCGTCGCGCCGGCGACCGGCTGGCCGCCGCTGGTGACAGTGCCGCGAATCGAGGAGGTCGTCTCCTGCGCGAGCGCAGCGGCGGGTGCGATCAGCGCTACGGCCGCGACGCCGAGGAACAGGTTGTTTCGCATCGAGTCTTTTTCCCTTTTCGAGCCCCGTGCCTTCATCCTGCACGCGCGGCGCCTTCGCCGTCGCTTTAGGCAACTGACCGAGGGATATTGCGCTTCCATGACATTGGCGAGTCGCATGTCATGCGATTAGCAACTCGTTCATTGTGCGTTGCAAAAAGGCATCACTCTCGCGGCTTGTAAAGATAGGAGCCGTCAGCCGTCAGCCGTCAGCCGTCAGCCATCAGCCGGCGGCCGCGACGATCGCTGCCCAGCCCGCCTCGTCGGTCACCGCAACGCCGAGCTCCGCCGCCTTCTTGAGCTTGGACCCCGCACCGGGACCCGCGACCACCAGGTCGGTCTTGGCCGATACCGATCCGGAAACGCGCGCGCCGAGCGCCTCCGCCTGAGCCTTGGCCTCGTCGCGGCTCATCGTCTCCAGCGTGCCGGTGAAGACCACGGTCTTGCCGGTCACGTCCGACGCCCGGACCTTGTGCTCGAACGGCGCGGGCTGCACCTCGCCGAGCAAATCGTCCCACAAAGTACGGTTGTGCGGCTCATGGAAGAAGTCGACCAGCGCCTGCGCCACGATGAGCCCGACCCCCTCGACGGCGGTGATCTCGGAGCGGGCGCCCTCGTCGCCGCTTGCGCGGGTCGCAACATCAGCGATCCGCTCGACCGTGCCGAACGCCTTCAGCAGGTCGCGCGCGGTGATCGCGCCGACGTGGCGGATGCCGAGCCCGAACAGGAAGCGCCCCGGGTCGGGCGTGCGCTTCGCCTCGATCGCGGCGAGCAGGGCATCCGCCGACTTCGCCTGCCAGCCCTCGCGCGCGACCAGCGCCTCGCGATGCTGCGCGAGCCGGAACAGATCGGCGGGCTCGGCGATCCAGCCGAGATCGAGCAGCTCGACCAGCGTCTTCTCGCCCAGCCCCTCGATGTCGAGCGCGCCGCGGCTGACGAAATGGCGCAAGCGTTCCAGGCGCTGCGCCGGGCAGATCAGCCCGCCGGTGCAGCGCACGTCGACCTCGCCCTCCTCCGCCACCGCCTCGGAGCCGCAGCGCGGGCAATGGTCCGGGAAGGCGAAGGCGGGGCGCTCCTCGTCGCGGGTGAGCACCTCGACGATCTGCGGGATGACGTCGCCCGCACGCTGGAGCAGCACGCGGTCGCCGGGCCGTACGCCGAGCCGCGCGATCTCGTCGCGGTTGTGCAGCGTCGCATTGGTGACGACCACGCCGCCCACCGTCACCGGCTCCAGCCGCGCGACGGGGGTGAGCTTGCCGGTGCGCCCGACCTGGATGTCGATCACGATCAGCGTCGTCTGCGCGCGCTCGGCCGGGAATTTGTGCGCAAGTCCCCAGCGC
>CAXTNG010000056.1:7737-14279 GCA_964245475.1 uncultured Sphingomonas sp. | reverse complement strand
ATGTCGTGCTCGCCTACGGCTTCGCCGCGCTGATCGCGCTGCATGTCGCCGCCGCCTGGAAGCATCAGCTGATCGACCGCGACGGCGAGCTGTTCCGCATGCTGCCGGGCCGCGGCCGATAAGCTCCGGCGATCACCTTCGGCAAAGCCGTATCTTTGCCGCGAACCGCGGCTGACGGCATGACGGGTGCATCGAATCAGGAGACGGCGATGACCGACGGCACCCCCCAGGCGAGCTCGCGCCTGAAAATCAGCGAGACGATCCTTCGGACCGGCCGCCTGGACGCGATGAAGGCGTGGTATGCGACCGTTCTCGGTGTCGAGCCCTTCTTCGAGCACGCGCCGCCGCCCGGCACCAAACCGCTCGACCTCGGCGGCCAGACGCGCGCGTCCGACTTGCGGATGTGCTTCTTCCGCCTGTCGCTCGACCATCCATACGTGCAGACGATCGGCATCTTCGAGGAGCCCGGCACCGCATTGGAGCCTTCCAGGGGAGCGCCGGGATTGCACCACATGCAACTGATGACCGCAGACCTGAACGAGCTCTGCGACACTTTCGAGGAACTGAACGGCAAGGGCCTGAACCCCCATCGCAGCGCCGACCATGGGCCGATGACCAGCTTCTACTACCGCGACCCCGACGGCAACAACGTCGAGATCACCGCGCAGAACCACGCGACCCTCGAAGAGATGGCGGCGTTCATGGCGTCGGACGCGTTCAAGGCCAATCCCTCAGGGAGCGAGATCAACGATCCCGAGGCGTTCGTGGCGCAGCATCGCCAGAAGGCGCTGGCGGACGCCTGACTAAAGCATCCCGTCGCTCCGGCTCAAGGCCGGGGTGACGACAGCTGAAACCTACCGCCGAATCACGTTCGCCCAGGGCGGCAGCGGTGCCGGATAGCCTTTGGTCAGCTCGGCATAGACCGTCTGGGTGAAGGTCAGGAACATCGGGTTGTCGGTCGGATCGGGCAGCGCCTGCTCGATCTCGGCCAGCGTCTTGCCCTGCGCCACCATCGCCTTGATCGCACTGCGGCGGGTCTCCGCATCCTTCACGCGTGCTGCGAGCTGCGCCTTGGTCTCGATCGCTCCGTGACCGGGAACGTAGACGTCGGCATTCAACGCCAGCATCGCCTTCATCGCGGAAATCCAGCCCAGCGTCGACCCGTCGAGATGGACGATGGGAAAGCGTGAGGTGTTGACCAGGAAATCGCCGCCGTAGACGACCTTCTGCTGGGGCAGATAGACGACCAGGTCGCCGGAGGTGTGGCCGGGTCCGAAGTACATCAGCTGCACGGGCGTGCCGCCGAGCGTCACGTTCGTCGTGTTGCCCACCGTGTCGCCGGGAAGGCGCGCGAGGAGGGCAGCGTACATCGCCTTGTACATCGGTGGCGCGTTGGGGTCGGCGGCCGAGGCGACGACCTCGTCGCGCGCGTTCTCCTGCATGTAGACGGGCACGGCGGGATAGAAGCCCAGGCCACCGACGTGATCGGGGTCGGCGTGGGTGATCACGATCGCGCTGACCGGCTTGGGCGTGACACCCTTGATCGCCGCCAGCGCCTTCGCCGCGGTGTCGGGGGTCATCTCGGTGTCGATGACGGTCACGCCGGTCGGGCCGACCACGAAGCCGGTGTTCGACCGGCCGCCTTCCATTCGATAGGCGCCGCCCTTTACCGCGTGCGCGGTCAGTGTGGCCGGCGCAGGCGCCTGTTGCGCCGCCGCCGGCAGTGCAGGCGTGGCGAGGCCGATCGCCATCGCCAGTGCTGTGCCGTTTCGAATGATGCTCTTCATGGCTCTCTCCTCATGTCTCGCTGTCCAGCATCCGCATCAGCGGTGCGGCATAGCGCGTGCCCGCCACCGCGTCTGCCGGCACCGCCCGCTCGATGCGCGCCAGGTCGTCCTTGCTCAACATGATCGCGAGCGCACCCAGGGCCTCGCCCAGCTGCGAACGTTTGCGCGAGCCGATCACCGGAACGATCCGCGGCCCCTGCGCCAGCACCCAGGCGATGGCGAGCTGCGCAGTGGTAACGCCCTTCTCCCCGCCGATCGCGCTCAGCGCCGCGGCAAGCGCACGGTTGCGCTCGAAATTCTCCGCGCTGAACCGCGGCAGATGCGCGCGCATTCCGCCGCTTGCGTCGGCGGGTCTCGCGCTGTCGCTCAGCAGCCCGTGGCATAGCACGCCATAGGCGGTGACGCCGATGCCGAGCTCGTCGAGCACCGGCAGGATCGTCTCCTCCGGCCCGCGGCTCATCAGCGAATATTCGATCTGCAAATCCGCGATCGGGTGGACCGCATGCGCCCGCCGCACCGTCTCCGCGCCGACCTCAGAAAGCCCGATGTGGCGGACGTGGCCTGCCTGCACGAGCTCGGCGATTGCGCCGATCGTGTCCTCGATCGGCACCGCGGGGTCGAGCCGGGCTGGGCGGTAGATGTCGATGACGTCAACGCCCAGGCGGTTGAGCGAGTAGCCGACGAAGTTCTTGATCGCTGCGGGTCGGTTGTCGATGCCGAGGAACGCCCCGTCGGGCGAGCGCAGCGCACCGAACTTGACCGACAGCATCACCTTGCCGCGCCGCTCGCGGAGGACGCGGCCGATCAGCTGCTCGTTGTGCCCCTGGCCGTAGAAATCGGCGGTGTCGATCAAGGTCACGCCCGCATCGATCGCGGCATGGATCGTGGCGAGGCTCTCCGCCTCATCGACGTTGCTGCCATAGCCTGTCGACATCGCCGCGCAGCCGAGCGCCAGCGGGAAGACCGATGGCCCGCTTGCCCCCAAATGTCGCACCGTTTCCGCCATCAGATCCTCTCTAGAAGTTACAAAACCGGCTATGTCGTAACCGGCAAGCGGTCAAGCCGCAAAGCTGCGCCCGATGAACCAGTAGGTGCCGATTGCCACCAGAGACGCCGCGGCGACATCGACGACGATCGGGCGGGGCAGGGTCAGCTTCGCGCGGGCGAGCAGCATCACCAGCCCGGTCAGCAGCAGCACGATGGTGAGCTGTCCGAACTCCACGCCCAGGTTGAAGCCGACGAGGATCTCGGCGAGCTTCTGCGGCGGCAGCTTGCTCTCCAGCAGGTCGGCGGCGAAGCCGAAGCCGTGGACCAGTCCGAAAACGAGAGTCACCACCAACCGGATGCGCCCGGCGTCGCGCAGATGCCCCGTCATCAGGATGTAGCAGGTCGCAAAGATACCCGCGCCAATCAGCAGCAGCGGCGGCAGCAGCCCGACGTCGAGCAGCCTGAGCCCTGCCATCAGCGCCAGCGCGCCGCCGACTCCCGCCGCGACCGTGCCGGGCCGCCCGCTGGCGATCGAGATGTTCTCCGCGCCGATCAGCGCGATCGTCAAGGCGACGAGCGCGTCGATGAATTCGGCGTGCGGGCGGATGATGCCGGTCACCGCCAGCGCCAGCGTTAGGCTATGCCCGATGGTGAAGCCGGTCACCACGAACACCAGATCGCGCAAACGCCGCGAGATCAGCACCAGCCCGACCAGGAACGACATATGGTCGACGCCGGTGAAGATGTGCATCACGCCCATCTCGACGAAGCGCAGGAAGCCCGCGCTCTCCAGTCCCTCGCCGCCGCCCGCCAGGTCCAGCCCCTGGTCGTCGGCGGTGATCAGCTGTTCCACGAAATCGCCGTTCGGCCGCTGGATCTGCGCGAAGTTGACGTGCGTCGGCACCAGCTCGAAGAAAGCCGTGTCGACCAGGCGCAGGTCGTCCGCGGACGGGCAGCGGTACTGGAACTCGATCCGGCGGAACCCCGCGGCGGCGGCGAGCGCATGCGGCGGCGCGGCGCTGCGGCACGCCGTTCCGCTTGCGGTGACGCCGACCTTCGGCACGAGGTAACGGATCAGCGCCGCGTCGCTCGGCCGCGCGCCCGCGGGATCGATGCGCATCGCTTCGACGTCCGCGACGCTGAAGCTCATGTGGACGACCGCGCCGTCGACCACCCACGCACTGTGCGATTCGCTGCGCGTGTGGGCCGCGGCCGGCGAGGCGAGCAGGAACAGCGCAAGCAGCGCGAGCAGGCGCCTCATTCGTAGCCGGCCGCGAACTGGATGTCGGCACGTTTGCGCAGGAAGCGGTCGTTGGCGGCGGTCAGCACCTTCACCTGATCGTCGATGTATGCCGCAAGTACCTTGTCGCGCACCGCCTCGAACGGCGCATTCACCGGCGCGATGTTCTTCTGCATCACCAGGATGTGCACGCCATCGGGACCCGGCACGGGCGCGGATACCTCGCCGTCCTTGAGCTGTCGCGCGACAGCGAACAGCCGGTCGCCGAGGTGGATGCGCGCGGCGAAGTAGAATTCCTCGCCATCGGTCATCCTGCCCGAGCGCGGCACCGCCAGGTCGACCGACGGACCCGGGGGCGTCGCCTTCAGCTTCGCCACCGCCGTGGCGATCGCCAGCGGTGAGGCATCGCTTGGCAGCCGGTGATCGGCGAGCGTCATGATCCCCTCGCTCGCGAAGGCGGCGAGATGGCGCTGGTAGTAGGTGCGCAGGTCCGCGTCGGACGGCTGCGCGACCCGCGCGTCTGCCGAGACCAGCGCCTCCACTGCGCCGACCAGCGCCTGGCGCACCTCGATCGTGTCCGCCTGCGTTCCGAGCTCGACGCCGCGCTGGACGTACACCTCCTCGCGCACCATGTCGTCGAGCACCTTTCGCCGTTGCTCGGGCGTCGCCTGGGCGAGCGGTACGTCGTACAGCGCGCGCAGCTGTTGGACATAGTCGCTCATCAGGATCGGCACCTGATTGACCAGCGCGACATCCTCCGCCGGCACCGCTACGGTGCGCGTGCCCTTGGCGGTGAACAGCCCGAGCCCGGCGATGGCGAGGCCGACCAGTGCGCCTAGCGCGCAGAGGATCAGCGAACGCCGCGCGCTTGGCGTCGACAGCGACCAGACTTCCGGCGCGTCACTCACTGGTCTTTCCTCCCCGATGCGACAGCGACGCGACATAGGCGGCGACAGCACGCGCCTCGACCGGCTTGAGCACGCGCGCATAGGCCGGGCTGAACCCCGCACGGCCACCGCGCAGCGTCGCTGCGATGCTCGCCGCCGAACCGTCGCCATAGAGCCACACGTCGTCGAGCAGGTTCGGCGCGCCGATCGACGGGTCACCCGCGCCGTCGGGGCTGTGGCAGTCGTAGCAGCCGGCCTTGCCGCGGTAGAGCGCCTTGCCCCGCGCCGCGGCGGCCGCATCGTGGCTGCGGCCGTGCAGGTCGAGCAGGAACTGGGTCGCGTCGGCGATCTCGCGCGGGGCGAGCGGCGGGATCGGCTCGGCGCCGTACGGCTTGGCACGGGCATAGGCCGGCATCGACGCCAGCTGCCAGCCACGCGGGTTGCCCGATCGGATGCCGTAGAGGACGATCTGCTCGACGTCGGCGACCTCGCCCGAGCCGTAGAGCCAGTCGCCGTCGGTCAGGTCCGGGATGCCCCGCGCCGGGTCGCCGCGCCCGTTGCCGTGGCAGGAGGCGCAATGCCCGGCATAAGCTTTCTGCCCGACCGACAACGCCGTGCGGCGCAGGTCGGGATTGGCGAGGATCGTCTCGGGGTCGGCGCGCATCAGCCGGTTCTCTGCCCGGTGCGCCCGCGCGGTGACGGCGCCGAACACCGCCAGCGCGGCGACGATCAGCGCGGCGATCACCGCCCAGGTCCTGTAGCTCCAGCGCGTCGGCATCGTTGTCAGCGTTGGGCGGGAAGCAGCAAGGATCGCAAGGCTTTCACCGTTCGAATGGGCGTTACAGCGCGCTCCGGTAACGGTTGCTGAAAGCCCTCAAGCATCCTCGTCGACGACGTGGTTGGCGAGCGTGCCGACGCCCTCCACCTCCACCTCGATCGTGTCGCCCGGCTTCATCCAGAGCGGCGGCGTGCGGCGCGAGCCCACGCCGCCCGGGGTGCCGGTCGCGATCACGTCGCCGGGCCGGAGCGGCATGACCTGCGAGACATAGGCGATGCAGCGGTGGATGTCGAAGATCATCAGGCTGGCATGCGATGACTGCACCACCTCGCCGTTCAGCCGCGTCAGCAGCGCCGGGTCCTCGACGCCGAATTCGTCCGCCGGCACGATCCACGGCCCCATCGCACCCGTCCGCCAGAAGTTCTTGCCCGCGGTGATCGAGTGCTTCTGATAGGCCCGGATGCTGCCGTCCATAAAGCAGGTGTAGCCGCCGACGTGATCCATCGCATCGGCTTCGGCGATGTGGCGCCCCCCGCGCCCGATCACGACCGCTATCTCGCCCTCGAAGTCGAACGTCTCCGATACCTTCGCGCGAACGATGTCGCCGCCATGCCCGACCAGCGTGTCGATGCCGCGGGTGAAGATGGTCGGGTTCTCCGCCACCTCCAGCTTGATCTCGCCGACATGGTCGCGATAGTTCATGCCGATGCAGACGATCTTCGCCAGCGGATCGACCGGCGGCGCCAGCGTCACCTCGGCGAGCGGCACGGTCTCGCCGGTCGGTTCCTGAGACGGCGAGAAGGGAGCCTGCTCGGCCGGCCCGTCGAAGGCCTCAGCCATCGCATCGACGGCCTTGCGCTGCT
>CAXTNG010000056.1:0-7727 GCA_964245475.1 uncultured Sphingomonas sp. | reverse complement strand
CGCCGGCCCTGCAGAGGCGCGTTGTCGACAGCGATGGCCACCGTCGGATCGAAAGTACCTTCGCGCTCACAGGCGATCTGCTGTGCCTCCAGCACGTGCTTGTCCTGATCGAAAGTGGTCACGATCGATGCGCGGATCACGTCGGTCAGCGCCGGCTCGTCGCGGCGGATGTTGCGCGCATGGCCCCAGAAATAATGGCTCGATCGCTCGGTCTCGGGGGTGATCAGATTGAGAATGCGCGCCTCGAATCCGCGCGAAAGGTCACCGCTCCCCGCCGGCACCGCACCGACCTCGATCACGCAGAAGCCGGGCGGCGTGTAGAGCGTGGTATGCCAGCGGTCGATCTTGTCCTTCATGCCTGCCAGCGCCTCGAACTGCGGCGGCGGCTCGGCGTCGTGCATGTCACGGTGCGCGCGCACCGTCTTCCTGTCGTTGACCAGGCTGACCGCGACGGGCGACTCCGCCACCGCGTCGTTGCCGATCGTCTCCGGGTGCACGAACGTCTCGTGGCTGAGGTCGAGCAGGTTGTCGACCAGCAGCCGGTAATTTGCGCGCACGTGATGATAGCCTTCGGCGACTGCCCAGTCGTCGCTGTCCATCCAGTGGAAATCAGGCACCGTCGCCGGATCGGCGAGGGTCGCGTCGCCTATCCAGATCCAGATGAACTGGTGCTTCTCCACGACCGGATAGGTGCGTACCTTCGCCGTGGCCGGCACCATCTTCTGCCCAGGGATCGACACGCACGCGCCATCGGACGCGAAGCGCATGCCGTGATAGCCGCATTGCACGACATCGCCGTCCAGCCAGCCCAGCGACAGCGGCACCAGCCGGTGCGGGCATTGGTCCGCCATCGCCACCGGCTCGCCGGCTTGGGTGCGGTACAGCACTACCGGTCGTCCCGTGATGGTCAGCGGCATCAACGCGGCGCCTAGGTCCTTGGCGAATGCCGCGACCTGCCAGCAGTTGGTCATGAACATGGGGCACCTCTCCGCTTCTCTTGGCGCAGAGCCTAGCCGAGTTGCGCGCTCACCGGCGGATGGCATGTGCCGGCGGCCGATCACGCGCGCGTATCGCTCAGCGCCGGCGCGACACCTTCAGGCGGCGACCGGCTCGGCGCGGTGGAAGGGCTCGGCGTCGACCTCGTAGTTGTGGACGAAGTCCGATGGCACCTCGGGACCCCACGACGCGAGGCTGTCCTCCATGTCGTAGTTGGTCGGCGTCCACAGCGCGTAATCGTCGATATGGTCCATGTCCGAATAATATTCAAACCACGACCCCCACGGGTCCTGGATGTAGTGGAAGAAGTTCGACCCGATCGTGTGCCGCCCGAAGCCCCAGTCGCCGCGCCGCGATTTGGCGAGTAGGGCGCGGCCGCCGCGGCCGACCTCGTCCGGGTCGCCGACCTGGAAGCTCGCATGGTGAAAGCCCACACCCGGCGACTTGGCGAAGGCGACGACATGGTGGTCGCTGTTCTTGCGCGCGCAGGTGAAGGCGATAATCTCCTGCGCGCGGTCGGCCAGCCCCATGCCGAGTGCCTCGGTGACGAACGCGACGCTCTTCATCACGTCGGGCGAGAAGACCAGGATGTGCCCGAGCCGCAAGGGCTTGGCGGGCGGATAAGCTTTCTGCGGCAGCACCGCCGAACGGCGCATGCGCACGACCCGGCCCGGCCCGTTGATCTCGAACGGCGTCGCCGCTTCCAGCTCGGCGTCGGCCGGGTGGTCGGTCAGTCGGATCAGCATGCCGTTGGGGTCGGTGACCCACAGCCCGTTGTTCTCGAATCCGTCCGGTGCCGTCACCACCTGGCCGCCCGCGGCCGGCACGCGCTCGGCGATGCCGTCGAGGTCGTCGGCGCGCAGCGAGATGTGGTGCAGCCGCTTCCTCGGATAGCCGCCGAGCAGCACGATCGAGTCGCGGTCCTGTCCTGCGCAGCGCAGCCGCGCAATGTTGCCCTCGACGTCGGCGGCCAGCCCCGCATCGGTGTAGAATTGCACGCCGGGTTCAATGTCCGGCACTTCCAACGTCAGCGACAGCGCGCTCAGCACAGCCATTTCGTCTCTCCTAATTCGCGACGACGCGGTTCTCGATCGCGCCGATCCCGTCGACCTCGCAGCGCACTACGTCGCCCGGCTGCAGGAACACCTGCGGCTCCATGCCCACGCCGACGCCCTCGGGCGTGCCGGTCGCGATCAGGTCGCCGGGCTCCAGCGTGAAGGCGGTCGACAGATAGGCGATCTGCTTGGCCAGCGGGTGGATCATCGTGGCCGTGTTGTTCTGCTGGCGCAGCTCGCCGTTGACGTAGCAGCGCAGCTCGAGGTTCTGCGGATCGGGCACCTCGTCGGCGGTGACGATCCACGGCCCGATCGGCCCGTGCGTGTCGAACGACTTGCCCATGGTGAAGGTCTGCGAGTGGAACTGCCAGTCGCGCGCTGACACGTCGTTGGCGACGAAATAGCCGAAGACGTAAGACAGCGCGTCGTCCTCGCTGACCGTCTTCGCCCGCGTGCCGATCACCGCGCCCAGCTCGACCTCATAGTCGAGCTTCTCGGTCACGCCCGGATCGATGTCGTCATACGGGCCGGCCAGGCAGGTGGTCTGCTTATTGAACCACACCTGATGCGCCGAGCGCTTGACGCCGAGCTTGTCGGCCTCTTCCAGATGCTTGGCGTAGTTCATGCCGATCGCCAGATACTTGCTGGGCCGCTCGACCGGCGCGAGCAGGGTCACGTCGGCAAGCGCCGGCCCGGCGTCTGCGGCATCGACGAACGCACGGACCTTGGCCAGCGCCTCCTCCCCGCCTTCGACGATGCTCAGCATGGTCGGAAAGCCGGCGTTGTCGAGCGCGATCACACGGTCATCCTTGACGGCGCCGAGGTGCGGCGTTCCGTCCTGGCTGTAGCGTATCAGCTTCATGCGGCGTCCTTCTCCGTCTGGGCAGCCGGCGCGATGCGGAACAGGCGCTCGGCATTGAGGTGGGTGAGCTTGCGCATCGTTTCGGGCGCGTAGGGCAGCCCGCGCACGAACGCGACCGCCTCCGCGGTCTGCTCATAGGGGTAATCGACCGCGAACAGGATTCTGTCCTCGCCGAACATCTGCAGGCAGAAGTCGAGCGGCGGCTGCGTCATCATGCCGCTGGTCGTGATCCAGAAGTTCGAGCGGAAATACTCGCTTGGCAGCTTGGCAAGCGGCTTCATGCCCAGCGGCTCCAGCCCGCCGCGGCGCAGCAAATTCTGGTAGCGGTTGTCGAGCCGCCCGAGCCAGAACGCCATCCCCTCGCCGAGATGCCCGAGCACGACCTTGAGCGCGGGAAAGGCGTCGAACACCCCGCCCAGGATCATCCGCACGACGTGCAGCGAAGCGTCCGCGCCGAACCCCCACAGCGCGCCCATCATGCCGTAATCCTGGTACGGCTTGATCATGGCGTCGGAGGGGAAGGTCGGATGGAGGTAGACCGGCATGTCGCACGCCACCGCCGCCTCGAAGATCGGCCAGAACTTCGGGCTGTCGAGATACTCGCCGTGCGTGTGCGAGTTGATGATGATCCCGCTCAACCCCAGCTCGCCGATCGCACGCCGGATTTCCCGCGCCGCTGCCGCCGGGTCCTGCGGCGCCACCGCGGCGAGGCCCGCGAACCGGGCCGGCCGCCTTGCGATCGCCTCCGCCAGCACGTCGTTGGACTCGATCGCCAGCGCCGTGCCTGTCTCCGCATCGAACGCCTGCACGCCCGGCGCGGTGATGCTGAGCAGGTGCATGTCGACGCCGAACCGGTCCATCTCCTCGATCCGGTAATCGGGGTCGGTCAGCTGCCGCGTCATCTCCGGCTTGGCATAATACATCGACAGGTAGCGCGCGGGCGCCGTGTCGAGCGTCCGGGCGAGCTGGAGATAGCGGTCGAGATAGGGCTTGGGCGCGAACGCCTCCTCGGTCGCGATCAGCCGCAACGCCGCTCTCCCATGCCGCTCACCCGCACATCCTCTCAACGTAGCCGCAACCCTTAGGCTGCGCTCCCGATGTGCCGGAGATGCCAGTTTGGCGCGCGTGATGCACGAACCGCACCCGGTTGCACCGGGGTCGGCACGCGCCTAGCCCTGCGCGGCAGCAAGAGGGAGGGGGGAGAGGGCGCATGAAGCTCAGCCACATCCGCGACGTGCTGGCGGTTGCCGAGCATGGCAGCCTGCGCGCCGCCGCGCGCCAGCTCGACGTCGCCCAGCCCGCGATCACCCGCAGCATCCGCGAGCTGGAGGAGGAGCTCGGCGCGACCCTTTTCGAGCGCCACGCCAAGGGCGTCCGGCTGACCGGCACCGTCGACGCCGAGCTGCGGCGCGCCCGCGACGAGATCGCGCAGCTCAAGGGCCGGCACCAGGGCGAGGTGTCGGTCGCCCTGTCGAGCGCGCCGAGCGTCAGCCTGCTGCCGACCGCGCTCGCCGCCTTCCGCCGCCGCTACCCCGACGTCGTGCTCAAGCTGTCGGAGAGCTTCTTCCCGCCGATCCAGCCCGACCTCGCCGCGGGCCGGCTCGACTTCTACGTCGGTCCGGTCGAGGCGCCGATGGCTCAGCCGCAATTCGCGATGGACCTGCTCTACGAGCACAGCCGCGTCGTGCTCGCGCGCAAGGGGCATCCGCTCGCCGCCAAACGCACGCTGGCCGAGCTCGCCGACGCGCATTGGGTGCGGGTTACGATGTCGGCGGGCGGCAACGACAGCGCCTTCGAGACGATGTTCGCCAAGCAGGGGCTGCCCGCGTCGCACGTTGCGCTCCATGCCCGCTCCAACCTTCTCGCGCTGCTCGCCGTCGCCAATTCCGATCTGCTGGCGATCGTGCCCGAGCAATGGCTGGCGCTGCCGGTCATGGCGGGCCTGTTCGACCGGATCGCGCTCGATCATCCGCTGCTCGTCTCCTCGATCTATCTCGTCCGCCGCCACGAGATGCCGCTGACCCCGCTCGCCGAGCGCTTCAGCGACCTGATCCGCCGTGCCGCGCTCAATTACGGCCGCGGAGGGGCGTAGCCGGCACGATACCCCGTTTGATGGCACCCTGCCGCTTTTGCCATCGCCACGGTGTCATTCTAGCCCCCTAGGTCGGCGCCAGGTCCGGTGACGCGGATGGAGAGGGTCGTGAGCGAGACAGGGGCAAGCACATCCGTGGTGATCGTCGGCGCGGGGCCGAGCGGCTTGGCGCTGGCGATCGAGCTCGGCTCGCGCGGCATCGCTTGTGTCGTGATCGAGCGTAACGACCGCGTCGGCTATGCGCCTCGCGCCAAGACCACCAACGTCCGCACCCGCACCCACCTGCGTCGCTGGGGCATCGCCGGCAAGCTCGCGGGGGTTTCACCGTTCGGCGTGGATTATCCGTCCGACGTCCAGTTCGTCACCCGGCTTGGTGGCTACCGGATCGCGCTTATTCCTAATGCCATGAATTGCAGCCCCGCGCGCGACGACCGCTATCCCGAGCACGGCCAATGGGTGCCGCAGTACAAGCTCGAGCAGGTGCTGCGCGAACACGCCGAGAGCCTGCCGTCCGTCCGCATCCGCTTCTCGACCGAGTTCGTTTCCGCTGTGCAGGATAAGGACGGCGTCACCGTCACCGTCCGCAACGAAGGCGGCGAGGAGACGTTGCGCGCAGCCTATCTGGTCGGCGCTGACGGTGCGCGCAGCGCGGTGCGCGACCTGATCGGCGCGACGCTCCAGGGCACCTACGGACTGTCGCGCAACTACAACGTCGTGTTCCGCGCGCCTGGTCTGGCAGAGGCGCACGGCCATGGCCCCGGCGCGATGTACTGGCAGGTCAACGACGTCGCGCCGAGCCTGATCGGGCCGATGGACGCGCCCGATATCTGGTATTTCATGCCGACCCGCCTGCCCGATGGCTTCAAGGTCACGCAGGGATCCGCCGCCGCGCTGATCCGCGACGCGACCGGGATCGACCTGCCCTACGAGATCCTCAGCAACGACGAATGGGTCGCGAGCAGCTTCATCGCCGACCGTTACCGCGACCGGCGCATCGCGCTGATCGGCGACGCCTGCCACCTTCACCCGCCGTTCGGGGGATACGGCATGAACATGGGCGTCGCCGACGGGGTCGACCTCGGCTGGAAGCTTGCGGCGATGCTGCAGGGCTGGGGCGGCCCGGTGCTGCTCGACAGCTACGAGATCGAGCGGCGTAAAATCCACGCGGAGGTGATCGCGGAGGCGGCGTCCAACCACGCCATCCTGTCCAACGAGCTGCTGGCCGAGGGGCTGGACGAGCCCGGTTCCGCAGGCGATGCGGCGCGGGCGGTTGTAGGCGAGCGGATCGTCGCGGCGAAGAAGAAGGAGTTTCACTCGCTCGGCACCGTGCTCGGCGGCTGCTATGGCGAATCGCCGATCATCGCCGGCGAGGACGGCCCGGTGCCGGTCGCCAACAGCCTCTATTATACGCCGTCGAGCCGACCCGGCTGCCTGGCGCCCCACCTGTGGCGCGCCGACGGTTCGTCGCTTTACGATGCCTTCGGCCAGGGCTTCGCATTGCTTTGCCGGCCGCAAGCCGACGAGCGTGACATCGAAACAGCGTGCGCGGAACGCGACGGCGCGCCGTTGACGCTGGTGCGCCTCACCGACGAGGAGGCCGGCACGCTTTATGCCCATTGCCTGACGCTCGTCCGCCCCGACCAATTCGTCGCCTGGCGCGGCGACGCCTGGCAACCCGGCGTGCTCGACCTCGCCGCCGGCCGCGCCGCCGAGCCAGCGCTGCCCGTCGTCGAAGCCGCGGAATAGACGATGCACGACCCACAGACCTTCGCCGACCGCGCCGCCATCCGCGACCTCGTCGAAGGCTGGGCGGTATGGCGCGACAGCGGCCAATGGGACAAGCTCGCGACCGTCTGGTTCGACGATTCGGCTATGTCGACGACATGGCAGCAGCGTAGCGGCGCGGAATTCATCGAGGCGTCGCGCGCCGCCTGGGCACGCGGCGTTGACGTCCAGCACATGCTCGGCGGCACCGCGATCGACCTCGCCGGCAGTCGCGCGATCGCCGAGACCAAGACCGTCATCCAGCAGCGCGGGATCGTCCACGACGTGCTCGTCGACGTGCGCTGCACCGGCCGCTTCTATGATTTCCTGGAGAAGCGGGAGGACCGCTGGGGCATCGTCTGGCGCCAGCCGACCTACGAGCACGACCGCATGGACCCGGTCGAGTCCGGCGCCACGCTGACCCTCGACCCCGAGCTGCTCGGCCGGTTCCCGAACGGCTACCGCCACCTCGCCTACCTGCAGACGGTCGCCGGCATGGAGGTCAAGCGCGACATGCCCGGCCGCATGGGACCGGAAATCGAGGCGCTGTACGCGCGCGGGCGGGCGTGGCTCGCGGGCAAGGCTGGCCATCCGACGGCGGCGGGCTACGAAGGATAGCTGCGGGCAATCACCGCTGCGGCATGCCGCCACCGTACCGCCGTTGTATCATCGCACCCGATTTCCGCTGTCCTACAGGCCTCGTCCTGTGCATTGTCATTTCGGCTCACGCCCGCGCTCTTTGACCGATGTCCACAAACAAGGAAACGATCGGCCGCGATCGTTCGCGTTCATGTGCCTGCGGGTGGCGACGTCTCCGGCGGCGGATTGCCGAGGAGACATGCGCGATAGTGTCAATCTGGTGTCAACTTTGGCCGTCACCGGTCGAGGAACAGTTCGGCGGAGGCGTCGAAGATGGCCTCGGCGTCGAGCCGGTAGGCGCGATAGAGATCGATGAGGT
>CAXTNG010000055.1:0-14318 GCA_964245475.1 uncultured Sphingomonas sp. | reverse complement strand
GCCCCTGCCTGGCCCAGGGCCTCGGCATGATCCGCACGGCGGTGGGCGACCGCTACGTGCTCGAGAAGATGCGCGGCAGCGGCTTTAATGTCGGCGGCGAGCAGTCCGGCCACATCATCCTGTCCGATTACGCCACCACCGGCGACGGCCTCGTCGCGGCGCTCCAAGTGCTGGCCGAAGTGAAGCGCGCGGGCGCCCCCGCGAGCGAAGTCCTCCACCGTTTCGAGCCGCTTCCCCAGCTCCTCAAGAACGTCCGCTTCGCCGGCGGCAAGCCGCTCGAAGCCGCCCCGGTCAAGGACGCCATCGCCGCCGCCGAAGCCGAACTGGCGGGCCGCGGCCGCCTCCTCATCCGCCCCTCCGGCACCGAGCCGGTGATCCGCGTCATGGCCGAAGGCGACGACCGCGCCCAGGTGGAACGCCTCGTCGACCAGGTCTGCGACGCGGTCAGGGCCGCCGCCTGATGCTCGACATGCGCCCCGATTGCGAACGCTGCGGCGCCGATCTGCCCGCGGATGAAGGCGGCGCGTTCATCTGCTCGTTCGAATGCACCTTCTGCGCCGATTGCGCCGAAGCGCTGGACGATCACTGCCCCCATTGCGGCGGCGAGCTGCTCGACCGCCCGGCGCGGGTGGGCACGTCGCTGAAGACGCACCCTGCGTCCACCGAACGGCGATACAAGGGATGACGCCGCGCATCCTGATCGTCGCCGGCTCCGACTCGGGCGGCGGCGCGGGCATTCAGGTCGACATCAAGACGGTGACCATGCTCGGCGGCCACTCGATGACCGCAATCACCGCCATCACGGCGCAGAACACGCTCGGCGTGCAGGCGGTGCATGCGGTGCCGACCGACATCGTCGTCGCGCAGATGCGCTCCTGCATCGAAGACATCGGCGTCGACGCAGTTAAGATCGGCATGATTGGCTCCGCCAAGACCGCACATGCGGTGGCGGACGTGCTCGAAGAATTGGGACGCTCCATCCGTCACCCCGGCCTTGTGCCGGGGTCCAGGGTTCCACAACCAGCGGCATCACAGGAG
Organism: uncultured Sphingomonas sp.; assembly: GCA_964245475.1. Classification (GTDB taxonomy): domain Bacteria; phylum Pseudomonadota; class Alphaproteobacteria; order Sphingomonadales; family Sphingomonadaceae; genus Sphingomonas. The sequence continues at coordinate 13,280 of CAXTNG010000055.1, read as the reverse complement.
GAGGACTGGACCCCGGAACAAGTCCGGGGTGACGGAGGAAAAGCGGCAGCCGCAATCATCCCCATCGTCTTCGACCCCGTCATGGTCGCCACCTCGGGCGCAGTCCTCGCCGACGCCGACACGATCGCCGCGTTCGGCCGGCTGATGACGCTGGCGACCGTCGTCACCCCCAACCTTCCCGAGCTCGCCGCGCTTGGCGGCGAAGCAGCCGTGCTCACCCGCGCGCCCGCGCTTCTGGTCAAGGGCGGGCATGGCGACGGCGAGGTGCTGGTCGACCGCCTCCTCACGCGAGACGGCGAACAGGCCCGTTGGGAAGGCGGCCGCATCGCCACCACCTCGACCCACGGCACCGGCTGCACGCTTGCCTCGGCGCTCGCGACCAATCTGGCCCGCGGATTCCCGCTCGAGGCCGCAGTCGTCCGTGCCCGGCAGTTCGTCCGACTCGCGCTCCACGATGCGCCACGGCTCGGCGGCGGGCATGGGCCGATGGCGCAGCAGGCGGTTCGGCTCGATCTGGGTGATGGCCCCCGCCTTAATCAAGTGACACTTCCCTTGCGGGATTATGCCGCCTCCACCGCCTTCTACGCCGCGCTCGGCCTGCGCCAGATCGTCGGAACCGCCGACGGCCGCTACGCCCGCTTCGAGGCCCCGGGCGGGGCGACGCTCTCGATTGGTCATGCCGACCGTCCCAGCGTCTACCTCGAGCACGAGGACCTCGATGCTGCCGTCGCCGCGGCGGAGACAGCAGGAATCTCCTTCGATGCTCCGCCGGAAGCCAAGCCTTGGCACTGGCGCGAGGCGTGGACCTGCGATCCCGCAGGGAATCCGATCTGCCTCTACCAGGCCGACGAGAACCGCAGGTATCCGCCATGGCGGCTGTGACTCGTCCCTCGCTCCGCCACGAACGCTTCTGCCTCGCCCCCGTTGCGGGGGTCGACGAGGCCGGCCGCGGGCCGCTCGCCGGGCCGGTGGTTGCCGCCGCGGTGATCCTGCCGGCCAGGGGCGTCCCGCGCGGCCTCAACGATTCGAAGCAGCTTTCCGCCGCCGAGCGCGAGCGCCTGCACGGCCGCCTGCGTGATTGCGCGCAGGTCGGCGTCGGCATCGTCGAGGCGGACGAGATTGACCGGATCAACATCCATTGGGCGACGATGAAGGCAATGACGCTCGCTGTCGAAGCGCTTGTAGAAGACATGGGCGGCTGCGCGCCCGGCCATGTCTTGGTCGACGGCAACCGCCTGCCGCGCTGGGGCTTCGCCGCCACCGCGATCGTCAGCGGCGACGCGCTGTCGCTGTCGATCGCTGCCGCCTCGATCGTCGCCAAGCACACCCGCGACCGGATCATGCTCGCCCACCACGAATCATATCCGCATTACGGCTGGGCCTCGAACAAGGGCTACGGCTGCCCCGCCCACCGCAGCGCGCTGGCCGAGCATGGCCCTTCGCCGCTCCACCGGCGTAGCTTCGCACCCGTTGCGCAAACGGTTCTCGACCTGTGAGTCTTTCTGGCCACACCGCTACGGATTGAGAGCCGCCGACGCGCCGGACTCAGCATCTGGAGGCTCGGCTCAACCGCGCGCACGTTAACGCGATCTTCACCCCGCTCGTTAACCAATGTCCGCTTGACGGAGTCCGGCTTTGCCCGTGATCTCACGTCGGGGAAGGGGTGTGGAATGGGGGTCATCGAGACGATCGCGCGGGAAGGTGCGACAGCGGCGGAGTCTCCGTTGCTCGACCGCATCATGCTTGATCGGATTATCGAGGGCGACTGCATCGCCGAGATGCGCACGCTGCCTGCGAAGTCGGTCGACATGATCTTCGCCGACCCGCCCTACAATCTCCAATTGGGCGGCGACCTCAACCGCCCCGACGGCTCCCACGTCGACGCGGTGACCGACGCCTGGGACAAGTTCGACAGCTTCGCCGACTACGACCGCTTCACCCGCGCCTGGCTCGCCGAGGCGCGCCGCGTGCTCAAGGACGACGGCACGCTCTGGGTGATCGGCAGCTACCACAACATCTACCGCGTCGGTGCGGCGGTGCAGGACCTCGGCTATTGGATCCTCAACGACATCGTCTGGCGCAAGGCCAACCCGATGCCCAACTTCCGCGGCACCCGCTTCACCAACGCGCACGAGACGCTGATCTGGGCGTCGATGGGCGAGAAGGCGCGCTACACCTTCAACTATCGCAGCATGAAGACGCTGAACGACGAGCTGCAGATGCGCTCGGACTGGGAATTCCCGATCTGCGGCGGCCCCGAGCGCCTCAAGAAGGATGGCCACAAGGTCCATCCGACCCAGAAGCCGGAGGCTTTGCTCTACCGCATCCTGCTCGCCTGCACCCAGCCCGGCGACGTCGTGCTCGATCCCTTCTTCGGCACCGGCACCACCGGCGCGGTAGCGAAGCGGCTCGGCCGCCGCTGGCTCGGCATCGAGCGTGAGGTCGCGTACATCGCGGCCGCGCAGCAGCGGATCGACGCCGCGCTGCCGCTCGACGAATCGGCGCTGCGCACGATGCAGAGCCCCAAGACGCAGCCCAAGGTCGCGTTCGGCACGATCGTCGAGACCGGCTATCTCCAGCCCGGCGCCGCGCTGACCGACGCCAAACGCCGCTGGCGCGCGACGGTGCGCGCCGACGGCTCGCTGCTCAGCGACTGCGGCGCGACGGGCTCGATCCATAAGCTCGGCGCCACCCTCCAGGGCGCGCCCGCGTGCAACGGCTGGACCTTCTGGCACTTCGAAGGCGAGGGGGGAGCCGCCACAGGCCTCGCGCCGATCGACGCGCTCCGCCAGACCTACCTCCTGGCGACGCAGCCCTGAGGATAATGGCCTGAGTCTGCACCTCACTCCCGCCCAGTTCGTCGCGACCCCGGTCGGCCGCGACGAGGCGCCGCCCGCGCGGCTCGCGGGCGGGATGCTGTGGTATGCCGCCTATGACGTGCGCGAGGGCACGCGCCGCTGGACGGTGCCGGTCGCCGAGGTCGCCGGTTTGGGACCGCGCGCCGCGGCGCTCCACGCGCGCTTCACCGCGCCGCGCGCCGCGTGGGTGATGGGCGCACGCACGCTCCGTTTCGACCAGCCGCAGGTCGCCGGCATCCTCAATCTGACGCCCGACAGCTTCTCCGATGGTGGAAAACATGAAGATGATCCTGCCGGCGCAGCCGCAGCCGGGATCGGCATGGCGACCGCCGGTGCGGCGCTGGTCGATGTCGGCGGCGAATCGACCCGACCCGGTGCTGCGGCCGTGTGGGAGCAGGACGAGCTTGCCCGGGTCGTTCCCGTCATCGAGCGCCTTGCTGCCGCGGGCACGCTGGTGTCGGTCGACACGCGCAAGGCTGCCGTCATGGAGGCTGCGCTCGGCGCGGGCGCCGGGCTCGTCAACGACGTCTCCGCACTGCTGTGGGACAGCGAGGCGCTCGACACGATGGCTCGTGCGGGCTGCCCCGTGATCTTGATGCACTCTCCCGACCCGAAGACCGGCGGCCATGGCAAGGTGCGCTACGACGACGTGCTGGTCGACGTCTTCGAATGGCTCGAGGCCCGCGTCGAGGCGGTCGCGGCCGCCGGGGTCCCGCGGACAAGCATCGCGGTCGATCCGGGCATCGGCTTCGGCAAATCGCTCGCCGACAACCTCCAGCTGATCAACGGCCTCGCCTCGTTCCACGGCCTCGGCTGCCCGGTGATGCTCGGCGCCAGCCGCAAGCGGATGATCGGCGCGCTGTCGAACGAGGCCCCCGTCGCCGAGCGCCTCGGCGGCAGCCTTGCACTCGCAATGAAGGGCTTCGAAGCCGGCGTCCAACTCCTCCGCGTCCACGACGTCGCCGAGACGGTTCAGGCGATGCGCGTCTGGCGCGGGCTCCGGGACCAGGCGCTGGTCGGCTGAAAGAGCGCTGTCCTACAGGCTTCATGCGCGCTACCCCGGAAATCGCTCTTTCATATCGTCGAATTGCCGACCGGTGCGGCGATCGGGTTGCGCCGAAATCTACGAACCGGAGTTCCGATCACCGCTCCGTCCGTCGCGGGTCCACCGACGTGCGATCGACGCCGATAGTGTCAACCTGGTGTCAACTTTGGCAGATGCGTCCGGGCCGCGTCATGTCGATCGGCGGCGGGCGCGGTCAGCCCCTCCGCCAGGAAGCGTGCCACCGCGTCCGCGACGTCCTCCACCTCTTGGTCCTCGTCCCACACGCCGAAGCGTAGGCCGAGGAACACGTTCATCCCCATGATCGCCCAGGCGTGGACCTCGCCCACGTCGCCGCGCACCTCGCCCCGCGCCGCAGCAGCCTGCAGGCGCTGCGCGATCCGCTCCGCCGTGCTCGCATAATGCGCGCGAAAGCTCGCCGGGTCGACGAACTCCGCTTCGTCAATGATCCGGTAGATCTCCTTGTGCGCGCGGACGAACTCGAGAAATCCGGCAAGGCCCGCCCGCTCCGCCGCGATCTGGTCGGGGGCGGCGCGGATACCGGGCGCCACATGGTCGCGCACCTTGGCCGACATATCCGCAACCAGCGCGCGGAACACCGCATCCTTCGAGTCGAAGTACGTATAGAAGGTCCCCGCCGCGACTCCCGCCGCCTGCGTAATCCCGCCGATCGACGCATCATGGAACCCGCGCGCGCCGAACTCACTCGCCGCCGCATCGAGGATCGCGCGCAGCGTCTTGCGCCCCCGCTCGGTGCGCGGTGTCTTGGCGCTGTTCGCCGCTTCGGCCGTGACCATCGTTCCCCCTCCCCGGCTCCATGCGGTTCCAAGTTGAAACTTTTTTTTTTTTTGAGTATTGGTCTTCCTTTTTATTTACTTTAGTTGTCGTCGGCAGCGTCAAGGGGAGGATCTCATGCGAATTACATCTGTGCGAAGCGCTCTGGCCATCGGCACCGCCGCTGCCGCACTCATCTCCGCGCCCGCAGCGGCGCAGGAGCCAGCATCATCGGTCCAGGCGCAATCGGAAGCAGCCGACGCCGCGGAGCAAGGTCCCGGCGACATCGTCGTCACCGCCCGCCGTCGCGAGGAAACCTTGCTCAGCGTGCCGATCGCGGTCACCGCCTACACCGGCGCGCAGCTCGAGGCACAGGGCGCGCTCGACATCACCGATATCGCCGATACGACGCCGAACGTCACGCTGGAGCCATCGCGCGGCACAAATTCGACGCTCACCGCCTTCATCCGCGGCGTCGGCCAGCAGGACCCGGTGGCGGGCTTCGAGGCCGGCGTCGGCCTCTACCTCGACGACGTCTACCTCAACCGCCCGCAGGCCGCGGTGCTCGACATCTACGACGTCGAACGGATCGAGGTGCTGCGCGGGCCCCAGGGCACGCTCTATGGCCGCAACACGATCGGAGGCGCGATCAAATACGTCACCCGCCGCCTGTCCGACACGCCGGAAGCGAAAATCCGCGCGAACCTCGGCACCGACGAGCAGGCCGACCTCGTCGTCACCGCCGGCCTGCCGGTCGCGCCGGGCCTGCGCGTCGGCGTTTCGACCGCGCGATTGAGCCGCGAAGGTTTCGGTCGTAACCTCACCAACGGCCTCGACAATTACAACCGCGACGTTTGGGCGACACGCGGCACGCTGGAGATCGAGCCCGAGGGCAGCGGCCTCTTCGTCCGCGTCACCGGCGATTATACCCACGACAAGAGCGACCCGCGCAACGGCCACCGCCTGATTACCAGCCTGCTCAGCGCCTCGCCGGTGCTTGCCGACGTCTACGACACCCGCGCCGGGCTCAACACCCCGCGGCAGGACATCAAAGCCTATGGCGGCGCCATCCATGCCGAGCTCAAGGCGAGCGACGCGATCACGCTGCGCAACATCCTTGCCTATCGCAAGGACCGCAGCCGCACCCCGATCGACTTCGACGCGCTGCCCGCCGCCGACGTCGACGTGCCCGCAATCTACCGCAACAAGCAATTTTCCGAGGAATTCCAGGTCGCCGTCGATGCCGGCCCGCTGCAGGGCTTGGTGGGTGCCTATTACCTCGACGCCAACGCCAACAACATCTTCGACGTGATCCTCGGCACCACCGGCGCGCTGATCGCCGTGCCCGGCTTCACCGCGTCGACCTACGGCAACGTCGACACCAAGACCTGGGCGGTGTTCGGCGACATGACCTACGACCTGACCGACATGTTCAGCGTCTCGCTCGGCGGGCGCTACACCAGCGACCAGCGCAAAGGGACGGTGATCCGCCGCAACCTGGCAGGCGGCGCTTCGCCCGAGCTCGGCGGCGCGGGCGTACAATTGGGCGCGCTCACCTCCAATTTCTTCGGCGAGAAGACCTTCAAGAAGTTCACGCCCCGCGCTTCGGTCAGCTTCAAGCCGGACAAGGACAATACGCTGTACCTGAGCTATTCGAAGGGCTTCAAGGGCGGCGGTTTCGACCCGCGCGGCCTGTCCACCGCGGCGCCCGATCTCAACGGCAACGGCACGCGCGAGCCGGCCGAGATCTACGATTACTTCCTGTTCGATCCGGAAACGGTGGACAGCTACGAGGCGGGCTACAAGGCGTCGCTGTTCGACCGCCGCGTGCAACTGGCGCTCGCCGGCTTCTACGCCGATTACAAGAACGTGCAGGTGCCGGGCTCGGCGGGTGCGGTGATCAACGGCGTACCTACCTTCGTCGGCGTCACCACCAATGCCGGCAAGGCCGAGTTCAAGGGCGTCGAGGCGGAATTGGGCGCGACACTCGGCGAGGGCCTCGCCACCTCGGGCGACCGGCTGCGCTTCTCGGGAACGCTCGGCTACCTTGATGCCAAATACAAGAAATTCGTCGCCAACATCGCCAACTTCGACGCCAACGGCAATCCCGCAGTCGGCGCCGCGCGGCCGGTCGACGTCGCGCCCTATCGCCGGCTTCAGAACACGCCCAAATGGACGACCTCGGGCACGCTCGACTATCTGGTGCCGACACGCATCGGCGACATCACCGCCAGCACGACCGTGTCCTACCGCACCAAGACCTACCAGTTCGAGACGCCGAGCCCGTATCTCGACCAGCCCAGATACACGCTGTGGGACGCGAGCCTGGTGTGGAACAGCGCCGATAAGCGCTATTCCGTTGGGCTGCACGCCAAGAACATCACCGACAAGAAATATATCACCTCGGGCTATCAGTTCCTCAACGTGAACCCGGTGACCGGCCGCCCGGTGCTGTCGCTCACCCCCACCTCGCCGGTGTTCAACCAGTCGGGCGTGTCGCCCTCGCTCGGCCGCGAGGGCGTGGTCACCGCCTTCTACGGCAACCCCCGCCAGGTGTTCGCGACCTTCTCGGCCAAGTTTTGACATCGGCCGCCACCCCGGCGAAAGCCGGGGCGGCGGCCGAGAGCCGGCAGAGGAGAGACGATGACCGACCCGGCCCGCGCGCCACGCATCCGCTCGCCGCAGCTCGTGCTGGCGATGCTGCTGCTGGTCTACATCCTCAACTTCCTCGACCGGCAGATCCTCGGCATCCTCGGGCCCCCGATCCGCGCCGAGCTGCACCTGACCGACACGCAGTTCGGCGCGATCGGCGGGCTCGCCTTCGCGACGCTCTATTCGGTGCTGGGAGTGCCGCTGGCGATCCTCGCCGACCGCACCAGCCGCAGCGGCGTGATCGCGGGCGCGCTGGTGGTGTGGAGCGGCTTTACCGCTTTGTGCGGCGTCGCGACCGGTTTCTGGCAATTGTTCCTGTTCCGCTTGGGTGTCGGGATCGGCGAGGCGGGCGGCGCCGCGCCGTCCTATGCGCTGGTCGCGGACTACTTCCCGCCGGCGAAACGCTCGCGCGCGCTCGCCATCTACTCGCTCGGCGTGCCGCTCGGCGGCGCGTGCGGCGTGGTCTTCGGCGCCTATCTGGCGCAGCTGATCAGCTGGCGCACCGCGTTCCTCAGCGTCGGCCTGCTCGGCGTCGTGCTCGCGCCGGTCTTCCGTTGGCTGGTGCGCGACGTACCGCGCGCAAAGCCTGTGGCTGCCGACAGCGTTCCGATTACCGGCGTCTTTTCGGTGCTGCTCCGCAAGCCCGCCTTCTGGCTCCTCGCGTTCAGCGCCGGATTCAGCTCGCTATGCGGCTACGGCCTGTCGCTCTGGATACCCTCGATACTGGTCCGCTCGTTTGGCTTCAGCCTGATCGAGACCGGGCAATATATGGGCTCGCTGCTGCTGATCGGCGGCACCGCGGGCGTGTTCGCCGGCGGCTGGTTCGCCGACCGCCTGGGCCATGCCGACCGCGCCTGGTATGCCCGGTTGCCGGCGATCGCCTGGGGCGTGACCGTGCCGACCTTCGCGCTCGGGCTGCTCAGCCCTTCGCCGCTGATCGCCTGGCCGCTGCTGCTCATCCCCAACGCACTCAACATCCTGTGGCTGGGGCCGATCACTACTGCCGTCCAGCACCTCGTCCCCGCCCGGATGCGCGCGACCGCCGGGGGCAGCTTCCTGCTGATCAACAACTTCCTCGGGCTTGGCGTCGGACCATTGCTGATCGGCCGCATCTCCGACGTGCTGAAAGCGAGCTACGGCGTGGAATCGCTGCGCTACGCGGCGGTCAGCTGCCTTGTTTTCTACGCGCTCGCCGCGATGCTGGTGCTGTTCGCCATCCCCTCGCTCCGCCGCGACTGGGTAGAGGATGCGTGACTCGTAATTCGATCTGAAGGCTGCCATATTCGGCAGATGGCAGAAGAACCGGAGAACCTGACGTTGCGCATCCTGCAGGAACTGCGGGGCGACATGCAGGCATTGCGACGCGGGCAGGATGATATTCGCAGCGACATTCAAGAGCTACGCGACGAGGTCAAGGATCTAACTCAGCGCGTGGACGGCAATACGTTGATCCTCAACCTGGTCGCTGGCGTCGTACACGACCACGAGCAGCGCATCGAACGTCTGGAGCAGCCGAAGAGCTGACCTACCGCTCGCGCGTCGCGGCGAAGCGCAGCTTCGGGTAGCGGTCCTGGACGTAGCCCACCTCCCAAGCCGACTTCGCCAGGAACACTGGATTGCCGTCGCGGTCCTTGGCCATCGCCGAGCGGTTGATGTCGGTGAATGCCTTGAGGTCGGCCGCGTCGTCCGCCGACACCCAGCGCGCCGTGTCGAACGGCGCGGGCTCGAGCGCGGCGGCGACCTTATACTCGGCGTCCAGCCGCGACAGCAGCACGTCGAGTTGGAGCTGCCCGACCACGCCGATGATCCAGTTCGAGCCGATCTCGGGATAGAAGACCTGGGTTACCCCCTCCTCGGCCATGTCGTCGAGCGCTTTCCGCAGCTGTTTGGTCTTGGTCGGGTCCTTGAGCACGACGCGGCGCAGGATCTCTGGCGCGAAGTTCGGCAGCCCGGTGAAGCGCACGTCCGCCCGCTCCGACAGCGTGTCGCCGACGCGCAACGTGCCGTGATTGGGGATGCCGATGATGTCGCCAGGGAAGGCCTCGTCCGCGAGCTCCCGGTTCTGCGCAAAGAACAGGATTGGCGAGTGCACCGCGATCGGCTTGCCCGAGCCCGACGGGGTCAGCTTCATGCCGCGCTTGAAGACGCCCGAGCACAGCCGCATGAACGCGATCCGATCGCGGTGCTGCGGGTCCATGTTGGCCTGCACCTTGAAGACGAAGCCGGTAACCTCGCTCTCGTCGGGCGACACGGCGGCGGGCTCGGCAGGCTGCGGCCGGGGCGGCGGCGCATAATCGGCGAGTGCGGCGATCAGCTCTGCGACGCCGAAGTCCTTCAGCGCCGAGCCGAAATACACCGGCGTCAGGTCGCCCGCCCGGTACGCCTCTGCGTCAAAGGCGGTATAGCCCGCCTGCGCCAATTCGGCTTCCTCGCGCAAACGTTCGAGCCCCTGCTGCGACAGGATGGCGTCAAGCGAGCCGTCGTGGATGCCGGTGAACGACAGCGCCCGACCTTGAAACTCTCGACTGTCGCCTTGGGGTTGGGACAGAGAGTTCGCGTAGAGGTCGTACACCCCCTCGAACTCGCCGCCCATCCCGACCGGCCAGCTCATCGGGCAGACGTCGAGCTGGAGCACCTCCGCCACCTCGTCAAGCAGCTCGAACGGCGCGCGCCCCTCGCGGTCGACCTTGTTGACGAAGGTGATGATCGGCACGTTCCTGAGGCGGCACACCTCAAACAGCTTGCGCGTCTGCGCCTCGATCCCGCGTGCCGCGTCGATCACCATCACCGCCGAATCGACCGCGGTCAGCGTGCGGTACGTGTCCTCGGAAAAGTCCTCGTGCCCCGGCGTGTCGAGCAGGTTGAAGGTCACGCCGTCCTTCTCGAACGTCATCACCGACGACGTGACCGAAATGCCTCGCTGCTGCTCGATCTTCATCCAGTCCGACCGCGCGCGCCGGTTCTGCCCCCGCGCCTTGACCTCGCCGGCAAGATGGATCGCGCCGCCGACGTAGAGCAGCTTTTCGGTGAGCGTCGTTTTGCCCGCATCTGGGTGGGAGATGATCGCGAAGGTACGGCGGGGGGAGATCACAGGGGCAAATCCGGAACTTAAAGGAAGGATTTATGGGTCGGCGCGGCCTAAGTTGACACCAAGTTGACACTATGCGCGATCAATTCAGGTGTCTCGGATTCCGGGTGGCGGTCAGGACAAGAGGTGGCGCATGCCGCCTGCCTGAGGACGGCCGTGTAGGACAGGGTTTTCAGCCGACCAGCGTAACATGCATGGCGACGCGCTTGCTATCGCCCGGCGCCACTTCGAACACGCCGGGTTTGTCACGGAACTCGCCGGTATAGCCTTGCGGATCGGCGATGCCGTGCCAGGGCTCCACGCAGACGTAGTGCGCGCCCGGCCTGGTCCAGATGCCGAGCATCGGCGTGTCGGGAAAGTCGATGCGCAGCTGTGGGCCGTCGGCCGCGCCGTAGGTGACGCTGTCCGAGCGGACGCTGTCCCAGACCAGCGCATCGCTCTCGAACAGGGCGTCGCGCAGATGCAGGGTGCGGCCGTCGAGCGGTGACGGACGCGTGCCCTCCGCGATCGTCCCATCGTCCGCGATCACGCGCAGTGCCTCGGGTTCGTCGGCGGCGAATGTGATCCGGTGGTCGGCACGGTCGCGGCCGTAGGGCAGCGGCCAGGCGAACGCCGGGTGGAAGCCGAAGCTGGCGGGGAGCGGCACGTTGCCCGGATTCGCCACCGTCACCTCGATCAGCAGCGCCGCGTTCTCCAGCCGGAAGCCGACGTCGAGGCGGAACGCGAACGGGTAATGCGCGCGCGTCTCCGTATCGTCGGTCAGCCGGAAGATCGCGCGATCCGCCGCCTGCTCGACCAGTGCAAAGGTCATGTGCCGTGCGAAGCCGTGCTGCTTCATCGGGTAGCGCGTGCCGCCGACGCGGATCATCTCGCCCGAAGGCTTGCCCACCACCGGGAACAGCAGCGGAGCGCGTCCCTGCCACCAGCGCGGGTCGGCGTCCGTCATCAGCTCGCGCCCCTCCGCATCCCTAAGCGACGACAGTTCCGCCCCGAGCGGGTTGATCGCCGCCGAGAGCTGCCCGTTGCCGATCGTGACCCACTCAGCCACGCAGGATCGCCCCCAGCTTCGCCGCAGCCGCGACCACCTTGTCCGCCACGCCCTTGAGCTGCTCATCGGTGAAGCTCTTTTCGCCGGGTTGCAGCACAATTTCGACCGCGACCGAACGCTCTCCGTCCTTGTCGAACACGTCGAATACCCGTGCCGCGGTGATCGCCGCCTTGTCCGCGCCGCGTACCGCGCGCACCAGCGCATCCGCCGAGAGTCCCGCCGGTACGACGAAAGCGAAATCGCGCCGCACCGCCTGCAAAGCCGGCGGTGCATAGGCCGCGCGGGCGAAGCCGGCTTGCCGCCTGGCAGGGATCGCATCAAGGTACAGCTCGACCGCCGCGACGGTGCCGTCGAGATGGAACGCCTTGAGCACTGCGGGATGCACGATGCCGAACGACGCAAGCACCGTCTTGGGCCCCAGCCGCAGCGTCCCGGATTGGCCCGGATGCCACGCGTCGCCCGCCTCACCTCCTTCGGCTGCGCTCAGGACAGGCATCACCTGAAGGTTGTCGACCGGCGCGCCCGCCGCCGCAAGGAGCGCGAGTGCCTCCGCCTTGGCGTCATAAGCGTCGAACGCCGCCGCCTTGCCCTCGCGCCAGCCGCGCGCACGCCGGTCGCCGGCGAGCACCACCCCCAGCGTGGGGCGCTCTGCGTCGGCCAGATACCGCCGTCCGATCTCGAACAGCCGCACGCTTCCCGCCCCGCGGTTCAGGTTGCGCGCTGCAGCCGCGAGCAGCCCCGGCAGCAGCGAGGGGCGCATCGCCTTCAGTTCCTCGCTGATCGGGTTGGCGAGCACCCAGGCGCTGCCGCCAAAGGCGTTCGCCTGTCCCTCCGACACGAAGCTCCAGGTCACCGCCTCGTCGAGCCCGCGCGCCGCCGCCGCGCGCCGCACCCGCCGTTCCAGCTTTTGCTCCGCGGTCGCCGTCGGCCGGGCAACACCGGGCAGGCGCGCAAGCGGGGTCGAGGGAACTCGGTCGATCCCCTCGATGCGGATCACCTCCTCGACCAGATCGGCGGGCCCGTCGACGTCGCGCCGCCAGCTCGGCACCTTGACCGGCCAGCGCCCCTCGATCGTCGAGAACAAGGCATCGCTGAACGCGTCGGCATGGTCGATCGCGCCGACCTGGAAACCGAGCGACAGCAGAATGCGCGCCTGCCGCTCGGGCGCGACGTGCAGCCCGCCCAAATCGCGGCAGAGGTGGGGGTCGTAGAGGACGATGCGCTGCTCGGCGGGCGGGTGGCCCGCGCGCGTGATGCCGCTGGCGGTGCCGCCGCAATGCTCCAGCACCAGCCGCGTCGCGATCGCCAGGCCGGTGTCGAGGAATGCCGGATCGACCCCGCGCTCGAACCGCTGCCGCGCATCGGAGGTGAGCGCCAGCGCCTGCCCGGTCCGAGCGATGGCGTTCGGATCGAAGTATGCGCACTCGATCACGACGTCGGTGGTGTCGGCCGACACGCCCGAGTCCTCGCCGCCCATGATCCCGCCGATGTCGTGCACCGCGGCCTCGTCGGCGATCACCGTCATCGTCTCGTCGAGCATGTAGGTCTTGCCGTTCAGTGCCACCACCTGCTCGCCGGCCCGCGCCTTGCGCGCCACCAGCGCGCCCGACAGCTTCGCCCGATCATAGACGTGCAGAGGCCGACCGAGATCGGCCGACAGGAAGTTGGTGATGTCGACCAGCGCCGAGATCGGCTTCTGCCCCGTCGCGCGGAGGAAGCGCGTCATCCACCCCGGCGCCTCGCCGTTGACGACGCCCGTCACCGCCTGGCCGTAGAAGGCTGGGCAGCCCTCCGGAT
>CAXTNG010000054.1:0-14337 GCA_964245475.1 uncultured Sphingomonas sp. | reverse complement strand
GTCGATCTCGCGCCAGTGTGAGCGGCCGGCATGCCAGGCGCGCTTGTCCTCGTCGACGAGGCGCAGCACGCGGCCGTCCTCGTCGACGACGTAATGCGCGGAGACCTTCGCGTCCGGATCGCGCAGCCGGGTGATTGCGCTCTCCGCGTCGGGCATGCCGGTGTAATGAAGCACGATCATCGAGACCGGCAGCGCGCGCTCGTCGAAATTGGGCGAAGGCGCGTCGAAGATCGTCATCGACGCGGAGGATTGGCGCGGGTGGACCGCAATGTAAACCGTCAGGCGGCCAGGCCCGCCGTCCGCGACCGGGCATGCTCGTAGAAACCGCGCAGCCGCGGGCTCGGCTCGAACCGGTCGGTCTGGCCGATCACCGTCTCGCCCGCGCCGAGCACCAGCAGCCCGTCGGAGCGCAGCGCATCGGCGAGATGGGCGAAGACCTGCGCCTTGGCCGCGGCGGTCAGGTACATCAGCACGTTGCGGCACAGCACGACGTCGAACCGGCCCGGTGCGGGCTCGGCGACGAGATTGTGGCGCCGGAAGGCGATGTTGGCGGTCAGCTCGGGCCTGGCGAGCCAGTCGCCGTCGTGCTCGTCGAACCAGCGGACCATACGGCGGACCGGCAGGCCGCGCTGGATCTCGAAATGCGAGAAGCGCCCGTCGCGCGCGCGCGCTATCGCAGCGCCGGAGACGTCGGTTGCGACGATTTCCGGCGCCGGAGTGCCGTCACGCTCGCGCCGTTCGGCAAAGGCCATGGCGAGCGACAGCGGCTCCTGCCCCGTGGCACAGCCCGCGCTCCAGACGCGGGCGCGCCGCCCCGCCGCCTCGATCGCGGTCACCGCCTCAACGACCTGATCGATCACCGCGCCGTCGCGGAAGAAGCTCGTCTCCTGGTTGAGCAGCGCATCGACGACGACGTCGGCAAGCGTGCGATCGGTGCCGTCGCGCAGGCGATCGGCAAGCCGGTCGATCGAGTCGAAGCCCCGGTCGCGGACCAGCGGCTTCAGCGCCGTGTCGATCCGCCACACGCGGTTGCTCGCGAGCTGCTGGCCGGTGCGCTGTTCAAGCAGCGTCGTGAGCGCTCCGAGCGATATCGGCGAGCAGGAGGGGAGCGGGTTGGTCATGGCGTGCGGCACCTCGCGATCAATGCGCCGATCGATTCGGGGGGAAGTTGCGCGGCGGCGATGCCGGCGACGGCGCCCGGCATGCCCCACACCACCGAGGTCGCGCGGTCCTGCGCCAACACGGTGCCGCCCGCGGCATGAATTGCCCTGGCCCCTTCGGCACCGTCGCGGCCCATGCCGCTCAGCATGATGCCGATCGCACGCGGTCCGAACACTTCGGCTAGTGAGGCAAGCATCGGATCGACCGAGGGCATGCAGCCGCTGTTGCTGGCGCCGCGCTGGAGCCGAATCGATGCGGTGCCGTCGGCCAGACGGACACAGCGGATGTGCGCGTCGCCGGGTGCCACGACCACGCGACCGGGGCGAACGCGCATGCAGTCGGTCGCGACGTCGCACGGACGGCCCGCAAGCACCGCGAGCTGGGCGGCGAAGTACGGCGAGAAGGATGCGGGCAGATGCTGGGTGATCAGGATCGGCAGCCGCATGTCGTGGGGCAGCGCCCGCAGCAGCGACGAGAGCGCGTGGATGCCGCCGGTCGACGCGCCGATGCCGACGATCGCGAAGGTGGAGGGATCGAAGCCGTGCAGCTGAGGCGGCACCGGCAGCTGCGGTGCGGACAAGAACGGCACCGCAGCCGTTTCGCCGGAGAGTGCCGCCAGCTTGGCGAGCAGGCGCTCGGCGAAACCGTCCGCCAGCCCGCCCTGCGTCGGCTTGGCGACCCGGTCGACCGCGCCGAGCGCCAGCGCCTGCAGCGTGCTGGCGACGCGCCCCTCGTCGGCGGAGGAGACGACGACCACCTTGGCGCCGGGCGCCGCCGCGATGATGTCGGGCAGCGCCGTCAACCCGTCCACACCGGGCATCTCGATGTCGAGCAGGATGAAATCGACCGTTCGGTGCGCCAGAAACCGCAACGCCGCATGCGCTGTCGGCACCGCGCCCGCGACAACGAAGGAATCGCTTCCATCCACCGCGCGTGCGATCACTGCGCGCGCCACCGCCGAATCATCGACGATCAGCACGCGTCCGGCATCGAACGCCGCATCAGTCTGAAGGGGCGTGCCCACCACGTCTCGACTCAGGCGACGCCGACGATCGAGAGCTTGCTCTCCAGCGTGTCGCGGTCGAACGGCTTCATCACATATTCGTCCGCCCCCGCCTCGATCGCGGCGCGGATATAAGCCGTACCGTTCTCGGTCGTGCAGAACACGACCTTGGGCTTTGCGGCGAGCGGCGTCTCGCGCAGCGCACGCAGGAAATCCATGCCGCTCATCACCGGCATGTTCCAGTCGAGAAGGATCACGTCGGGCGGGCACGCCACGCAGGCGTCGAGCGCCTCGCGCCCGTCGCAGGCCTCGGTGACGGTGAAATCCATGGTCTCCAGGATGTGACGCGCGACTTTGCGGATCACCTTGGAATCGTCGACGACGAGGCACGTCTTCATCGGATAAACCCTTCCGTAAGCGCAGGGACGTGGAACACTGAAATCGTTTTAGGGCGGGGACCGTTATTTTGGTTAAAGCGGCATGGTTTACGCCGCATTTGCCAAGACGGGCACCAGCGCGGCGACGTCGAGGACCAGCAGCGGCTCGCCATCGCGTTCGACCAGGCCTGTGCCGGCCGCTGCCCAGTGCCGGTCGAGCGCGATGCCCGAGGACAGCGGCTGCCTCTCGAACGGTGCCACGTCCTCCAGCGCGTCGACCAGGAACGCATATTCGTGGCCGTCGACCCTGGTGATCACTGCGCGAGCACCTTCACCCGGCGCTTCGCCGAGCGCGAGCGCGGTGTCGACCACCGTCACCACCCGGCTACGCAGCGCCGCGAGGCCGCGGATCGCGCGCGCCGCGCGGGGCACGGAGACGACCTCGCCAATGTCGACGACCGAGACGACCTGCTCGGCCGGGATGACGACGCCGCGGCCTGCAACGCGGGCAAGGAGAAAGAACTCGGTCATGCGGCGGCCCCAATGCGTTCCGCCACCGCAGCGATCAGCGCTGCGCGGTCGTAACGGTAGACACCCTCTCCGCTCCCTGGCGATCGGCGCAGGCGGACGACCGGGGCGGAGGTGGGCGGCATCTCCGCTCCATCCATCGCCAGCGCAACGGCGGGCCGCTCGCCGGGGGCGAGGCTAGCGACGGCGATAGCCGGACGCCTCCAGAGCGGGCTTGAGAAACGTTTCCATCCAGCCGCTGCCGTCGCCATGAAGCAGGCAGACCGGCGCATCGGCGGCGGTCGCATCCTCGCCGGCGAACAGGGCGAACGGGTCGAGCACCTCGACCGGGGCGCCGTCGATCAACGCGATTCCCTGGAGCAGGCTCCCGCGTGCAGGCGCCATCTCGTGCGGCAAGGCGATGATCTCCAGCGCCTCGGCAATCGCATAGCCGATCTCGGACGTGCCGTCGGTGAGCCGCAACACCGCCGCATGGTGTTGATCGCGCAAGGGTGCGCAGAGATGCAGGGGAATGATGGCGCCATCGGCAACAAGGCGCATGCGCCCGCCGCTCTCGCGTATCGCCCCGGCGGCAACCGTCTCCACCCGGTCGACCACCGCCAGCGCGATGGCGCGACGGCAGCCGTCGAGGTCGTCGAACAGCAGCGCCGGGATGCCGGGCGCCTCCGCAGCCTCCGGCGCTTCGGCGATCGGTGGGGCGGTGGCGAAGCGAAGCTCGGCGGCAGTGGCAAGACCGGCGGCGTCGAGGAGCAGCATCGGCAGGCCGCTGTCGGGCAACGTCTGGCCGGCATAGAGCCCGGTTGCCATGACCGTGGGGATCGCGGGACGAACGACGAGCTCCTCGGTGTCCAGCACCGTCTCGATCGCGAGCGCGAAACGGCCGTCGCGCACCGAGACGAGTGCGAGCAACCGCGGCTCCGTACCGGTGTCGGACAGCCCGAGCAGCCCGGCCAGCGCCACCAGCGGCATGCGCTGCCCGCGGACGGTCGCAACGCACGCGCCGCCGACGCGATCCAGCCGCACCGTGTCGCTGCGCACCGGCACGATCTCCTCGATCGCCGTGCGCGCAATGGCGAAGCGCTGGCCGCCGGCGCCAAGCACGACCGTCGACAGGATCGAGAGGGTCAGCGGAATCTGCATCGACAGCGTCAGCCCCTGCCCCGGCCGGTTGGCAAGCGCGATGCGGCCGCCGATCTGCTCGATGTTGGCGCGGACCACGTCCATGCCGACGCCGCGCCCGGACACCGCCGTCACCGTGTCGCGGCTCGACAGACCGGCCGCGAAGATGAGCTCCATCCGCGCAGCCGGCGACAGGGCAGCGGCCTCGCGCTCGTCGATCATCCCGCTCGCGATGGCCTTGGCGACGACTCGGGCGACATCGATGCCGGCGCCGTCGTCGACGATCTCGACAAGGATCTGATTGCCCGACTGCCGCGCAGAGACGTCGAGCCGCCCGGCGTCGCGCTTGCCTTTTGCGCGCCGCTCGGCCGGCGCCTCGATGCCGTGATCGATCGCGTTGCGGATGATATGGACGAGCGGGTCGCGCATCATCTCGATCATCTCACGGTCGAGTTCGACGTCGGCGCCGTCGATGTGGAGCGCCACCTGCTTGCCGAGCTCGCCCGCGGTGTCGCGGACGATCCGCGGCAAGGCCGAGAACAGCGCGTCGATCTTCTGCATGCGCGTGCGGGTAACAGTGTCGCGCATCTCGGCGACGGTGTGGGTCAGGCGCTCCAGCGCCGCCTCGACGCGCGGCTCGGCTACCGTGGCGTCGCGCAGCTGGCGCGCAAGTTCGTTCCTTGCCAGCACCATCTCCGACATGCCGTTCATCATCCGGTCGAGCAGCTCGACGCCCAGGCGCACGCTGCGGCTGGCGCTGCGGTGCTGGGGCGCGTGCGCGACCGGCGCGGCGGGCTGGGCATCCTCGTCCAGCGCGGCGATCAGCAGGTCTTCCGGCGCATCGTCGAGGCCGACACCGGCGTCGATCGCCTCGACCAGCTCGCCGATCCGGTCGACGATCGCGAGCACGGCGCTGACCAGCGCGGTGTCGGGCGTACGCTTGCCGACGCGGACTGCCGCGAGCACATCCTCGGCGGCGTGGCTGAGGCGCGCGAGACGGGGGAGGTCGAGGAACCCGCAGCTGCCCTTGACGGTATGGACGAAGCGGAAGATCGCATCGAGCCGCGCGCGGTCGCTCGGCTCCGCCTCCCACGCGACGATCTCGCCCGCGAGCGCTTCCAGCGTCTCGCGGGTTTCGGCGATGAAATCCTGGATCAGGTCGTCCATGGGGTTCCGGGCGCAAGTGACACCCGGGTCATGCCCCAGCTTGGTTAAGGGCGGGTTAGAGCGCGCTCATCGCCGTGCCGAGGATCAGCGTGCCGTCGGCAGGGCGCGAGACCTGCACCGCGCCGCCGCGCTCGGCGACGAGCGTATGGATCATATAGGCGGCAGCGGTGCGCGCGGCGACGCCCCCGCCGCCCTCATCGTCGCGATCGCCCTCCAGCAGCATCCGCTCGATCTCGGCATCGAGCAGCACGCGCGGCCCCTCGCCCCGCACGACGATCTCGACCTGGCCGTCATGCTCCTCGGCGCCGATCACCAGCGTGCCACCGCGGACCAGCGCATCCGCCGCGATCAGCGCGAGGTTGAGCAGCACCTTGACCGCCGCCTTGGGCAGCCGGTCCGCCTCGACCAGCCAGGTCAACGACTTGCCCTTCGCCTCGGCGAGCAGCGCCTCGATCGCCTGGCGCGGCTCGTGGACGTCGACCGCGTCGCCGAAGCCGCCCGCCGCGCCGAACGCGAGACGGAAGAACTTGAGCTTGCTCGCGGACGTGCGCGCGCTTTCGGCGAGCAGATCCATGCAGCGCGCGCGCATCGCCGGGTCGGTCTCGTCGGCGAGCAGCTCCAGCCCGTTATTGAGCGCGCCGACCGGGGACAGCAGGTCGTGGCACAGCCGCGAGCACATCAGGCTGGCGAGATCGACGGGGCTCACGGTCATTCGGCGCATCCTCTTCAACCTGGCTCTATTGGAGCGGCGGCATCAGCGGTGCAAGGCATTGGGGCGCAAGGCACGGGATCGAAGCGATGCTCCACCGCGCCATCGGCGACTGCCCGCCACAGCCGCGCCTCGCCCGCGCCGACGATGAGCCAGAGCGATCCGTCGGGCGCCGCACCGGCGGCGTCGCGGGCCGAGGGCACCGGCGAGCCGCCGGGATGCGAGTGATAGTGGCCGAGCACCGCCGGACCGCCACTGCGTGCGGCGCGATGCGCTGCAAGGGGCTGCGCCGGGTCGATCTCGAAGAATCCCGCCGGGTCGGCGGCAACGTTGCGGCACGGCATCGCCTCGGCGACATGCCCCTCCCCGCCCAGTAGCAGCCCGCAGACTTCCTCGTCCGGCGCTGCGGCGACATGGGCGCGGATCGTGGCGAGGGCGGCGCTTGAAACGGTGACGTACACGCCTACATCACTGCCACATGGACCGGGGGGTTTCCATCATTGAGGCGAGGATCGCGCACGCCGCCGACGGCTGGCGGCTCGATCGCGCGCTGGCCGACGCGGTGCCGACGCTGTCGCGCGAGCGGCTGAAAGTGCTGATCGCATCGGGCGCGGTGACGCGCGGCGGCACGCTCTACCGCGACCCGGCGCGGAAGGTCGCGTTGGATGAGACGTTCCAGGTGGCGGTCCCCGAGCCAGCGCCCGCGCACAACGAGGCGCAGGACATCCCGCTGGTCGTAGCCTTCGAGGACGAACATCTGATCGTCGTCGACAAGCCCGCGGGACTGGTCGTCCATCCGGCGTGCGGCAATCTCGACGGGACCTTGGTCAATGCGCTGCTCCACCATTGCGGCGGCTCGCTCTCCGGCATCGGCGGGGTTGCGCGGCCGGGGATCGTCCACCGCATCGACAAGGGCACTTCCGGGCTGATCGTCGCCGCCAAGACCGACCGCGCGCACGAGGGGCTGGCGAAGCAGTTCGCGGCGCATAGCATCGACCGACGCTACCGGGCGATCGTCGCGGGGCGGCCCCGCCCTTCCGAGGGGACGGTCGACGCCCCGCTCGGGCGCTCGTCCGCCAACCGCAAGAAGATGGCGGTCGTCTCCGGCGGCAAGCGCGCGGTGACGCATTACCGCACCGCGGCGATGCTGGCCGATGCGGCACTGGTCGAGTGCCGGCTGGAGACGGGGCGCACTCACCAGGTCCGCGTCCATATGGCGTCGATCGGCCACCCGCTGCTCGGCGATCCCGTCTACGGCCGTGCCAAGGGGGCCGCCCGCGCAGCCCCTGAAACGCTCGGTTTCCGGCGGCAGGCCTTGCATGCGGCGCGTCTCGGGTTCATTCATCCGGTCACATCTGTCGCTCTGACGTTCGAAAGCGATATGCCTGCCGATATGCAGGAACTGTTCAGTCATCTCCACGTATAGGTCAGTGCGTCCGTGCCGCAATGCGGTATGATGCCGAAGGAAAGGGATCATCATGGCGAAGAGCAACGTACCGGCCACGGTCCCGGCACTCGGCGGCGAGGCAGGGCTCAACCGCTACCTGTCGGAAATCCGCAAGTTCCCGCTGCTGCAGCCCGAGCAGGAGTATATGCTTGCCAAGCGCTTCCAGGAGCATGGCGATCCCGAGGCGGCTGCGCAGCTGGTCACCAGCCACCTGCGGCTCGTCGCGAAGATCGCGATGGGCTATCGCGGCTACGGCTTGCCGACGTCCGAGCTGATTTCCGAGGGCAACATCGGCCTGATGCAGGGCGTCAAGAAGTTCGAGCCCGACCGCGGCTTCCGCTTGGCGACCTATGCGATGTGGTGGATCCGGGCCTCGATCCAGGAATATATCCTGCGCTCGTGGTCGCTGGTGAAGATGGGTACCACCGCGGCGCAGAAGAAGCTGTTCTTCAATCTCCGGCGGATGAAGTCCAAGCTCGACGCGTTCGAGGACGGCGACCTCAAGCCCGAGGACGTCGCCAAGATCGCCACCGACCTCGGCGTGTCCGAGGCCGACGTGACCAGCATGAACCGCCGCATGGCGATGGGCGGCGACACATCGCTCAACGTCTCGATGCGCGACGACGGCGAGGGCCAGTGGCAGGACTGGCTCGCCGACGACGCGCCGCTGCAGGACACGGTGGTCGCCGAGGCGCAGGAAGCCGACGTCCGCCACACCATGCTGGTCGACGCGATGGACGACCTGAACGACCGCGAGAAGCACATCCTGACCGAGCGGCGGCTGACCGACGACCCGAAGACGCTGGAGGAGCTGAGCCAGGTCTACGGCGTGTCGCGCGAGCGGGTGCGCCAGATCGAGGTGCGCGCGTTCGAGAAGCTGCAGAAGGCAATGATGCGGCTGGCGGGAGAGAAGCGGCTGCTGGCGGCGGCTTAGAACCACGCTGGTCGGGTCACCCTCACCCTTCCGCGGCTTTGCCGCTCCCTCCCTCTCCCATCGGGAGAGGGACGAGGCGCGCAGCGCCGAAGGGTGAGGGTGACCCGATCGCCAGGCAAGACGCTCTGAGTGCTCGATACCGTCGTCATCGGCGCGGGCGCAGCGGGAATCGCGGCTGCACGCCGCCTGCATGATCTCAACCACGACGTCCTTCTCCTCGAAGCCTCTGACCGCGTCGGCGGCCGGGCGCACAGCGTCGCGCTCGCCCTCCCCTCCGGCACCCCCGTCACGGCCGACCTGGGCTGCGGCTGGCTCCACTCCGCCGAACGCAACCCCTGGACCGGCATCGCCGAGCGGACCGGCTTCACCGTCGACCGTGCCTCGCCCAAGTGGGACGAGCAGTGGCGCGACCTCGGCTTCCCGGCCGACGAGCAGCACGCCGCGGGAGAGGCCTGGGACAGGTGGGAACGCGCTGCGAAAGCGGCGCTCTCTGGCCCCGACCGCCCGCTGTCCGACTTCATCGCCGCGGACGATCCGTGGCGGCCGATGATCGATGCGATCTCCGGCTACGCCAACGGCGCGCCGCTCCACCGCATCTCGCTCCACGACTGGGCGGCGTACGACGCGGCGGCCACCGAGCAGAACTGGGCGGTCCGCGAAGGCTACGGCACTCTCGTCGCCAGCCACGCCGTGGGCGTGCCGGTGCGCCTGTCGACACCGGTTACCCGCATCGACCATCGTGGCAGGCGGCTCAGGCTGGAAACTCCGGTGGGCACGATCGACGTCGACCGGGCGGTCGTCTGCGTGCCGACGGCGCAGCTCGCCGGCATCGCCTTCGACCCGCCGCTTCCCGCCAAGACCGAAGCCGCCGCCGCGCTGCCGCTCGGGCTCGCCGACAAGGTGTTCCTCGCGGTCGACACGCCAGAATGGCCTGCCGATTCGCACCTGCTCGGCAACCCGCACAGGTCCTGCACCGGCAGCTACCGGCTCTCGCCGTTCGGCCTGCCGATCATCGAGGCGTTTATGGGCGGCGACTGCGCCGAGGCGCTCGAGGAGGGCAGCGCAACCGCCTTCGCGATCGACGAGCTGGCCGCGCTGCTCGGGAGCGAGTGGCGCAGGCGGCTCACCCCGCTTGCCGCGACCCGCTGGCGGCATGTCCCCCATATCGGCGGCAGCTACAGCCATGCACGTGTCGGCCACGCGACGGCGCGGCAGCGGCTCGCGGAGCCGGTCGACGGACGCCTGTTCTTTGCCGGCGAGGCGTGCTCGGCTCGAGACTTCTCGACCGCGCACGGCGCCTATCAGACGGGTTTCGCGGCCGCGGAGGCGCTTGTAAGGGCGCGGCCATGATCCGCGTCTTCCGTTGGGCTGTGAAGGCCATGCTCGCCTTCGTCGGCATGTCGGTGCTCTGGGTGCTGGTGCTGCGCGTTGTGCCGGTGCCGTTCACGATCACCATGATCGGCGACCTGTTCAACGGGCGCGGCGTCACCAAGGACTGGACGCCCTTGTCGCGCATCGATCCCGACATGGCCCGCGCGGCGATCGCGGGCGAGGACGGACGCTTCTGCCTGCACCATGGCTTCGACTGGCGCGCGATCGCCGGTGCCGCAGTCAAGAATGCGAAGGGCGGCCGCATCCGTGGCGGATCGACGATCAGCCAGCAGACCGCGAAGAACGTCTTCCTGTTCCAGGGCGGCGGCTATGTGCGCAAGGCGTTCGAGGCCTGGTTTACCTTCCTGATCGAAAAGCTGTGGGGCAAGCACCGGATCATGGAGGTGTACCTCAACGTCGCCGAGACCGGCATCGGGACGTACGGGGCAGAGGCCGCGGCGATCCGCTACTTCAATCACTCCGCCGACAGGTTGACGCCGATGGAGGCGGGCCGCATCGCCGCGGTGCTGCCGCTCCCCAGCAAGCGCGCCGCGGTGGACCCGCGCGGGTTCGTCCGGCGGCATGGTAATGCGATCGCACGGGGGGTGCGCGTGGTGCGGGACAATGGGCTGGATACGTGCTTGAAGTAGGCTTTGTGCGCAGAGCACCCTTCGTCACCCCGGACTTGTTCCGGGGTCCAGTTCGCGGCAAGCGATAACGCAAGAGGCTCAGGCCGCGTTGGTCGCTGCACGCTGGACCCCGGAACAAGTCCGGGGTGACGAAGGGATTGCCTCGTGTCGTTGTCAAAACGGCAATTTGAACCCCGGCGGCAGCGGCAGCCCGCCGGCTATCTTCTGCATCTCGCTCCCCGAGACCACGTCCGCCTTCGCCCGCGCATCGTTGAACGCGGCGGCGAGCAGGTCCTCCAGCATGCCCTTCTCGGAGACCTGGATCAGTGAATCGTCGATGCTGATGCCGATGATCCGGCCCTTGGCGGTCGCCTTGATCTTGACCAGCCCGCCGCCGGACGCGCCCTGGACCTCGATCGTGTCGAGGCTCGCCTGCGCCTTCTCCAGTTCGGCCTGGACGTTCTGCGCCATGGCCATGATGTCGTCGAGGTTGTTCATTCAGGCACTCCGTTGATCGGCCGGCTCCAGCAGCTCGGCGTCGGGAAAGGCGGCAAAGGCGGCGCGGACCATGGGCGAGTCGAGGACAGCCTGGCGCGCGGCGGCCCTGTCCGCTTCCTCGCGCTCCTTGATCGTCGCCGCGCCGGACTCGTCGCGCAGGGTCAGGCGCCATGCGCGGCCCGTCACCAGCTTGAGCGCTTCGCCGATGTCGCGCAGGCTGTCCGCCGAGATCGGACGCGCCCCGCTCAGCACCAGCTCGGGGGGAGCGTAGCGGACGACGCTTGCGCCGATCCGCAGCTTTTCGGCGGCGAGCGGCTGACCGTTGTCGCGCAGGTGCGACACGAGCGCATCGAAGGTCGCCGGCGAATCGTCGCGCGTCACCGTTGCGGGTTCGGCAGGAGCCGCCGATGGGGGTGACGCAGCCGCCACCGCGATCGTCCCGCCCGCAAGCCTGCGCGCGATGTCGCCGGGATCGGGCAGCGTCGAGGCGTGGATGCAGCGGAGCAGCGCCATTTCCGCCGCCTCGATCGGCAGCGCCGCACGCGCAACCTCGTCATGGCCCTTGAGCAGCAGCTGCCACAGCCGGTGCAGCGCCGGAAAGGACAAGGCGGTCGACCAATCGCCGAGCGCCGCCTGCTCCTCCGCCGGCTGGGTCGGGTCCGCCGCAGCGCCGACCTTGGCCAGCGTGATCCGGTGCACGGTCTCCAACAAGCTGCGCAGCACCGCGGCCGGGTCGACGCCGTGATCGTATTGCTTGCGCAGCAGCCCCAGTGCCGTTCCCGCATCGCCCGCGAGCACCGCGGCGAGCAGGTCGCGGACCGCGCCGCGGTCGGACAGGCCGAGCATCGCGCGGACTGCATCGGCCTCAACGCCCCCGCCCTCCAGCCCGGCATGCGCGATCGCCTGGTCGAGGATCGACAGCCCGTCGCGCGCGGAGCCCTCCGCCGCGCGCGCGATCAGCATCAGCGCGTCGGGCTCGGCGGCGACACCCTCCTTGTCGCACACCTCGACGAAATGCTTCGCCAGCAGCTCGGCCGGGATGCGGCGCAGGTCGAAGCGCTGGCAGCGCGACAGCACCGTCACCGGCACCTTGTTGACCTCGGTCGTCGCGAACAGGAATTTCACATGCGCCGGGGGCTCCTCCAGCGTCTTCAACAGCGCGTTGAAGGCGTTCTTGGAGAGCATGTGGACCTCGTCCACGATGTAGATCTTGAACCGCGCGCTGACCGCCGCATAGCGCGCGGCGTCAATGATCTCGCGCACGTCGTCGACGCCGGTGTGGCTGGCCGCGTCCATCTCGATCACGTCGATGTGCCGCCCCTCGGCGATCGCCCGGCACGGCTCGCAGACGCCGCAGGGGTCGATCGTCGGCCCGCCGGTGCCGTCAGGGCCGATGCAGTTCAGCGCCTTGGCGATCAGCCGGGCGGTCGAGGTCTTCCCCACCCCGCGCACGCCGGTCATCAGGAACGCGTGGGCGAGGCGGCCGCGCGCGATGGCGTTGCCAAGCGTGCGGACCATCGCGTCCTGACCGATCAGCTCCGAGAAGGTCTGCGGCCGGTATTTTCGCGCGAGGACACGGTATGCCTCGGGTTTGGCGGGTTGAGGCGGCTCGCCGAGGTCGAGGGAGTCGGGCATTGCGGGGGTATATAGGCGAGCCGGAACGGCGTGTCGAAGGGCGACGCCTCCCGCAAACGCTCCGTCACCCGGACTTGATCCGGGGTCCAGCTTCTTCTTTTCTTGGATGCAACAGCGCCGCGGCAAAGCCGCGCCGCATGACGTCGGACGTGCGCTCGCCCGCCGGCCGCGCTTGCCGGCGTGGCGCGGGCGGTGCCGCGCTCTCGCTGGCTACGCGGTGGGAGCCGGAACGACCCGTGGCGGAATCGTTGTGGCTGCTGCCTTCCGGCCCTGACCAAGTTGGCGACGACCACGTCCGCCCGACTCCCGCATGAACCTATGGGGAACCGGACGGAACGGGTCAAGACGGCGTCAGTAGCGCACCCGGGTGCAGGTGCGGACGCGGTGGCCGTGGCGCCACTTGGTCTTGCACACCGTACGCCAGTGCGAACGGTAGCGCGGGCGCTCCTCGCGGACGCTGGTGCGCGTGGTCACCGTGGTATGTTCCTCGACGTGGCGCTGCGGCGCAGCGACGGCGGGCGCGGTCGGCGCGAGGCCGGCAAGCGCGGCGAACCCTGCGGCGGCGAGAGTGAACAGCTTCATGGACGCTTCTCCTATTCGGGCTTTCACGCAGCCCGCGCGGTCAAGCGCGCGGACCTCGTTACGGTTCCGTCATCAATGATGGACGCGGTAGCAGACCCGCTGACGGCCATGATAACCGCGCTCCCAATGGCAGACGGTGCGGCTGCGATCCCGGCCCCAGCCGCGGTCGCCGTTGCCGTTCCAGTACCGGCGCCCGTCCCGCCAGCCGCGGTCGTCGTGCCACTCGCGGCGGTCGCGCCAGTCGCGGTCGTGCCGGTCGTTGTCGTAGCGGTAGCCGTCGTAGCGGTCATAGCCGTAGCGCTGCGCCTCGGCGGGCGTCGCAACGGCGCCGGCGGTGCCCAGCAGGGCGGTGGCGATCAGCATGGCGATCTTCATGGTTCCTACTCCTACACGCTGCCCTCCCGGGGCATCGCCGCACCGCTTGCGCCCGCGCCGATGCACGGAGGCTGAATTGGCGGTTGTCGGAGCGTCAGCTTGGGATGCGTACCGTCAGCCCGTCGAGCGCGGAGGTGAGCCTGATCTGACACGACAGCCGGCTGGTACGCGTCGCATGCGGTGCAAGATCAAGCATGTCCTCCTCCTCGGCGCTCGCGGGGGCCAGGCGGGCGAAGTCGGTAGGGTCGACAACGACATGGCAGGTCGCGCACGCCATCTGCCCCTCGCATGTGCCTTCCAGCGGCTGTCCGTCCGCCTGCCCGGCGCGGAGCAGGCTCGTGCCCTCCTCCGCGGCCACCGTCCGGCACGTGCCATCGGCGCCGACGAAGGTAACCCGGATCACTGAGCGTCTGCCGCGGCGTTGATCGCGTCGAGCGCGGCAGCGAGCTCGTCCTCGCTCGTGTAGCGCCCGAAGCCGATCCGGATCGACGAGCGCGCCTGCGTGTCGGAGAGCCCGATCGCGCGCAGCACATGGCTCGGCCGCCCCGACCCGCTCGCGCACGCCGAGCCTGCGGACAAGGCGATGTCGCGGCAGTCGGCCATGAGGCGGTTCACGTCCAGCCCTTCGCGCCTGACGTTGAGATTGCCGCGGTAGCGCTGCTCGACCGACCCGTTGACCGTCCACCCGGCCAGCCGTGCGGCGGCGGCCGACCATAGCCGCGCGACATGCGCCTCGTCCGACGCCCGCTCGCTCTTCATCAGCCCCGCCGCGGCGCCGAAGCCGGCGCACAGGGCCGGCGAG
>CAXTNG010000053.1:0-14364 GCA_964245475.1 uncultured Sphingomonas sp. | reverse complement strand
CTGGCAGCCGTCGAACGACCGCGACTTTATCGGGCTGCCGATCACCACCGGCTCGGCCAACCCGTCGCAGCAGAGCCAGTTTAGCCAGGAGCTGCGCATCGGCTCCACCGGCGATCACCGGATCGACTACACGCTCGGCACCTTCTATTTCTACCAGACGATCGACACCCAGGGTCTGCAGGTCCAGGGCACGGCGGCGAGCCGCTTCCTGCTCAATCCCGGTGCGGCGGTCGTCCCCGGCGCCGCCGGCTGCGTTCCCGCCACCGCCAACGCCTGCAACCCGGCGGTGCTCAACGGGCTGACCAGCCGCAACACCATCGGCTTCACCAACACCTCGGCGGCGGCGTTTGGCAAGCTGACCTGGCACGTCGGCGACGCGTTCGAGATCTCGCCGGGCCTCCGGCTCAACTATGACGAGAAGAACGGCAGCTACGTCGCGGTCGTGACGACCGGATCGGGCAGCACGACGCTCAACAGCGACCAGCTCGGCGTGCTCGCGCCGCAGAGCTACAGCCCGCGCTTCCACAACTGGAACCTGTCGGGTGACATCACCGCCTCCTACACGGTGACGCCGGACGTCCATGCCTATGCGACCTACGCGCGCAGCTACAAATCGGGGGGCATCAACCTGTCGGGCCTGCCGCTCAACGCGACCAACACCGGCGTCGACCTGACCACGCAGACGGTGCGGCCGGAGAAGGTCAACCATTACGAGCTGGGCCTGAAGACGCAGCTGCTGGAGCGGCGCGCGACGGTCAATCTCGCGGCGTTCTGGACCGAGATCGACGACTATCAGGCCACCGTCAACAATGGCCAGCTCACCGTTATCCGCGGCTATCTCGCCAATGCGGGCAAGGTTCGCACCCGCGGGTTCGAAGCCGATACCGCTTTCCGCCCGACCTCGAACCTGAACCTCTACGCCAACGCGGCCTATACCGACGCCAAATACCTGCGCTTCGTCAACGCGCCCTGCCCGCCCGAGCTGTCGGGCGGCAACCCGGCACTGAACGGCGCGACGCCCGCCGCGGCCGGCACCCCCGGCCTCAGCCCGCTGGTCTGCGACATCTCCGGCCAGCGGCTGCCGGGCATCTCGAAATGGGCCTTCTCCTACGGCGCCGAATACGACATCCCCGCGTCGATCGGCGGCTTGGACGGCAATTTCTATGTCGGCTACGACGGCAGCCACCGTTCGAGCTTCTCGTCCAACCCGTCGCCCTCGGCCTACACCTGGGTCAAGGGCTACTCCTTGAGCAACGTCCGCCTGGGCTACAAGGCGCGCGACAGCTGGAACGTCTTCGGCTGGCTCCGCAACGCCTTCGACCGCAACTATTACGAACTCCTTGCGGTTCAGTCCGGCTCGACCGGCCTGATCGTCGGCCAGCCGGGTGACCCGCGCACCTACGGCCTCACCGTCAGCCGCGCGTTCTGACCCTTCGGTCCTCCCCTGCTCTGCAGGGGAGGGGGACCGCCGCGAAGCGGCGTTTGGGGGCAGCCCCAGCGAGAAGCATCGTAGCGGCTATTCTGCGGATCATCCGCCCACCATCGGCATACACCGGCATGTCCGCAAGCGGGCCGCAAGCCGCCATGCGCGAAGCCTCTGTCCTACAAGCCCGAACCCGGGCAAGGTATGCCCGACTCGGGCTCTGCCCTCGCTCTTTCCACCGTGAACGCCGCCGAAGGCCATGACGTGCGTGAAGCGCCGCTCCGCGGCCGCCACGACATGCGCGATAGTGTCAACCTGGTGTCAACTTTGGCGCTCTCAGCCCGCCGGCGCTCTGGCGTGCGGCGCCGCTATCCCGATATGCGCGAAGATCGGGAAGATCGGCGCAGACGAGAGCATGGGTCGTCTCTCGTTCCGCTCCCCGCCGCACGAACATGAACGCCACCATCCCGCCCTTCAGGTGGCAGTACCAGGCGGTCGTCGTGAAGATGTTGGACGGCAGGAGGAGGATCGTCGGCATGCCCACACCTGCTGCACCCCAGGGGCGCCGCCGGACACTGCAATTTCATCGCGCCGCCCTATCTAGCCGCTCATGCCCCACCGCTTCGATTCGCTCCCCAACAAGCGCGCCATCGTCGACCGCCGCGTGCTGGCGGAGCAGCTTGCCGCGCTCGATCCCGGCGACCGGGGCATGCTTCGGCGCAAGGCGACCGCCGTCCTCAAGGACGCGCTCACCGCCGGGCGCGCGGAGATCGAGGCGCGGCTGCTCGCGCATCCCTCGCGCGGGCTGGAGGTCGCCGCGGCGCAGGCGTATCTGGTCGACCAGCTGCTCCACGAGCTGTTCGGCTTCGCCACCACCCGCCTCCACAGCCTCGCCAACCCGATCGCGGCCGAGCGGCTGACGCTGATCGCGGTCGGCGGTTACGGGCGCGGCGAGATGGCGCCCTATTCGGATGTCGACATCGGCTTCCTTACCCCCTGGAAGCAGACGCCCTGGGCCGAGGCGGTGATCGAGTCGATGCTCTACGCGCTCTGGGACCTCGGATTGAAGGTCGGCCATTCGAGCCGCTCGCTCGACGAGATGATCCGCCAGGCCAAGGCCGACGGCACCGTCCGCACCGCGCTGCTCGAGGCGCGCTACGTCGCCGGCGACACCGGCCTCTACGACGAGGCTGCGCGCCGCTTCAAGGCGGAGGTGCAGCGCGGCACCGAGCGCGCGTTCATCGCCGACAAGCTCGCCGAGCGCGACGCGCGCCACAAGCGGATGGGCGACACCCGCTACGTCGTCGAGCCCAACGTCAAGGAAGGCAAGGGGGGCCTGCGCGACCTCCATGCGCTGTTCTGGATCGGCAAATACGCCTATGGCGTCCAGCGCGCCGCGCAGCTGGTCGAGCGCGGGCTGTTCACGGCGCAGGAATACCGCCGCTTCCACCGCGCCGACGACGTCCTCTGGGCGGTGCGCTGCCACCTGCATTCGGTCGCGGGCCGTGCCGAGGATCGCCTCACCTTCGACCTGCAGCGCGAGATCGCCGAACGGATGCGCTTCTCCGACCGGCCCGGAAAGTCCCGGGTCGAGCGCTTCATGCAATATTACTTCCTCCAGGCAAAGACGGTCGGCGACCTGACCGGCGTGTTCCTGGCGCACCTCGACGAGACCTATGCAGCGAGGGGGCGCCGCTTCGGCCTGCCGACCATCCGCCGCCGGCCCAGCCGCCTCAACGGTTTCGTGCTCGACCGTGGCCGTCTCGCCCTGCCGTCGGACGACTTCCTCGCCGCCAAGCCGGTGCGGCTGATCGAGCTGTTCGCGCTCGCCGACGCGCACGGCCTGGAGGTGCATCCGCTCGCGCTGCGCACCGCGGCGCGCGATGCCCGGCTGGCGGGCGACATCCGGCAGGACCCTGCGGCGAACGCGTTGTTCCTCGACATCCTGACCTCCCCGCGCGACCCGGAGAAAGCGCTGCGGGCGATGAACGACACCGGCGTGTTCGGCCGCTTCGTGCCCGATTTCGGCCGCGTCGTCGCGCAGATGCAGTTCGACATGTACCACCATTACACCGTCGACGAGCACACCATCCGCGCCATCGGCCTGCTCTCCCGCATCGAGCGCGGCCTGTTGAAGGAGGATCACCCGCTCGCGACCGCAGTCATCCGCCAGATCGCGTCGCGGCGCTCGCTCTACGTTGCCGTGCTCTGCCATGACATCGCCAAGGGGCGCGGCGGCGACCATTCGGTGCTCGGCGCCCAGGTGGTCTGCCGGCTGGCGCCGCGGCTGGGACTGACCGCGGCGGAGACCGAGACGGCGTCCTGGCTTGTCGCCAGGCACCTGCTGATGTCGGCGACCGCGTTCAAGCGCGACTTGAGCGACTTCAAGACGATCCTCGATTTCTGCGAGGTCGTGCAGAGCCCCGAGCGGCTGCGGCTGCTGATGCTGCTGACCATCGTCGACATCCGCGCGGTGGGGCCGGGGGTGTGGAACGGCTGGAAGCGCCAGCTGCTCGCGACGCTTTACGAGGCAGCCGAAGAGGTGCTGCGCCTCGGCCACAAGCAGAAGGGCCGCGGCGAGCGGATTGCTGCCAAGCAGGCGGCGCTGCGTGAGGCGCTCGGCTGGAACGAGGCCGCCTTCACCGCGCACGTCCGCCGCCTGCCCGAGGCCTATTGGGTCGCCGAGCCTGGCGACGTGCTCGCCCACAACGCCCGGCTGATCGCGGGCGCGGGCGATGCGCCGCTGGCGATCGACGCGCAGGTCTATCCCGAGCGCGGCGCGACTTTGGTGTCGATCTACGCCGCCGACCACCCGGGCCTGTTCTACCGCATCGCGGGCGCGATCCACCTCGCCGGCGGCAACATCATCGACGCGCGCATCCACACCACCCGCGACGGCATGGCGATCGACAATTTCCTGGTCCAGGATCCCGTAGGCCGCCCCTTCGACGACGCGCAGCAGCTGTCACGCCTCAAGCGCGGGATCGAGGATGCGCTCGCCAACCGCGGCAAGCTCGCCGACCGGCTCATCGCGCGTCCCCTGCCGCGTCACCGCGCCGAGGCGTTCGACATCGCGCCCAACGTGCTGATCGACAATCACGCGTCGAACCGCTTCACCGTGGTCGAGGTCAACGCCCGCGACCGGCCGGCGCTGCTCAACCAGCTCGCCCACGCGCTGTTCCAGTCAAAGGTGACGGTCCACTCCGCGCACGTCGCGACCTATGGCGAGCGCGCGGTCGACACCTTCTACCTGACCGACCTCACCGGCGACAAGATCGACGGCGCGCGGCTCAAGGCACTGGAACGCCGCCTCCACGCTGCCGCCGCCGGCACGCCGTTGGATATAGCGGCGTGACGGAGGGCGGCATGACTGGCCCGGTCAGAACTTGAACCGCACCGTCGCGCCATAGGTGCGCGGCTCGCCCAGAAACGCGCCGAACAGCTGGGTGCTGGCAGTCCCGAATTGGGCGGTCTGGCGAATCGTCCCCGAGCCCTGCAGCGGCGCATCGAACGCCACCTGCTGATAGGTGATGTCGAAGATGTTCTGCGCCCAAAGCTCGACGCCCCAGCGCTGGTTGCGTCCGCGCAGGCCGATGCGCGCGTTGACCAGCACGAAGCCGTCCTGCACCTTTTCGAGGTCGAGGTCCGACCCGGTGTTGGTGTCGCTCTGCAGGCGGCCGTCGACATAGAGCAGCCCGGACAGACCGCTGCCGCCGATCGGCGGCGTCCAGCTGAACGAGCCCGTCGCGACGAACTTCGCGCTGTTCGACAGGCGGCGGCCCGGCAGCTGGAAGAAGGCGGGCGCCAGCGAGCCGGTGGTGTTGATCGGCGACGCGACGCCGATCAGATTGTCCGCATACCGGGTGCTCGTAGCGGTCATGCCGAGATTGACGCCGACGTTGCGAACCGGACGCATGAACGCCTCGATCTCGAGGCCGACTGATTTCACGCCCGACTTGTGCTTGCCGGTGCAGGCGCTGTTGCCCGCGATCTGGTCGCTGTCGGAGCCGTCGCCTCCCGCCAGGGTCGAGCACGCGCTGACGTTCTCGACGACGAAGTTGACGCCGTTGAAGGTGTTCAGCTGGAACTGGTCGAACAGCTGGTAGAAGGTCGCGATGTTGAGGTCGAAGCCGGGCTTGTTGAGCTTGTAGCCGAATTCGAACGCGTCAACATATTCGGGCTGGAACTGGAGCTGATTGGTGTTCAGCACCGTACCATCGACCGCGCCGACGCCGTTGGTATTGACGGTGCGGCCGAGACGGTAGAGCGAGGCACGATCGAGGTTGTACCCGCCCGCCTTGTAGCCGCGCGAATAGCTGGCATAGACGAGCAGGTCGTCGACCGGCTTGACGCTGAGCACGGCGGTCCCCGTCCAGCGGTCCTCCTTCTTGCGCGCGCCGTTCTGCGTGTAGCTGCCGCCGGGCACTGCGGGGATTACGCAAGGGATCTGCTGCAATCCCGACAACGTCGCCGACGCGCTGATCGCGCGACAATATGCGTTGTTGTCGGTCAGCGTAGCGTCGAGCGTCTTGCGCTCGTTGGTGTAGCGTGCGCCGAGCGTCAGGCTGATCTTGTCGGTGAAGCGGATGACGTTGTGCGTGAAGAACGCATAATTGCGGCTGTTCTGCCGCCAGCGATCGTCGAGCGCGACGCCGTTGAGCGCGAGCGTCGGCTGGCCTAGCGCCGCCGCGACGGCGCGGTAGCCGAGTACGCCTGGCACAGCGAGGCCGCCGAACAGGCCGACCGGAGTACGAAGCGCGGCCGGGAACGCCGGATTGGTCGCGATCGCGGTGGCGACGGCGGTGTTGATGCAGCCCACGCTTGTCGGCGACAGCAACGCCGCCTGTCCCGAGCTCGAAGCAAGGCTGGCAACGGTCAAGCAGTTGGCGAACCGCTCATAATCGGCGCCGTATTGCAGGTTGTCTCGCAAATACAGCTTCTCGTCAGCATAATAGCCGCCGGCCAGCCAGTCGAGATGATCGTCGAACGCCGTGCCCTGAAGACGTAGTTCCTGGGTGAAGGTCTTGAAGGTCTGGCGCTGGCTATTGGCATCGGTGCCGGGGCGCTGGAGGATATCGAGATTGTTGAAGTCCGCATCCTGGCCGCGCGTCAGTCGCCAATCGCGGTAGGCGGTGATCGAGGTCAGCTTCGCGCCGCCGAAATCCCAGTTGACCTCGCCCGACCCGCCCCAGTCGCGGACGTCGCCGCGATAGTTGGCGCCCGGGGTGATCGAGACGCGGCGCGAATAGGTGTCGTCGCGGATAATGCCGCCGAGCGCGCGTTCGATCCCCGCGATCGAGTTCGGTGAGAAAACCAGCGAGCCATCGGCCGCACGCGAGACGTTCTGCGCGGGTAGATAGGTCGCTCCGCAACATTCCTCCTTGCGGTCCGAATAATCGCCGATCAGCCGAACCGAGATCAGCTCGTTCGGCTCGAACAGCAACTGGCCGCGGACAAGATAGCGGTCGCGGTTGTTGATGCTACGGCCCGACACGACATCCTTGAGGAAGCCGTCGCGCTTGGAATAAACGCCATCGATCCGGGCAGCTATCGACTTCGACAGCGGACCAGTCACCCCACCGGCGATGCGGACGGCATCGTAGTTGCCGTAGCTCGCCTCTCCTTCCGCGCCGAAGGTGAAGGACGGCGAAGCGGTGATCACTGAAATCAGGCCCGCCGAGGCGTTACGGCCGAACAGCGTGCCCTGCGGCCCGCGCAGCACCTCGATCCGGTCGACCGCGCCGAGCTCCGACAGACCGACGCCGGCGCGGTTGCGATAGACGCCGTCGATGAAGGTCGCGACCGAGCTTTCGAGACCGGGGTTGTCACCCACCGTACGGATACCGCGAATGCCCGCGCCGCCGCCGACCGCTTCCGATGAGGTCGACGACACGAGCAGCGACGGCGACAGCTGGTTCAGGGCGCGGATGTCGGTAGCGCCCGAATTCTGCAGCGACTGCGCGGTGACTGCCGAGACCGCGAGCGGCACGTCCGACAGCGCCTGGCTGCGCCGCGTCGCGGTGACGATGATGTCGCCGTTATCCTCGATGGCCGGCTGGGCGGCGGCGTCGGCCTGGCCATCGACCGCGCCGTTCGCGACAGGCCCGGCTCCCTGAGTGGACGTGTCCTGCGCGGCGGCTGGCGCCGCGACGGCGACGATTGCAACGGACATCAGATATGCGGCGGCACGCATCGGCATCTCTCTCCCAAACGACCTCGATGAGGTTCAGTTTTGAATTATCGGTATCCTAGGGGAGTAGAGCGTTTCGGAGGCGCGCGTCTACGGATTAATGCGCCCGTCGCGAGGTTTTCGAAAGGAGTGTCGCCCGAGAGTCACACATGCCGGTAAGCGCGTCGGGCAGCGCCTGTGGCCACCCGACGTGCGCAACGCCATCCCGTTGATCGAACGCGCTTACTTGGGCGCCAGCACCATCAGCATCTGGCGGCCTTCCATGCGCGGATAGGCCTCGACCTTGGCGACCTCGGCGACCTGCTCGGCGACGCGCTGGAGCACCGCCATGCCGAGCTGGCCGTGGCTGAGCTCGCGGCCGCGGAAGCGCATGGTGACCTTCACCTTGTCGCCCTCGCCGATGAACTCCTCGACCTTCTTCATCTTGGTGTCATAGTCGTGGTCGTCGATGTTCGGACGCATTTTGATCTCCTTGATCTCCTGCGTCTTCTGCGACTTGCGGGCGAGGTTCGCCTTCTTCTGCGCCTCGTACTTGAACTTGCCGACGTCGAGGAACTTGGCGACGGGGGGGTCGGCGTTGGGCGACACCTCGACCAGGTCGAGCCCGACCTCGGCGGCCTGCGCGATCGCCTCGCGCGTGTACATCACGCCCAGATTCTCGCCCTCGTGGTCGATCACGCGGACCTTGGGCGAAACGATGAACTCGTTGAATCGCGGGCCGTTCATCGGCGGCGCCTGCAACGGCCGGCGCATCATGGGAGGTGGGATAGGGTCTGCTCCTGTGTTGTTTGGCAAACAATATAAAGGAAGTCGCGGCTCTTTTGAAGGTGGTCAGTCGAGTGTGTCGAGCTGGACTACTACCGGCAGCAGAAGGGCCGAGACCTGGTCATGGGCCTCGAACTCCTGCACGTCGCGATAGGCGCCGCCCTGCGGCAGGCGGTGAACGCGGACGGTTTGGCGAACCGCATCGACAACCCAGTAATCTCTGATGCCGTAAGATGCGTAGATCGGCACCTTCACGCGAAGGTCGTATCCGATCGATGAATCGGCCACCTCGACAACCAGCAACAGATCAGGCCCACGCATATCGCGAGGCAGGCCGCCCTTTGCCCAGACCGCCAGATCGGGCTCGACCAGCATGGCGGGCGCAAGCGTAATCGAAGGCTCCACGAACAAGCGCGCATGGTCGGGCAACGCAAGTACCAGGGCGCGAGTCAGCCGCGATTTCATGACTTCGTGCCAATTCGCCTTCGCGGCCGCCATCGGCACGATCTCCCCGTCGATCAGCTCGATATTCTCGTTTTCTTGGAAGATGCCCGCTTCGGTGAGCGAGTAAAGATCGTCCACGCTGAGGCGCGTCGGTATCCGTCCCGCCCGAATCTCTTGAAATACGGTCATGACATCGCCTTAACGCAAATCCGGCGGCATGGCTTCGGCTTTCAGACGACCGACAACCTCGACCATCGGCGCTACCTCCTGCCCTTGGCTCCCCAGCCGCCGCATCGCGAC
This sequence comes from uncultured Sphingomonas sp., assembly GCA_964245475.1. Taxonomy (GTDB): domain Bacteria; phylum Pseudomonadota; class Alphaproteobacteria; order Sphingomonadales; family Sphingomonadaceae; genus Sphingomonas. The sequence goes on along the minus strand of CAXTNG010000053.1, from coordinate 5,242 downwards.
CGTCCCCTCGTCGGCCTCGCGCTTGCCGACGACGAGCAGCACGGGGACCTTGGCGAGGCTGTGCTCGCGGACCTTGTAGTTGATCTTCTCGTTACGCAGGTCCGTCTCGACGCGGAGCCCGGCGGCGCGAAGCTGCGACGCCACCTGCTCGGCATAGCCGTCGGCATCCGACACGATCGTCGCGACCACTACCTGCACCGGCGCCAGCCACAGCGGGAAGCGGCCGGCGTGGTGCTCGATCAGGATGCCGATGAAGCGCTCGAAGGTGCCGAGGATTGCGCGGTGGAGCATCACCGGGCGATGGCGCTGGCCGTCCTCGCCGACATAGCTCGCGTCGAGGCGCTCGGGGAGCACCGTGTCGGTCTGGATGGTACCGACCTGCCACGTCCGCCCGATCGCGTCGGTCAGGTGGAACTCGAGCTTGGGCGCATAGAAGGCACCCTCGCCTGGCAGCTCCTCCCAGCCGAACTCCGGCGTGTCGCGGCCCGTCGCCTTGACAGCATCGCGCAATGATTGCTCCGACCAGTCCCACATCTCCTCCGAGCCGAAGCGCTTGTCCGGGCGTAGGGCGAGCTTGATCGCGTAGCTGTCGAAGCCGAGGTCCTGATAGACCGAATCGAGCAGGTCGCAGAACTTGCGGACCTCGTCGATCAGCTGGTCCTCGCGCACGAAGATGTGCGCGTCGTCCTGGGTGAACTGGCGCACGCGCATGATGCCGTGGAGCGCGCCGTGCGGCTCGTTGCGGTGGCAGCAGCCGAACTCGGCCATGCGGATCGGCAGGTCGCGGTAGCTCTTGATGCCCTGGCGGAAGATCAAGACGTGCGCCGGGCAGTTCATCGGCTTCAAGGCCATGAGGTCGCCCTCGCCGGTGAGCACCGGGCCTTCGTCCTCGGTGTTGGGCACCTCGTCGGGGACGACGAACATGTTCTCGCGGTACTTGCCCCAATGGCCGGACTGCTCCCATTGGCGCGCGTCCATCAGCTGCGGCGTCTTGACCTCGTCATAGCCCGCGGCGTCGAGGCGGCGCCGCATGTACGCCTCCAGCTGGCGCCACAGGATGAAGCCCTTGGGATGCCAGAACACCGAGCCCTGCGCCTCGGGCTGGAGGTGGAACAGGTCCATCTCCTGGCCAATCTTGCGATGGTCGCGCTTGGCGGCCTCTTCCAGGCGGAAGAGGTGCTGGTCGAGTTGCTTCTTCGAGAGCCAGCCGGTGCCGTAGATGCGGCTGAGCATCGCATTCTTCTGGTCGCCGCGCCAATAGGCGCCGGAGACGCGGGTCAGCTTGAAAGCCTGCGGGTCGAGCCGCCCGGTCGAGGGCATGTGCGGGCCGCGGCACATGTCGAGCCACTGGCCCTGGCGATAGATCGTCAGCTCCTCACCGTCCGGCAACTCGGCCGCCCATTCGGCCTTGAAGGTCTCGCCCTGCTTCCGCCACGCAGCGATCAGGTCCTCGCGTGTCCAGACCTCGCGAACGAACGGCTCGTTGCGCGCGATGATGCGACGCATCTCCTCCTCGATCCCGGGCAGGTCGTCGTCGGTGAACGGCCGGTCCTTCGGGGCAAAGTCGTAGTAGAAGCCGTCCTCGGTCGCGGGCCCGAAGGTGATCTGGGTGCCGGGGTGGAGGTGCTGCACCGCCTCTGCCAGCACATGCGCCAAGTCGTGGCGGGCGAGCTCGAGCGCATCGGCCTCGTCCCTGGCGGTGACCAGCGCGAGGCTCGCGTCGCCTTCGAAGGGGCGGGAGAGATCGCGCAGGTCGCCGTCGACCCGCGCCGCGATCGCCGCCTTGGCGAGCCCCGGCCCGATCGCCGCGGCGACGTCCGCGGGGGTCGTCCCCGGCGCCACATCGCGGGACGAGCCGTCGGGCAGCGAGATGCGGAACAGTTCGGCCGTTTGGGCGGACATGGGAAGGCTCGTGTTGCGGAGGAACGGCGCGGCTTATGCCGCGCCCACGGATATAGGCAAGCCGAAGGCTACAGCCAGCGCCAGATGCCCGCAGGCCAGCCGGCAAGCGGCATGTGCGCCCAGGTCGCGGCCAGCCAGACGATTGTACCGCCTGCCAGCGCGTGCATGCCGAAGCCGCCGAAGCGGGCGCGGCCCGCCACGATCGCGGCGAACGGCCAATAGCTGGTCCGCCGCTCCCAGGCAGGCCAGGTGTCGGGCTGGAGCCGCGCCTTCTTGCGGTCCTGCAACGCCGCGCCGACCAGCGCGAGGACCAGGATGGCGAGCGCGACGACGATGTTGGCGGCAACCGGAAAGACCGCGACATGCGCCAGCGACCAGAGTGCGAAGGCCCACATCATCGGGTGGCGGGTGACGGCAAAGACGCCGCGCGGCTCGCCCGTGACGGCCGGGGCGCCCGGAAGCGCCGGGTTGCGGACCAGCGAGCCGAGCAGCAGCACCGACGCGACCAGCATGATCAGGCTCGCCACGGCCCAGAGCAGATCGCCGACGGGCCACAGCATCGGCGTCATCGGCGCGGCGCGATAGGCGAGCGCAAGCCAGATCAGGGTTGCCGCCGCCACAAGCGAGTAGATGCCGAGGAACCCGCTCTCGCCGACCGCGCCCGCCAGCGGGCGGCGCAGCGGGTGCGAGAGGAGGAAATGCGTCCCCACGAACGCCGCTGCCGCAACCGCCACTTCGGTAACACCTGCCATCGCTCGGTCCCCGTTCGATGCCTCATACGTATGCTAGCCGATCGGCATCGGGGGCGCCACGTTGCGCTGCGATCCGCCCACGGGCATAACCTCGCTCAACAGGGGGAGAGGCATGTTCGACCAACTGGTCGCCGCGACCGGCGATATCCTGTCCGCGCATGGCACCGCCGTCCCCGCCGTGGCGAAGAGCTATGCACCGGGCGACTACTCGATCCACTTCTTCCTCCAGCTGGCGGTGATCCTGATCGCCTGCCGGGTCGTCGGCTGGGCGGGGCGCAGGCTGCTCGGGCAGCCGCAGGTGGTGGGGGAGATGATCGCCGGCGTCGTGCTCGGGCCGTCGCTGCTCGGGCTGCTGGCGCCCGATTTGCAGGGCGCGATCTTTCCGAAGGAGACGCGCAACGTCCTGTACGCCGGGGCGCAGCTCGGGGTCGGGCTGTATATGTTTCTGGTCGGCACCACGCTCAGGCTCGACCATCTCCGGTCCAAGGCGCGCAACGCGGCGGCGGTGTCGTTCGCCGGGATCGCGGCGCCGTTCGCTTTCGCGGTGCTGATCACGCCTTGGCTGCTCTCCGTGCCGGGATTGTTTGCGGACGGGATCGGCCGGGTCAGCGCGACCCTGTTCACCGGCGCGTGCATCGCGCTCACCGCTTTCCCGATGCTCGCGCGGATCGTCAACGAGCGGGGACTGGCGGACACCTCCCTCGGCACCCTGTCGCTGACCGCGGGCGCGTTCGACGATGCCTGCTCGTGGTGCGTGCTGGCGGTGGTGCTGGCGACCTTCGGGGCGGGGCCGGGAGTGGCGGTGCTCGCGATCGGCGGGGGTGTGCTCTATGCGGCGTTCCTCGCGCTGTTCGGCGCCAGGCTGCTCGCGCCGCTCGGGCGGGCGGTCGAGCGGGCCGGCGAGATGTCGATGACCGTGCTCGGCGTCACGGTGGCGCTGTTCTGCCTGTCGGCGTTCCTGATGGATGCGGTGGGCATCCACGCGATCTTCGGCGGCTTCGCATTGGGCGCGTGCATGCCGCGCGGGCTGTTCGCCGCCGAGCTGAAGCGAAAGCTGGAGCCGCTGACCGTCGTGCTGCTCCTGCCGATGTTCTTCACCTATTCGGGGCTGAACACGCGGATGGACACGGTGACCAGCCCGACGCTGCTGCTGGTCGCGGCCGGCATCCTCATCGCCTCGATCGCGGCGAAGTTCGGCGCCTGCTGGCTCGCCGCGCGGCTGGTGGGCGAGGACAACCGCACCGCGCTCGGCATCGGCGCGCTGATGAACTCGCGCGGCTTGATGGAGCTGATCATCATCAACATCGGGCTGCAGAAGGGCATCATCGGGCCGCCGCTGTTTGCGATGCTGGTGCTGATGGCGATCGTCACGACGATGATGGCGAGCCCGCTGTTCGAGCTGGTCTATGGCCGGCAGGCGCGGGCGAGCGGCGAGCTGGAGGCGCTGCACGCGGGTGCGCAGGCGGGCTGAGAGCGCCGAAGTTGACACCGGGTTGACACTATTGCGGGTGTCGTGACGGGCCGCGGAGCGGCGCTTTACGCATGCCATGGCCGTTCGGCGGCGTTCACGGTGGAAAGAGCGAGGGCAGAGCCCGAGTCGGGCATACCTTGCCCGGGTTCGGGCTTGTAGGACAGAGGCTTCGCGCATGGCGGGTGGAGGCCCAGTTGCGGACGGATGCGAGCATCGCTTTCGGCGATTTTTACCCCCGTCACCCCGGCCTTGAGCCGGGGTCCCGCTTCTTCTTCTAAGTGAGTTTGTCGAAGAGGTCGCGCCAGTTGGGATTGCCGCGTTCGAACAGCGCGAACTTCCATTCGCGCCGCCAGCGCTTCATGCACTTCTCGTGCGTGATGAGAGCGGTGATGTCCTCACCGAATTCAGCCCAGACGAGCCGGATCAGTTGATGCTCGGCGCAGTGCGCAGAGCCTTTGCCGGTACGATGCTGGTGAGCCCGAGCCGCGAAGTGGGCCGTGACGCCGACGTACATGGCGCCGCGGTAGCGGTCGGCCATGATGTACAGCCATCCGCCGCGGTTCGCCCGTTCCATCCATGAAGAGAAGAAGAAGCGGGACCCCGGGTCAAGCCCGGGGTGACGAGAGGGTAAAGCGAGGTGAGAGGTTCGCGCAGCCAACGGCGGCTAACTACCACTTTGGGCCATCTCCTTGGCCGACCTCACCGCCCATCGGCCGCCCGTGCCAGCGCTTTCAGCCGGTAGAGCGTGTCGAGCGCTTCGCGGGGGGTGAGGGCGTCGACGTCGAGCGCTTCCACCTCGGCGCGGATCGCGTCGCACTCCGCTTCTTCGGCCTGCGCGGCGGCGGCGAAGAGGGGGAGGTCGTCGAGGCCCGCTGCGAGGCCGCCGGTCTTCGCGCGGCCGGCTTCGAGCTTCGCCAGCACCGCTTTGGCCCGGGCGACGGTCTGCGGCGCCATGCCGGCGAGGCGGGCGACGGCGAGGCCGTAGCTGCGGTCGGCGGGGCCGTCGGCGAGCTCGTGGAGGAGGACGAGATCGCCCTTCCACTCGCGAGCGAGGACGTGGTGGAGGGTGAGCGCGTCGCAGCGCTGGGAGAGGAGGGTCCGCTCGTGTTAGTGGGGC
>CAXTNG010000052.1:0-14452 GCA_964245475.1 uncultured Sphingomonas sp. | reverse complement strand
CGGCAGCCGTGTCGCCTCTAACAATGGCGGCACCTCGACCGACAACACCAACAACAGTGCGACGACGGCGGGCCTGGTCGGGGCCACTAACGGCGGCACCGCGACCGACAATTCGGATCGCAGCACCCAGACGGCCGGTACGATGGCAGCCAACAACGGCTCCAGCGCGACCGATAACTCCAACCGGTCGGTGAACACGACGAATACGACGCAGACCGCCGACAACTCGAACCGTTCGGTGAACACGACCAATACCGACAACTCGAACCGCTCCACGAACACGACGGTGGCGGATAGCAACAACACCGCGAACACGGACAACTCGAACCGGTCCACCAGCGTCGCGAACAGCAACAACACCACCAACACGATGAACAACACCGACAATTCCAACCGTTCGACCAGCACGTCGGTGGCAAACAGCAACAATACGTCGAACTCCACGACGACCAACAACACGGACGCGTCGAACCGCTCAACGAACGTGGCCTACACGGACTCGTTCAATACTCAGTCCGAGACGGCGGGGGATTCCACCAACGTGAACAATGGCGTGTTCGGCAACAATGCGGTGGTCGCCACTGCTTCGCTGTCCAACTACGTCTCAGGCGTGAAGGTGGAGTTCGGCGGCACAGCGGCGCAGTCGAGCGCGACCGACAACAGTCTGACGACCGGCAACAATGCATTCCAGAACTTCGCTGGTATGCAGGCCCTCAACCAGAACACGGGCGCCGGAGCATCGCAGAACGCCAACGTCAGCGTCGCCGTTACCACCGGCAACATCACGCGCTGATGCAAAAGGGTGGGGCCGGCGATCCGGTCCCACCCTTTTTCCGTTTCGCGAAACGTTCTGGGGGCGACAATGACAAGGCTATTTAGATCGGTCGGATATGCGTGGGGAGCCGTCCTGGCCTGCACCGCATCAGCGGCTCTAGCCCAGGAAGCACCGCTGGCGGCGGCACCGCAGCCGATCGTCGCGCAGGTAAATGCGGTGGAGGGCGCGTTCGGTGCCGCATCGGCCATCGAGGAGGCGGACCTGCGACAGGTTACCGGGCGCGAAGATACCGGCGTGATGATCGCCAGCGCGACGCAGCGCAACACCGTGGCAAACAACAGCGTGACCGGCACATCGACGACTGGCTCGGTCCAGATCGACGGTAACGCCTTTCAGAACCTCCAGGGACTGGCGGTGATCAGTGCCAACAGCGGCAACAACGTTGCAATTAACTCCGCCATGAACGTCACGGTCAACATGGCACCGCGGTGACGTTGGTGCGAGGTGCGTCGATGCTTGCGGCGGTTGCGTTGTCGGGGTGTGTAGCCCAGACGCGGACCGCCGATCCGCTGTTCCTTACGTCGTCGGGATCGACTAGCGACTATCATGTGCCGGTTGCGTCGATGCTGGCGCGCAAGTTCGCGACCGTGGTGCGCCAACAATATGACTTCAGCTGTGGCTCGGCGGCGCTCGCCACCCTGCTCCTGTACCATTACGATCTCCCGCGCACGGAGGGGGATGTCTTTACCGGCATGTGGAAGGAGGGGGACCAGCAGCGTATCCGCCAGGTCGGGTTCTCGCTGCTCGACATGAAGCGGTACCTCGCCGATCACCAACTCCGCGCCGACGGCTACAAGGTGACGCTCGACGCGATCGCGCAACGCCGGTTGCCCGGTATCGCCCTCATCACGGTCAAGGGCTATCGCCACTTCGTCGTGGTCAAAGGCATTAACGAGGATCGCGTGCTGGTTGGTGATCCGTCGCTCGGTCTTCGCACCCTGAGGCGCACGGAGTTCCAGGCGATATGGAACGGAATCTATTTCGTCCTCAACTCGGCGCTCGATGTGGGCCAGCGCAACTTCAATGGGGCTCACCAATGGCGGCCGCTTGCGCGCGCGCCGGTGGGCGCGCCGTTCCTGGACCCTCTAAGTCAGCAGGCGCTCGCGCTTACCGCTCCATTCTACAGGGACTTTTGAAAGCCATGCGCCCGCCTCCCGCCATGTTCCTCACCGGCCTATTGATCGGGTTGGTGCTGCCCGTCGCGGCCGCCGGAGATCCGGCTGAGTCCGTGTCCGCACCTCGCTTGACCGATGCGGAGCTGGCGAAGGTCACCGGCAAGTTCGTGCTTCCCAACGGCGTGGAGCTCGCTTTATCGGTTACCAGCGACACGGTTGTGAACGGCCAGCTTATCCTGCGAACCGTGTTGACCGTCGATCGTTCAACGCAGCTCCAGGTTTTCGGCCGAACAGGGCAGGAGTCGACGGTTGCCTACACCGGAACCGCGGAGAGTGACCGAGCGCCGATGCCGATGGGAGTAGTGGTCGAGTTCGACCGCAAGTCGGGCCTCCAGACCGTCACTCCCACTTTCAGCGTCGCGCGCGGTTCCACGGTTACGCTCGGCGCCGTTTCGGAAGAGCCGCAGGCTCTGGGACTCGCGGCGTTGCCGCTGTTGCCGGGTGGTCCGGCGATCTCCACTGCCGACGGCGTGGTTTCGCTGGCTGCGGCGCAAAACGGCTCGCAGCAGGTCACATTCGTTGGGGATCAGCTGAGTGTCGTCAACCTGGTCGGCCAGTCGATTGCCACGGCGCTGGCCAATACCGCCAACGACCGCACGCTCGACAGTGTGACCAACGTCGCCATCGACGTTCGCAATCTTGCCCCCTATCAAGTTGGCATGGCACAATTGCGGATCGATGCACTGGCTGTCGACGCGACGAGGGGTATGATCAGATGATGCTAATGTTCATGGCCGCCGGTGCGCTGGCGGCGGGAACGGCAGAGCCTGCAGCAGCCGCGGAAGCGGCGCGTGCCCGCTCTAGTACTGCGGCGTTGCAGGCCGAACTCGCCGAAGCTCGCATCGAAATTGTCGCCCAGCGTCGACAGCTCGACGCGCAGGAGGCGCGCCTGCGGGCGATCGAGGAGCGATTTCAGGCAGCGCCCTCCGCGCTCGCCTCCACCGGACCGAACAACACCCCACCTCCTTCGGCGCTTGCGCAAGTCAGCTCCGCCAGCGCTCCCGGAGACCCGGCGACTATTCAGCAATCGACGATTCAGCAGCCTCTCGAGCGCGTTGGCGAGCGGCCGGCGGACCGGGATCGCCCGCCCGAGGTTGCGGTGCTCGGCAGCGAGGGCAGCGTGGTGACCCGCAAAGGGCAGCTCACCGCCGATATCCAGGTCGATTACGCCCGCGCCGACCGCAACCGCGCCATCTTCCGCGGGATTGAGGTCGTCGAATCGGTGTTGGTCGGTGAGTTCAACATAAATGAGAGCCGCCAGGACATCATCACCGGCTCGGTGTCGGCCCGTTATGGCCTGTCCGACAAACTGGAATTCGGCGTGCGCGTTCCCGTGGTGCATCGGGCCGACACGTCGGTACTGGTCCCTGTCCAGGGAAGCACGAACAATGATCCGGCGCGCGAGATTGATAGCTCCGCCAAGGGAACCGGCATAGGCGACGTCGAGCTGTCCGCGCGGTACCAGCTACTGGCTGCACGCGGCGGCCTGCCGTTTCTGGTAGGCAACCTTCAAGTGGTCGCACCGACGGGTTCCAATCCGTTCAGCGTTCCACGAAACAGCGACGGCGAGGCGTTGCGGGCCGCAACTGGTGCAGGCTTCTGGGGCGTATCGCCGAGCATCACCGCCATCCTGCCGAGCGATCCTGCCGTGCTCTTCGGCACCATCGGCTATACGCACAATTTCGGAAGGGACGTGGATACGGTCATCTCGCCGGTCCGAATCAGCTATGTGAAACCGGGCGATGCGGTGTCGTTCAGCGCGGGGATCGGCGTGGCGCTGAACGATCGGACGTCCCTGAACCTTGGCTACGCTCAAAGTTGGGCGTTCGGTACGAAAACGCGCACAACAACACAGGACATGAGGACCGGCGTGATCGGCGCCCCGATCGAGACCACGTCGCGTGATCTTCAGATTGGACGTTTCCTGTTCGGCGTCACGTACCGCGCAACCGATCAGTCGAGCGTCAACTGGTCGGTCGAGATCGGCGCCACCGATGACGCTCCGGATGTTCGATCGGTCCTGCGCCTGCCCCTGGTTCTATTATCTCCCAAATGAACCGATGCAGAAACAGATTGTCCGGTCCGGTCCGGCGGCCGCTTCGACGAGCCTGTCAGCGGACGCTGTCCGGCGAACCCGATCCGACACGCTATCATTGATGGAGTACGTACTTTGCCATTCCGGTTCGGCGTGTCGTCTGTGCGGCACCTCCGGCTTGGCGAGGAACCGTCCCCATTGTCGTTGCGGACCGCCGCGCGCCGCTTGGTGAAACTTTAGACATTTTTTAATACTGCCGGAGCGTGATTGCCCATTAGCGCGTTGAAGCACGTAATCGAGGTATTGGACTGCCGGTGACCGAACTTGCTTGGTGGCGGACACCGCCGCGCGTATCTGCTTCGCAGACCGCTCTCCAGGCGTTGGCCATCGACGCGCTGGTTGCCGGCGTTGCTATCGCGAGCGCCGTCTGTGCCCGTATCGGTATCGAGCAGGTCGTAGGAGGCGTCGCCCCCTTCATTCTGACGTTCCCGGCGGTTATGATCGCCACGTTGGCGAGCGGCGGGCGAGCGGCGACGATCGCAGCTGTCGGTCTGCAACTGCTCACGATCCGTTACGTGTTCCCGAACTGGGTCTCGACGCACGGCGGTATCACGACGGATCTTGCCAATGTGACGCTCTCGACGGCTGCCCTCGCTGGCACCATTTGGGCAACATCCTCCTACCGGACGGCGTCGGTCCTGCTGCGCTCACGATGTGAGCACAAGGTCCATACGTTGTCGTTGCTGATGTCTGAAATGGATCATCGGACCAAGAACAATTTTCAGATTGCGGTGTCCCTGCTCGCTCATCAATCGCTCACAGCTGCCAATCCCGGGCTCACCGACGAGCTCGACAGGGCGGCCTTGCGTCTTGAAACGATTGCTGCTGTGTACCAAGATTTGTCCATGGCGGAAACGACGCAGCAGCGTTTGAACCTTGCCGACCATATCGATCGCCTCGTCAAGCTTCTTCAGATCGGGGCCGCACCGGACGACATCAAGCTCAACTTCCGTGCAGAGCAGATCGAGGTTCCTGTCGAAACGGGGATCATCATCGCCCTTATCGTCAATGAATGGATTACGAACGCACTGAAGCACGCGTTTAAACGTAAGGCCGGGTGGGTCTCCATAAGCCTTGCGCGTGAAGCTGGTGCTATCGAAATCGTTGTCGAAGATGACGGCGATCCCAGCCGCTTCTCGCATGCCTTCAGTCGCGGTAGCGAACTGACAACTGCGCTGGCCGACGTGATCGGCGCCCGTGTGTCGATAGAGCACCACGACGGCACGCACTGCTCGCTTAGTGTACCGTACCGGGAGGACGCGCTGGGATGAATTGACTTTATGTGTCGAGAGCCGCCAGCACTGGCAATCATTCGCGTATTCAAGTCTTCTCCCATCCTTCTCACCCGGCGCGAAGCGCGGCGTCACGTCTGGCAGGGATCACGCCGGTTGAAAATCGAACTCACCACGTACCGCGCGTAGGTAGCGGATCATCAGCGAAACCAACTCAGTCTGTCGATGTGTCCCCGTCTTGGCAAAAACCTGCTTCAGATACGCGCGCGCGGTGTCGATTTTGATGCGCATTTCCCCGGCAGCTTCCGTGATCGTCATGCCGCGGATCAGATTGCCAATGAGCCGGCTTTCCACACGGGAAAGCCCGTGGAGATGGCACAGGGCGTCCAGCCCCCGTGCGACTCCGTCCGTCGGCTGGAAAACATAGATGATCGCCGCGGCCTCGGAGCCGTTCTCATCGGCTTCCGGATTGAACCGGGTTGGAGCTATGGCGACGATGACAGATTGCATATCGCCTTTGCAGCTGAGCAGCATGACGCGGGCGCGGGCGGGTTTGCGTTGCTCACTGCTAACAGACTCCAGAACATCGTCTATCGCAGCCTCGAAACGGCTGGTGTATTGACGATCTGCCGATCGCACGACACCGCGCCAAAGACGAAGGCCTGCCTGCGCGGCAAGATGCTCGGATGCAGCTTGGTTGGCAAAGACGAGCGAACGATCCGCGCGAACCGCGATCACGCCGCATTCCCCGTGATCCAACGCTTCCGCCACCGCAGCCTTCTGCGCCTCTACCTCTCGAACGCGCGCTTCAAGATCCACCTGCGCCGACAGCAGAGCGATAAGGTCGGGGAGGAGCCTCATGGCTCGGGCACGACAAACAGGCGAAGGATCGTCGAACCGCAGTGCCAGAAACAGCGTTCGCGCTTGCTCTTCCGCCACCTTGACCAGGACATGACAGCGCGTGCCGTTTACGTCGTCGTGCACCCAAAGCGGCTTCAGGTTCTGCGGGGAAGCGCCAGCTGCCGCTTCGACGGCTGCCAGCAAAGATGACGACTGGACGCCAATGTCGCCCGATGCTCCACGAGCAGATGCTTCCAACCTGCATCCGGTACGGCCGTAAGCTATGAGTATCGCGTCTTTAGCTCCCGCCAGTCTCTCAAGAGCTTGCAACGCCGATAGCAGCCGATCGTCAGCCCCGACCCGTGCGGCTGAGACTTCTAGGGCACGAGCCACTTCACTCATGCCGAACACGCCATCCTCATCCAAGACCCAATTTGCTCTCGAGTCGCCTTCGACTCGTTACCCGATTTCTACAGCAAAATTGGCGAGGTAACTACTGGTAAATCTTACATTTTTACCGAGCTGATCTTACCACCGACATCGCGCGCCTGCCGCTGCTCCTCACCGCCCTAGGGTTGCCGACCATCGCCAGGCTCTGGCCCGCCATCGGCAAGTCCGCCGACGCCGAGGGATGGCCGGCGGCACGAACGTTTGCGACGAGACCAGCGTGCTCTTCGAGCTGATCAGCGCCCGTTACGTACGGCGCTCAATCCTCATCACTGATCATCCCCCGGTTTGACGGACACCGATGATAGGCCGAGCTAGCGTCGATGTTCGAGAGCCTTGGCCCTCTGGTCGCGCGCGGCCACGTTCCGATCGGCATCTACGAGGACAATTATCGCGGCGCGACGGTGGTCTGTTGGGGCAAGCTCCGCCGCTACGTCGAAGAGACACGATTGTCCGGTTGGACCAACCTCTTTGAATGGTTTCAGTGGTTAGCTGAGCGGATGGCAGAGCCGTTGCCGCTGGAGAAGGATGTACCGGCGTACCAGCGTCTGCGGCACTGGCCACAAAGCTAAGTTGACATGAATTGACCACCGCGCTGCTCGACCAACTCGAAACCGACGGACACCGACTCGGCCGCTAATCTCCCGAAGGCCTTTCGTGCGCCCTGGCGTGTCGTTGATCGACAGGGTGAACCCATCGCTGATATCGGAGAGTGTCGATCGACAAGGCGCTAGAAGTGATTGGGATCGCCTGGTGCAGCTACGCCGCGGCCCGGCATAATGAACATCAACCGTAACCCTGCCGAGTCGACATCGGCGAGCGCACGCGCGATATCACGGCGATGGGAAGTCGAAGCGGTTTACTGAGCTCTGCGGAGCTGGGAGCGCTTCTATGCCAGATGCTAGCTGGCGTCGTCGGAGACGATCCTGACCATTGGCGCGCCCGGATCGGCGGCGTGGACAAGCTGCCCATCATCGGGAACGTGCGATGCAATTGGCGCATCAATCCGGTGGGCAGTCACGACGACCTTACCGCGATCGAGAAAGCCGTCGAGATCGTGCGGGCCGAGCAGCCCTATATTATTTGATGCCGCGACCCGAGGCGGGCCCGTCGCCTCATCTCTCGTTCCCCGCCAGCGCTCGTCGGCGTCCTCCACGCCGCGCAACAAGCTATCGAGCTTGGCGTGCATGGGTTTCGTCGCCCGTGAAGGCCAGACCATCGATCTTCCAACCTGTGGAAGTGCGCGTGAACCGGTATTCGTATTTGCCGACGCGCTCACTCAAAGGGCTTGCCGACCGTGCTGTAGAACGCCAGGGTAGACCGTTTGCCGTCAGAATACCTCTGTCAGCGTCAATGCGAACTTGCTGGTTAAAGCGGGGCAGCACGGTAATTCTTACCGACGAATTTGCCAGACCGGAGATGAAGCTGTCGGAAGGCGTCACCGACGCCAATGCGTCTCCGCTGCCGCCCAGATCAGCCGAGATAGCCTCTGCCAAAAACGAGCGAGCCGATGACCACTGCCCCGCCGCAAGCGACGCGTCGAAGCCGGCAGCCAGTTCGATCAACTGCCGCTCGTCCCTAACCGCCTGAAGCTCACCTCCCAGCCGCTGCAAGGAGGCATTCTGCTTCTTAAGCAGCAAGTCCTGTTCTTGGCTTCGCTGATCGAGAGCTTCGATCCGGCGCGCCTCAGCTTCACGCTTTTGGGCGGCCACATCCTCCGCTGCAAACAGGACCGTGTTCGATAATCTTTGCACATCCTGGAACTCCTGAGCCTGAGCAGCGGAGGTCAAGAAAATACCGACGGCGATTGTGGCTCTCGCGCCAATCTTCAGGTAATGCATCATCGCTCTCGCGCTCCACAACCGATTTCGGATAATGATCAACGACCGGTGTCGTTCACAGCCGATAGTATCGCGCTTGTTGGTGTTTTGCCCCCGAGTGAAAGCAGTGAAGCCATTTTCTGATCAAAGGGATCTTCAGTCAGATCAGAAGCTGATCAGTTCTCGTGCTCGGCTGGTACGGCCGCTTGTGGCGCCAGCGACGATGCGACTTGCGTCAGAGCAACGACCGCCGCCTGAAGTGCCTTCAAAGTTTCGGCCCGATCCGCAGCAACCGACGCGGAATCGGCCAACGCTACGGCGTTCGGCTTGACCGCAACAGCAGGTCGAACGGTAGCTGCGACCGGGATGGCGTTCGCTACCGCAGGCGCGGGAGCCGCTACCGATACCGCTGGTGCTGCTGCCACGCCGCTAGCAGTCGGCGCGGGCTTCTTCCAAATGGGGATGATCATTGCCGTAGGTCTTGCATCCGCAAGCACCGGAGCGGGACACTCCAGCACATCCGCGTCCTTGGCGAGGATGGTCGCCATCGTCAGGAGATCATCGGGCGTGGCTTGTGCCGCGGCGCGCGCGTACATGCCACTTGTTTGGCAACGGGCAACGTCGATCGGCCCTGCAGACAAGCGGTTGGCCACCAGCGTGTCGCTATCGGTCGACGCCTTCGACCCGTCCACAGGCCCGAGCGTACGCACGAAGTGCGCTTGAACGGTGTATTTGTTCGAGACCAACATGTCATGACGCGCCGTCATGAAGGCATTGTAGCTGGCTAGCGTTTCCGGGATCGTGTCTTGGCACTTGATTGCGTCGACCATGAGCATCGTCTGCAAAGCTTGGATGCGAAACGCCTTCGCTTCGTCAGCGTGCCAACAGTCGCTGACGGCTTCAGCGGCATATACGGACGGCGAGAAGACCATAGACACGGCGGCAGCCAGGGCCGCACAACAGCGATATGACATTGATTAACCTCCAGTCGAGAGACTGACGGCCGGTTTTCTGGCCAGAGACCGAGTCGTCGATACAGTGTACCGTGGTGCACGATCGAGGGAACTAGAAATCGATCATTTCCGAAAAAATATCGTGAATATAGAGCAATTTATTACCCGCGCAAAATCTAGCAATCTGGTCCGGCTAAGGGCCCGCGGCAACCTAGAGATTGCGCGGGTCGAGCAGTTTGTCTGGAAGACCACGGACAAGTTACGATGCTTCTTAGCTGGCGGATGCACTTCGGCCGCAGAATGCGTAGGCCATACATGCTAGGCTTCCCGTGCGCCCTCCTGATATATGGCCGGCAAGCAGCAAGCACGGCCCTCTCCCTGGTCCACGCCACCCTCACCCGCTACCTAGACCCCCAGCACCAACCCAGCGGCCCGGAGCCGCCCGCCCGCTTCCCGCCGCCGCAAGCGCATGGGGACGAGAATGGCCGACCAGCTGCCCAATGGACTGTACAAGCTCAGCTTTAAGACGCGCTCCGGCGCCGAGTACGGCGTGGCCTACCTGCAGGACGGCCGGCTGCGCGGCGGCGACAGCGGCATGGCGTACCTGGGCACCTACCGGCGGGAGGGGCAGTTGTTCAGCGCCGAGCTGTCCAACACGCAGCACCGGCACGTGCCGGCAAGGGATTGAGGGATTGGAAGTCCCGCACGTGGTGCAGGACGTTGGAGGCCGCCCTGCCCGCCTTGGGGCTCGTGTGCTCGTTCTTCGCCATGATGGTGGCTCCCGAGAACGCACCGACGTTGGTGCATGGGGAGAACGATCTACTTAGCTTCGGGTTTCGGGTTCGTTCCTTCTTCACGCCACATCGGGGCAGGGGGAGGAACACACATCGGGCGGCGCGTTACGCATGTTACGCGAGAACAACCGTTTCGACTTGCTATACAACATCTACAAACCACCACTCGCGCGTATAAATTGGGGAGGGGTCGCCAGCGTAACACGCGTAACGGGGTGGCGGGCGGCAGCGTACGACTCGGTTCCGGGAGGGCGGCTTTCCGGCGGTTAGCGGAACCTTCGGCATTTAGCGGTATGGTCGGCACCATGATCGTGGTGGAACCCAATCGCGCTGCCCAGCTGGTCGCCGGCATCTACTCGCCGCGGCGCGCCACGGTAGAAGACTGCCTCGCCCAGTGGGCGCTCTTGGACGGGGGCGCCAAGACCGAGAGCTATCTGGTGATAGACGGCTCCACGCCCGGTCAGCGCCACACGCTTGGCAGCGCCGGCATCGCAGCTCTGGCAGCGCAGGACATGTCTTCCGGGCAACTAGTCTTGCGCTGATCCGCAGCCCCAGCACCTGCCGTCCCTGCCCGCTCCGCCGCCGGACCTTTGCTCCGCCCCCCTCGTTGAGCCGCCGCGGATCATACACGGAGCAAGACGGATGCAAGGACTGGATCAAATACTCGGATCGAGCGGCGTGGACGTGGGCAGCCTGGCGACGCGCTTCGGACTCAGCCCGGAGCAGACGAACGCCGCGCTGGGATCGTTGATGCCGGCCGTTGCGGGCGGCATGCAGAAGCGGGCTGAGGACGGCGGCCTCGACGCCGTGGCGAATGCCGGCGACAGCATGGGCGAGCCGGACACCGCCGCGGGCAACAGCATCCTGGGTCAAATCTTCGGCGGCAAGGACGTGAGCCGCCAGGTTGCCGACCATGCCGCGGGGCAGACGGGCGTTTCCAGCACGGTGATCAAGGCCATGTTGCCGATCGTCGCGGCGATGCTCGCCAAGCATGTTGCCCAGAGCGGTGGCGCTGGAGGCGGGATGGGCGGCGGAGGCGGACTCGGCGGAGTGCTCGGCTCGGTCCTCGGTGGCGGTCAAGCTGGAGGCTTGGGTGGCATGCTCGGTGGGGCGAACCCGCTGGACGCCATCCTTGGGCAGCGTCGCTAGGGTGCATCCGGGTGCGAACGGCCTCGCATCGCACGCCGCCGAGTAGCTAAGCGGCATAAGCGACGGTTCCGTTATGCAAGGCGGATACGGACTCGGACTAGACTGCGCAAAGAACCGGAGGCGTCATGATCCCCTTGTCCGTTCAGGCCGGCTTGTGGGGCTTGCTCAGCGGCTCCGCATTGTTGATCGGCGCGGCCGTGGGCTGGTTCGTGGCGTTGCCGCGCAGGGCCGTGGCGGCGATCATGGCGTTCGGGTCGGGCGTGTTGATCTCCGCCTTGTCATTCGAGCTGATGGACGAGGCTTGGAAGCAAGGGGGCTTCCCTGCCGTCGGCGCTGGATTCATCACCGGGGCGGCAGTGTACACGGCGCTCAACATGATGTTGGCGGCGAGAGGTGCGCGGCATCGCAAGCGATCGGACACGCCTAAGCGTGAGGAGCACGCGGCGGTGGCTCCCAAGGGCAACAGCGCGTCACTCGCGCTCGGCGCGCTCATCGACGGAGTGCCGGAGTCGATCGTGATCGGCACCAGCCTTTTGGCAGGCGGAGCGATCGGCTGGGTAGCGGTGGCGGCAGTCTTCCTTTCGAACCTGCCCGAAGGATTGTCGAGCGCGGCAGGCGCTCGGACGGAAGGCAAGACTGCGACGTTCACCTTCGCATTGTGGACGGGGATCGCAGCTGTTGCGGGATTGTCCTCGTTTGCAGGCTACACGTTGTTCGACGGTGCCTCACCGCAGGTGCTTGCCGGTGTGCAGGGTGTGGCGGCGGGCGCCATCCTGGCGATGATCATCGACACCATGGCGCCCGAGGCGTTTGAAGGAACACATGATTTTGCAGGGCTCATGGCGGTGTTCGGGTTCCTGACGGCCTTCGGATTGTCAAAGCTGGCGTGAATTCCCGTTACGCATGCTACGCGAGAGAGGCTCCCTCGACTTACTACGCAACATCTACAAATCACCACTCGCGCATATAAAATGGAGAGGGGTCGCCAGCGTAACGCGTAACGGCGTGCTCCCCGGTAGCACGCCGGCAGTGCTTTCAGTGCTTTGGCATAGTCGGCTCTGCGTCGCCGCCTGTCTCGACATAGATGGTCTCGACGCAATGTTCTTGCGCCCAAGCCAAACCGGCTGCCTCAGCCGCCTCGTAGGAGGGGTATGGCTCGCTCGCGACCATGGCGACGGACTCAGGATCGCCGCCGTCCCCGCACATCATGAGCGCCGAGGCTACGAGAGTGAACGAGCCGTCCCTCGCCTCGTTGATCTTGATGCAGTCGGTATCCTCGTCTGCCATCACACCGGGCGCCAACTTGACTACATTCATGCGTGTTCTCCTGCTGCCCGAACGAGCGTCAACGGGATTGGATGCCGTGTTCCCATCGGCAGGCATGCCGATCGTAGAGCCCCAGCTGGCGCAGACGAACCCTTAATCCCCGCCGTGCCACTCTCCGAGCTGCCGGGGTTCTAAGACGCGACGACTCAAGCCCGGACGTTCACGTCTAAGCAGAAGCGGTCCAGCTCCGGCCATGCGTTCATCCCGCTGAAGCGTCTTTGACGGGTTGATCGCTTGTGCACCGGCAGAACGCGGCTTAGCATTCCACCATGATGCGCTCGCTCGCAGCACTGCTTTTGATCGCCGCACCTGCCCTTGCCCGCGCGGCGGAGCGAACGGCCACCGGCACGTTCGAGGTCAGGATGAGCGGCGATCCTGCGTCACAGATGGCCATGGCGAAGACCTACTCGGGGGCGCTGGTCGGCAGCGGCACGGGGCCGTTCGTGGGCGATAGCAAGGTCATGGTCTACGTCGCTGGAGACGTTTCAGGGCACGCTGAACGGCAGGAGGGGCGGCTTCATCTTGATGCACCGGGGCTGGCAGGGAGCCGACAAGGTCAACCACCTCGACGTGGCTATCGCGCCGAACTCCGGTACCGGCGAACTTGCAAGCATCACGGGGTCGCTCGCCATTCGCATCGACGCAGACGGCAGCCACCACTATTTGCTACGGTACAATCTTCCTGCGCAGTAGTCGGATAGCTAACGTCGGCACTCGCCGTCGGCACTGACCCAATGCACGAAGCCGCTGCGCGGCAGTGGTGTCGGTGGTGATGTAGCGCCCTTGCCCTGAGGTTTGGCGCGGCTGAGGCGGCAGCAGACGATGGAGATCCTTCAACGAGAGAAACTCCCCCATGGCATCTCTTCCCACCGGCCGACCCGTCACCCCGCTGCGCCAGCGGATGCTCGACGACATGGCGCTGCGCTCGATGCGGGCGCGGACCCAGCACGACTATGTCCGCCACATCCGCGCGTTCGCGGCCTTCCTGGGCCGTTCGCCCGACACCGCGACCGCCGAGGACGTGCGGCGCTTCCAGGTCCACCAGCGCGAGCACGGCGCGGGTGAGGCCGTCATCGGCGGCGCGGTGTCGGCGCTGCGCTTCCTGTTCGGGGTGACGCTCGAGCGACCAGATCTCTCGCGGCGGCTGGTGCTGGCGCCTCGCCCCAGAAAGCTGCCCGACGTACTGAGCGTCGAGGAGGTGGCGCGGCTGCTGGAGGCGGCGCCGGGGATCAAATACCGGACGGCGCTCAGCGTCGCGTACGGCGCGGGGCTGTGGCGCCGCGCCGACCCGCGCCTTCCCGAAGACCGACGCCAGGTGGTGGTTGACGAGCTGATGGACGCCCGCCGTGCCGGCGGGCGCGCACTGCGGTCAGACCCGACGCGACGGCACTGTCTGCGGCCCGCTTGGCGGTGGACAGAGCCAAGACGGCGTTGGGGGAACGCGGGCCGGTCTGGTGGGACGACGGCGCACCGGACCTGACCCGGCACCTCGCCCGCAATACGCCTTATGCCGACTGGCACGCCGCCATGGAACACGTTGATGGTTGACGACGCGACGCTGCCAGCCGATTCATTCGACAAGGCCGACCCAGGCGATGACCTGGCCTTCTACGCGCCGCCGCGGCTGGTCACTCACATCGACGAGGTCGCCGTCGCGGCATTGACCGGCTTCTACCGCGAGCTGCTGCCGAAAGATGGACGGGTGCTCGACCTGATGTCGAGCTGGGTCAGCCATCTGCCCGACGACCGACGCTATCACGAGGTCGTTGGACACGGCATGAACGCC
>CAXTNG010000051.1:13293-14507 GCA_964245475.1 uncultured Sphingomonas sp. | reverse complement strand
GTCGAGGACGATCCAGCGGTGCGCGGTCTCGCGCGCGAGGTGGACCTGGACGAAGGCGACGCGGCCACCGAAGACGTAGAGCTTGTAATCGACGGGGAGTGCCATGCCCTCGCCGATGAACGGCTCGACCAGCAGGCCGCGCTCGATCTCGCCGTAGAGCCATTCGTCGAGCCAATAGCCGTAGCGCTTGGCCATCCAGCGGTTCGCCCTTTGGCGCGCCGCCGGCCAGTCGCAGGCGTTCGAGCGGACGAACACCGACTGATTGCTGCCGTGGCGGCTCTTGACGACGAAGGGCGCGGGCCAGGCGACGCACTCGGGCAGGGCGGTGCCGTGCCACAATGTTGGGGTGACCCATTCGGGGCCGAGCGTCCGCGCGACCAGGGCCTTGGCCAGCAGCTTGTCGGCGAGCCGCGGCAGGCGGGGATCGCGATCGTGGAGCTTGCGATGCTGGACGAGCTCGGTGAAGAGCTCGGGATCGGTCAGGCGGGGGGCGTGGCCGTGGCGCCAGATGTAGGTGAGGCCGATCCGCAGCCGCGCGAGCGCCAGGCCGGGGGCCGCCGGCACGATCGCGTCGGTTCGGCTGACAGGATACGCGGACTGCACCTCGCCCTCATGGCGCGTGTCGCGGGCGGCGCCAAGTCCCGGCGCTCATCCCATGCGGCGGCCGAGGCCGGGCACGAGCATGCCGACGCGGGCGCGATAGGCGCGGTAATCCTCGCCGAACAGGTCGGTGAGGTCGTTCTCCTCGTAGCGGATCGCGAGGAGCATGTAGGCCGACATGCCTATCGCGAGGCAAAGGTGGCCGGTGGTCATCCGGGGCGTGCCCCAGAAGGCGAGGAAGAAGCCCGAATAGAGCGGGTGGCGCACCGCGCGGTAGAGGAAGGGCGTGCGGAAGACCGGCGAGGCGGTGGCGCGGCCGCGGAGGTGCAGCCACGCCTGTTGCAGCCCGAACAGCTCGAAATGGTTGATCAGGAACGTGCTGAGCAGGACGATGCCCCAGCCCGCGGCGAAGAGCAGCCAGAGGATTGCGGCGAGCGGGCCGGTAAGCGTCCAGACCGGCGCGGGGATCGGGCGCCAGAGCGCGAAGAGCAGGATCAGCATGAGGCTGGCGGCGAGGACGTAGACGCTGCGCTCGATCGGCGGCGGCACGATCGCGGTCCCGCGGCGCTTGAACGCGGGCCGCGCCATGACGCTGTGCTGGATGCCGAAGAGGG
>CAXTNG010000051.1:2707-13283 GCA_964245475.1 uncultured Sphingomonas sp. | reverse complement strand
CTACGCCGTTGCGTTCGTTACCGGTCTACCGGTGCCGAAGACGATCGATATCGGCCCGACCTCGCCGATTGCCGAAGCGGTCATCGCCGATCTCGTGCTGATGTCGCTCTTCGGCATCCAGCACAGCGTCATGGCGCGGCATCGATGACAAGCGCGACGCCTGCGGAAGCGGGCGGGCCGCGGTCCACGGTGCGGGCGACGAAGGGCAGGTCGCCGGTGAAGGCGATCAGGTACAGGAAGGTCGCGAAGAAGATCAGGTAGCAGAGGCCGGCTACGGCCAAATGGATCGTCCGCATGTGGCGTCATCCTGAAAGCGCACCAGAACAGGGTAAGCCGATGTGGAAAGCAGGGATTGTTGAAATGCGACACGGCGTCAAAGATCAGGCGGTGGGATCCTCCAACAGACGTCATCTTCGTCGCTGAAGGATCAGCCGCCGCCCCGCCCAGACCGATTTCCGATCGACTCCACGTTCGTTCGGTGAGATGAAGACGTTGGCGCGAGCGTGCTTCGTGTTCCGTGGCGTACCGATAAAGCGGGGGCGCCATGACAGGCGATAACGGGATCACGCCCGGATCAGTGACACCGGATCCGAGCGACGGCGAGTCGGCGACCCCTCCGTCTGCTCCAAGCGCGCCGCCGCCGCCGATCGACACGCCGACGCGGCCCGGATGGTGGCCTCGCCTGTCGGGCCACTGGTCTTCGACAGGTGTGTGGCAGGCCCTAGTGGCGCTGGCGATTGCGGCCACCTTCGCGATTGCCTGGCAAAAGCTGCCCGATCCAGCGCCGACCGGCGCAGGGAACACGCCAGCTCCCCGGCCGACCGGCTCTCCACCCGACGACGTGGGCAACTCATCTGCCGGAGTTCCCGCCGAGGTGCAGCGCGAATTGGCGCTAGCGAGGATCGCGGATTACTTGAAGAAGCAGGGCTTGGACGACGCAGCGCGAGCCGATCCCGGCGCGCTGGACAAGGTTCTCGCGCCGCTGGTAAAGATGGGGCTCGTCAAACAGTCGATCGCAACGGATGTCGTGGAGCGCGTCATCGGCAAGGATGGATGGATCGAGGGGTTGGCAAGCTATGGCGGCGACCTGTTGAAGGAATATCTCAAGGGCAAGTGGGCAGCGCGCGACAAAGGCGGATCATCGGTCGATGGCGATGGGCGCGGGATTACGGTGACGTGCTCGCCAGTGATCAAGGTTGTCCCGCCATCGCGCGCGGTCGAGTGGCGATCGACGAAAACGACCGTGGTGCGCCCCGGGCCGCGATCACCGACGCCTCACCCGTCGAGCGGAAGCTCTGCGCCGCAATCCTGCGCACGTTCTTCGCCTAAGCCGTGACGGTGGAAGGGGGCGAGTTATCGTTGTCGTTGATGCTCATTTTCGCAAGCGCCGTCTCCATCCGATCGAAGCGCGGTTGAGCTTCGCCAGGTCGGCTCCATCGGCGACCGCAGCGTGAGCCAGCGCCACTGCGCGCTCCAGCACATCCGCTGGTGCGTGCCGGTAGGCCGGACGCTGCGGGATCGTGTTGTACCATCGCCCTCCGCACGCGTTGTCGAGCAGGATGCGCTGGAAGCAATGGTCGGCGGTGACCGGCCAGCCGCGCTCACGCGCCAGCGCCGGGAGGGCGACGCGGGTGAGGTGGAGCCAAGCGGCCTCCAGTTCGAGCCGGGTCACGCTCTTTTGCGCATCGAGGTTCACGGCGCCTCCATCGCCGCCAGGATCGCGTCGATGTCGACGGTGCAGAAGCCCGCGTAATTGTCTGCGATGCCGTAGGGCAGCAGCAGGGTGCGGCCGCGGACGATGCCGCCGCAGCTGTAGACGACGTTGGGGACGTAGCCGTCGCGGTCCTCTGGCCCCGGCTCCATCAGCGGGTGGGGGAGGCGGCCGAGGACTTTCGAGGGGTCGTCGCGGTCGAGCAGCGCGGCGCCGATGCAATAATTGCGGACCACGCCGACGCCATGGGTGAGCAGCAGCCAGCCCTCGGCGATCTCCAGCGGCGAGCCGCAATTGCCCATCTGGATGATCTCCCAGGGGTATTTGGGCGCGAGCAGCTTGCCGCCGGCTTCCCAGCTCAGCAGGTCCTCGGAATGGGCAAGCCAGAGGTTCTCATTGTCCTGGCGCGCGATGCCGAGGTAGCGTCCGCCGACCCGGCGGGGAAACAGCGCCAGACCCTTCGCGTCGGCGAGCGCGCCGGTGATCGGGTGCATACGGAAGGTCTTGAACTTGTGGGTGTGGAGCAGCTCCTCGCGGATGCCGCTCGCGCCGACGGCGGTGTAGGTGCCGACGTATGTGTCGGAGTCGCCGTCGCGCGCGAGCGGGGTGAGGCGAAGATCCTCGATGCCGCGTGCCTGGCTCTCGACCACCGGGAAGAGCACGGTTTCGGACGGCTCGCGGCTGCCGGTGCAGTCCAGCTCAATGACGTCGCCGTCGCGCCAGCCCTGCGGCTGGGCGAACTGCGGCGGGACGGCGGTCTCGCTCGGCTCGTCCATCGTGAGGCTGTTGTCGGCGTTCCAGGTGCCGGTGCGGAAGGTGACGGACGACAGGGGGCCCTCGCCGATGCCGCGCAGCGACACGAGGATGCGGACGGCACCACCACGGAGCCCGGACGGGGCGGGGGGGGGGACGCCGCTGGGATTGATCAGCGCCGCGGCTTCGAAGCTGTATTCGGCGGAGAGATAGGCGCCGATGAGCGTGCGCTGCTCGGGCGAGGGATCGGCGCCGGCGGGGACCATCGACGCCACGCTGTCGTAGCGGCGTTCGAGCATCGCGGCGACGTCACGATGGCGCTGATCGAGCGACTGCTGGACGCGGTCGAGCTCGGTGTGGAGTTCGTCCGAGTCGATGGCGAGGACGCGGGCGATGATCCGCTCGGCGCGGGGATGGCCCTGGATCACGAAGGCGTCCGGATCGCTGGGCAGGAAGGGGCGGATCACCGTGCGCCGAGGGTCCGGGCGCAGGGTGACGTCGAGATGGCGGAGGGGAATCATGCGCGGGGAACGCGTGGGGTGGATGCTTGATCCTCCCCGAGACAAGCTCGGGGAGGACAAGAATCATCGTGGATCTATCGCTGCGATCTGCGGTTCGGCCCACTCGTCCCCAGGCACGAACGGTTCGTCCATCACCGTCACGGTCGAGCCGACCGCGGTGATCGCGAACAGCTTGCGTGCGAAGTCGGTGGGCAGGCGGATGCAGCCGTGGCTCGCGGGAAAGCCGGGATTTCTGCCTGCGTGGAGCGCGATGCCGTCCCAGGTGAGTCGCTGCATCCAAGGCATCGAGGCGTTGGCGTAGAGGGTCGAGCGGTGCTCGGCCTGCTTCTGGAGGATCGGGTAGGTGCCGGGTGGGGTCGGCTTGGCGTCCTTGCCGGTCGAGACGCTGGAGACCGCAATCAGCGTCTGGCCACGGAAGACATAAAGGCGCTGATCGCCGGTGGAGACGACGATGCTGACCGGACGTACGCTCGGCGTGTCGGACCAGACATAGCGGCCAGGGGCGACCGCGGCGGCAAGCTCGGCGGTGACTCCGGCCTCTCCCGCCCAGGCCGGAGCGGCGGCGGTTGCGGCGGCGAGCGCCAGCGCGAGGGCGATCCCGTTCATCATCGAATCTCCCGAACGTTAACCCATATTGCGCGCGAATCAACGCCCAGGCACCGGCAGACGGTTCCAGCCGTCGACGCGACGAACCGTTTCGATTCCGCGGCGGCTCGCAGGAGAGGCGTGCAACCTCCACGGATCGCAAGAGAATCTTCGTGCAATCGATGCTATAGGGAGGATGCGGACGGGGCAAATACAGGACGGCGATGAACGATCTGGCGGTGGCGCGTGACCGGCGTGCGGTGGTGAAGAACGGTCTGCTGCTGAGCGGTCTGCTGGCAGTGCCGGGCGCGCTGTCGGCGACGCCGCGGCTTTTCATCGCCGATCTTGAGCCGGTCTTGCAGCCTTCCGCGGAAGCGACACCGGTGGCTGCGCCGGTTGCGGCGGCGCCGGTGACCAGCCCCAAGGTGGTGCGGCCGGAATTGCTCCAGCGCGCGCTCGCTTCGCTGGAGCGCCACGGCGATCGCGTGAAGCGCGACCGCATGGCGATCGTCGACTTCGCCGCGCCCTCCTCGCAACCGCGCTTCCATTTCGTCGATCTGGCGAGCGGCAAAAGCACCAGCCTGCTGGTCGCGCACGGCAGCGGCTCCGACCCGGCGCACACCGGCTGGCTGAAGCGCTTCTCCAACGAGCCGAACTCGAATGCGTCGTGCGAAGGCGCGTTCCTGGCGGACGATTATTACAGCGGCAAGCACGGCCATTCGCAACGGCTGATCGGGCTCGACGAGACCAACTCGAACGCGCTGGCGCGGGCGATCGTGGTGCACGCCGCGTGGTATGCCAATGAGGACGTGCTGCGCGAGCGTGGCGTGCTGGGGCGCAGCCAGGGGTGCTTCGCTGTCGGCGAGAGCGAGCTGGCCGAGGTGTTCCAGCGGCTCGGCCAAGGGCGGATGATCTACGCGACGAAGGTTTAATCCTCACGCGCTTCCCTTTGAATTGCTTTTCCCGCTAGACCGGCCCCGTTGGGGAGGGGCCATGCAGCACCAGAAACAGCCGTCGGCGGCGGACATCCGGCTGGTGATCGGCGCGTCGTCGCTGGGCACGGTGTTCGAATGGTACGACTTCTTCATCTACGGCACGCTTGCCGCGTCCGGGATCATCGGGCGGACCTTCTTTCCCGCGGACAATGAGATCGTGCAGACGCTGCTCGCCTGGGCAGGGTTTGCGGTGGGGTTCGGGGTCCGCCCGCTCGGCGCGGTGCTGTTCGGCTATCTGGGCGACCGGCTGGGGCGCAAGTACACGTTTCTGGTCACCATCGCGCTGATGGGCGTCGCGACCGCGGGGGTCGGGTTGGTGCCGCCGGCCAGCACGATCGGCTATGCCGCGCCTGCGCTGGTGCTGCTGCTCCGCATTGCGCAGGGGCTGGCGCTGGGCGGCGAGTATGGCGGGGCGGCCATCTATGTCGCGGAGCATTCGCCGCCCGGCCGGAGCGGCTATTACACCAGCTTCATCCAGGCGGGCGTCGCAGGCGGGTTCATCCTGAGCCTCGGCGTCGTGCTCGCGACCAAGGGCGTGCTGTCGGCGGAGGAGTGGGGCGGCTGGGGCTGGCGGTTCCCGTTCCTGTTCTCGATCGCGCTGCTCGCCATCTCGCTGTGGATGCGGCTCAAGCTGTCGGAAAGCCCGGTGTTCCAGGCAATGCGCGCGGCGGGCGAGCAGGAGGCGAACCCGCTGAAGGCGAGCTTCACCTATCCGGGCAATTTCGGGAGGATGGTCGTCGCGCTGTTCGGGATCGCGGCGGGGCTGACGGTGATCTGGTACACCGCGATGTTTTCGGTGCTGTCGTTCCTGACCGGGCCGATGCGGGTGCAGGAGACGGCGGCGCAGCTCCTCTCCGGCTTCGGGGCGTTTGCCGGCGTGGGGTTCTTCCTGGCGGCGGGACGGCTGTCCGACCGGGTCGGGCGCAAGAAGCCGATCGTCTGGGGCTACCTCGCGACGCTGGTGCTGCTGTTTCCGCTGTTCTGGGGCCTGGGCGCGGCGGCCAACCCGGGGCTGGCGCGCGCGGCCAGTGCGGCGCCGGTGGTCGTGTCGGGACCGCGCTGCGCCTACGGCCCGTTCGCGAAGGCGCAGGCGGACGATTGCGGCAAGCTGCTCGACCAGCTCTCCAAGAAGGGCGTGGCGTACCGCACGCAGGCGACGGCGGCGACGGTGCTGTCGATCGGCGGCGTGCCGGTGGCGGACCATAGCCCGGCTGCGATCGAGGCCGCGCTCGCGGCGGCGGGGTACGATCTGGCGCCGGTCAGGCCCTCGGCCGGGCAGGTGGTGCTGATCCTGCTGTGCATCCTCGGCCTCGGCGCGCTGTCGGGGCTGACCTACGGGCCGGTGGCGGCGCTGCTCTCCGAGATGTTCCCGCCGGCGATCCGCTATTCGTCGCTGTCGATCCCCTATCATCTGGGCACCGGCTATTTCGGCGGGTTCCTGCCGTTTATCTCGCAATATATCGTGGCGCGTGCGGGCGATCCCTATGCGGGGCTGTGGTACACCTGGGTGGTCGTGCTGGTTGCGCTGGTGGTGACGGTGTTCGGATTGCGCGAGCCCGCACGCGGCGGCTGAGCCTCAGCGCCCGGCGATGAAGCGGCCCGGCTTGGAAAGCCACCGATCGGCGAAGTCGTAGGTGGTTTTGGTCGTGTCGCCGTATTGGCCGGGCGTCTTCTCGCATTTGGTGCATGTCTGGTAGCCGTGGTTGGCGCCTTCGATGAAGGCGATCGTCTTGTCGGCGCTCTTCGCGTGATCGTAGATGTCCTCGGCGGCGAGCGCTTCCCAATGGCCGGTCATGCCGAGCGCCAGTAGCGGCGCGGTGATGCCGGTGACGTTGCCCGGCGGCGAGGCGTAGCTGGAGGTCCAGTCGACGCCGTCGAGCGAATCCGCGTCATAGCCGTAGGCGGCGGTGGTGCGGACCGCGTAAGTGCTGAGGAAGTTCCTGACCGTCGTCTTGAGCGCGCCCTGCATCATCGATCCGCTCGGGTTACGGGTGTTCTCGGGCACGCGCACCGAGTGGATGATCTCCGTCGTCACCGAGCCGTCCTTGTGGACGAGCGGCCAGGGCTTGCGGGTCTGCGCGAGCAGGCTGGTGTCCTGCGAGAGCAGGCGGTTGTTGTTCGAAAGCAGGGTGGCGCCGGGGACGGTGAAGGGCTCGTCGTCGGTGAACCGGCCCTTGCCCGCCTGGATGAGCGCGAGCCGGACCTGGGCGGCGGCAATGAGCGCGTTCATGCGCTTGCCCTCGGCACTGAGGAATTTGGTGCGGAATGCGGCGGCGTAGGTGGTGCCGGTCGGCTTGAAGCCGTTGGCGGGATTGTACATGTCGAGCGCGGGGTCGAGCTGGGTGCCGTCGGCTTCATCGGTGACCGCCGGGTCGATGCTGAGCAGGGTCATCTCGGCGAGGCCCCAGTTCGAGTCGAGCAGCATGACACCGTCCGCCGCGGGCATGCCGTCCAGCGTGTCGGGGCATTTCCAGATCTTCTCCGGCCCCTGGCACGCGCTGGCGCCGCCCTCCGCGATGAGCTGATAGGCACTGGCGACGGTGCCGCCGCCGCTGTGGCCCATCAGGACGATCTTGGTGACGCCGGGCTGCCTGCGAAGCCAGGCGACGCCGGCCTTGGCGTCGAGCATGACGCGGTCGATCACGCCGTCGTTGGAGACGCCGGACTTGCCGGTGGAATTGTTGGCGCAGAGCACGCGGTAGCCGCGCTTGCTGAGCTCGGTGCAGCCGGAATGGGTCAGGTAATCGGCGGCCGAGTGCATCAGGAACACGGCGACCTGCGCCTTGGGACCGGGGTTCGTCGGCTCGTAGAAGGCGCCGGGGACGCCGTTAGTGAGATGGACGAAGCCGACCTTGACGTTGGGGGGAAGAGGCGCGTTTTCGCGCTAATGGTTAACGGGGCTGGGCGGGGGGCCGGCTGGACCCCTTAAAATGTCCGGGGTGACGGCGGGTTGTTGGAAGGGGTGGTATCCTTATTGTGCTGTCGCGCCAGCGGTCGCGTGTGGAAGTGAGCACGCTCGGCGCGGAACCTATTTCGGGCGCGGGTCCGTCAGACTGGTGCAGTCGCCCGGCGCGTCGAGCATGCAGCGTTTCGGCGAGGGTGTGGAGTGTCGCGGTCCAGCTCGTCATGACTGGTGGCGTACGGCTTCCAATAGCTGATGTAGTGCCCGGGATGACGAGATGGGGTGTTATGCTACCCGCGCGCGCTCCTCGACGATGCGCTCTAGCATCGACAGCGGCATCGCGCCGGATTCGAGCACGTCGTGGAAGTGCTTGAGGTCGAACTTCGCGCCCGCGATGCGCTTGGCATTGTCGCGGGCGCGGAGCCAGGCGGCGTGGCCGATCTTGTAGGAGCAGGCCTGGCCCGGCGAGACGCAGTAGCGCTCGATCTCGCGCTGCGAGCGGGGGCGCGCGAAGCCGACGGTGTCGACGAAATACTGCGTCGCCTGATCATGCGTCCAGCGCTTGGCATGGATGCCGGTGTCGACGACGAGGCGCGCGGCGCGGAACAGGAACGACTGGAGGTAGCCCGCGCGCTCGACCGGAGTGGCGTAGCCGCCGAGCTCGTCGGCGAGCTGCTCGGCATAGAGTGCCCAGCCTTCGAGATAGGCGTTGAAGAAGGCGATCTTGCGCAGCGGGTGGGTCGGCGCGCGCTGGGCGGTGGAGATCTGGAGGTGATGGCCGGGGACGCCCTCGTGGTAGGTGAGGCTGGGGAGCGTGTATCTGGGCCAGTCGCCGGTGCTCTTGAGGTTGATCCAGTAGATCGCCGGGCGCGAGCCGTCGAGCGGCGCGCGGAAGTAATAGCCGTTGGGGGCGCCGTCCTGGATCTCGGGCGCGACGCGGCGGATTTCAAGCGGGGCGTTGGGCGGATTGGTGAACGCCTGCGGCAGCTTCGCCTGCATGCCCCGCACGCCGGCGTTGAGGCTCGCGATGAGTTGCGCGCGGCCGGCGTCGGTGTCGGGGTAAAGCTGGGCGGGGAGCTTGTTCAGCTCGCCGAGGCGCGCGCCGACGCTGCCCTGGGTCAGCCCCTGGCCCTTGAGGATGGCGTCGAGCTGCGCCGTGAGGTCGGCGACCTGATCGAGACCCATGCGGTGGACCTCGTCGGGCGTGAGCCTGGTGGTGGTCGCCTGGGCGAGCGCGGCGGCGTAGATGGCGTCGCCGCCCGGGATCGCCCACACGCCGGCGGCGGGACGCGCCTTGCCGCGAAGCCCGCGGACGAGCGCGATCTGGCGATCGAGTGCAGGGTACACTTCCGTCCCGACGATCCTGGCGGCGCGCGCCTGCCAGTTGCCGGGGATGTTGGCGGCTTGGGTCCGGCGCACGAGCGACTGGACGAGCTGGTTGTCGGCGGGTGCCGGCGAGCGCAGCTTGGCCATCTGGCCGAGCGCGAGGTCGAGCGAGAAATCGGGGGCGAAGCGCTGCTTGTCCGCCTCACGATGCTGGACGTCGGTCTCGTTGTCGAGTTGGCGGTCCATCAGCGACAGCCGGGCGAGATACGCTTCGGCGTCGGCGGCGGTCTTCACCGGGTGGGTGGAATCGAGGAAGTCGGGCAGGCTGAAGTAGACGCCGTCCTGTTGGCTGATCGGGTACGGCCCCTGCGGCGAGCCGAGGCCGAAGCGCTCGGGACCGACGATGTTCGACTCGATGTTGTAGAGGACGACCTCGCGGTCGATCCTCGCCTGCGGCGAGAGGGTCGCGGGGTCGACCGCGGCGACCTTCGCGCGCGCCGCCTTGCTGCGGGCGAGGTCCTTGGCGAGCGCGGCGTAGCTGTTGTCGCCGAGCTGCGATCGGAGATCGGCATTGGCGCCGGTGTCGAGGCCGAGGCTGGTCGCGAGCTCGGGGCCGTTGCGGAGATAGTCGCCGAAGACCTGGTCGAAGGCGGCGTTGAGCCTGGCATCGCCGGGCGCAGCCTGTGCCGACGCGCGGGGAACGAGGGCAAGCGCGGCGGCGGACGCGCCGGAGGCGAGGAGTTGGCGGCGATTCATGCGGAGCGACCTCTCGGATTGTATCTGCCGAGACTATCGCTCGCGCCGCCGCCCGCAAAGCGCTTTCAGTCGGCGGCGAGCGTCAGCCGGCCGGCGCGGAAGACGTTGTCCGCACCGCGGCGGGTGATCGCGGAGACGGTCGTGCCCGGCTTCAGCGCCGAGCGTGGCAGCGGATCGAAGGCGGTGACTTTGACGCCTGCCGGCACGATGATCCGGCGCTGCCCATCGGGCGCGGTGACCAGCAGCGTGCGCGCGCCGCCCTCGCTTGCGCTGTTCCGGGCGACGGTCGCGTGGGTCATCGAGCTGTTGGGGCGGGGAATGCCGTGGGTGCCATTCTCCGGGCGATAGCCGGGCTCGAAGATGCGCACCTCCTCGGCGCGGCCCGAGGTCGCGTCGATGTTGGTCTGCATGCTGGCGACGAAATCGCCGGCCTTGACTGCGTCGGCCGTAGTGGCGCGAGGCTTGCTGACCGTCCAGCCGGGGGTCATCACCACTGTCTTAGCGGTGCCGTCCTTGAGGGTGAGGACGACCTCCGTATCGCTCGCCGAGACGAGCGCACCGGTATAGCCGACGGGGTTCTCGGGCACCTGCGCGAGCGCGGCGGATGCGGCGAGCAGCGCGGCTCCGAACACGGCGTGGCGGATCATATTCCTCTCCCTCGATTGTTGCGGAACAGCCTAACGCCTCGCGTCGCCGCCGTGCATTGATTGGATCGGCGTAGCTATCGGTTCTGCGGCGGCATGGATCGAGCCGTCGCATTGCTGCTTCACCGCCCACAAGCAAATCTTTCAATTCCTATCGAATTGATGGAGTATGTTCCTGCCGAGAGGTGAAGCATGCCGTCGAACCCTGCCGCTTTAAGAGCCGATCCGCGAGGCGGGTCCAGCATCGGTGAGGCGCTGGCGGGGCTCAGGTCGGCGCGCAGCGCGTGGCGGGCGCGGCGTGACGAGGGGCGAGACACCGCGAGTTTTCCGTCGCGGGCGGCGCTTGCAGGCGTCGTCGAGGCGCTCGCGGGGGCGCTGTATCC
>CAXTNG010000051.1:1652-2697 GCA_964245475.1 uncultured Sphingomonas sp. | reverse complement strand
GGCGAGGAAGACGGCTATGTCGCCGCCAAGCTTACGGTGGCGCTGACCGAACTCGAGCGCGAGGTGGCGGCCGAGTTCGGCTATTGGCAGCATGAAGCGCAAGGGCGCTTCGATCCGGATCAGGCGGCGACGGTCGTGCGGCTGTTCGCGGGAACGCTGGGCGACGTGCGGCGGCTGGTCGACAGCGATGTCGAAGCCGCGTTCCTCGGTGATCCCGCGGCGCGCAGCGTCGACGAGGTGCTGGTCTGCTATCCTGGCGCCGTCGCCAGTCTGCACCACCGGATCGCGCACCAGCTCGATGGCCTCGGCGCACCGATCGTGGCGCGCGTCATCTCCGAGCTTGCGAACGAGCGTACCGGGATCGACATCCATCCGGGCGCGACGATCGGCGAGGGCTTCTTCATCGACCACGGCACCGGCGTGGTGATCGGCGAGACGGCGATCATCGGGCGCGGGGTGCGGCTGTACCAGCATGTGACGCTCGGCGCGCGCTCGCCGCTCGGCGCGGCACGGCATGGCGCAGTCGGCAGGCGGGCGCGGAACTTGATTGTGGGCGACGAGGTGGTGATCTACGCCGGCGCGACGATCCTGGGCCGCGTGACCATCGGCGATCGCGCGACGATCGGAGGCAACGTATGGCTGCTGTCGGACGTGCCGGCCGACAGCGTCGTGGTGCAGCCCGAGGCGGAGCGGCTCGACGCCAATGCGGCGCTCGGCCTGCGCGACGTGCTGGTGCAGGCGGTCTGATGGTGCGTCCTGTCATCGGTGTGTTGTGCTGTAACGCGCTGGTAGACCGTCCGGTGCAGGTGGTCGCGAGCCGCTTCGTCGAGCCGCTGTCGACCTGGAGCGACGCGACCGTGCTGCTGGTGCCGGCGATCGGCAGCGACGTGAGCGGCGTAGCGGCGGTGCTCGACGGGCTGCTGCTCACCGGATCGCGCTCCCATGTGGCGCCGCGGCGCTACGGCAGCGGCGAGGCCGCATGCCCGCGCTCCCTCGACGAGGAGCGCGACGAGGTCGCGCTGCGGCTGGCGGGCGGGATGATCGC
>CAXTNG010000051.1:0-1642 GCA_964245475.1 uncultured Sphingomonas sp. | reverse complement strand
ATCGAGGCAGGCAAGCCGGTGTTCGGCATCTGCCGGGGGCTGCAGGAGATCAACGTGCTGTTCGGCGGCACGCTCTCGCGCGAGCGCTGTGCGGGGCGGCACCATCTCGGCTCGTGGGAGCGCGACTTCCGCGAGCTGTTCGACCTCAATCACGAGGTGCGGCTGAGCGACGGCGGGCTACTTGCGCGCGCGACGGGTGCCAGGGCGCTCACCGTCAACTCGGTGCACGAGCAGGGGATCGACCGGCTCGGCGCGGGGCTGACTATTGAGGCGGTGGCGAGCGATGACGGGCTGGTCGAGGCGATCGCTGCGCGGCCGTGCGGCGCCGACGTGCTGGCGGTGCAATGGCACCCCGAGTGGAATGTGCACCGATCGGCCGAGAGCCGCGCCTTCTTCGCGCTGATCGGCGCTGCGCTGCGTGGCGGTTCTGCGAGCCGCATGGCCGCACTGCCGCCCGCCTCGCGCGGGGTGCTGCGCGCGCATTAGAGTTCACAACCGAAGGAAGACCGAATGAAGAAGACCATCGCCGTTTCCACCGCCCTGGCACTCGCACTGTCGCTGACCGCATGCGGCAAGAAGGACACGAGCGCCGACGCCGCGCTGTCGAACGACATCGTGCTTAACGACGACGGTGCGGCAGAGGTGAACCTGTCCGACAATGCGCTGGACACGGGCACGTCCGACAATGCCGCCGGCGTGGATGCGGCAGACGGCAACGTGGCGGACAACGCGCTCTGACCTTTGCGGCGCGTTGCGAAGCGCGCCGTCTCCGAGACACGCCGGGTGAAGCTCCCTAGCGTAACCTCCGGCCCGGCAGACCTCCTGCCGGGCCGCTTTGCGTCACACTTTCGGCGGACATGATGCGTGCGCTCGGGCAGAATCCGGCGGGAGCCCGTAAAGGATCAGCTCATGCTTGCGCTGGAACGACCTTGGCCGGGCGACACCATCGCGCGTAGCCGTTCCAGGTCCTCGGGCGTGTCGATGTCGATCAGCTCGGCGGGGCTGGTGACGACATGGCGTCCCGCGCGGACGAGGTCGCGGGCGCCCTGATCGCCCTCCAGCGCCATCAGGAAGTCGAAGCGGCCCTGGCCGAACACCCCCGGCGGCATCGGCCGGGTGCCGTCGCTCGACACCACGACGGCTTGGTCGCCCTCGGCGGCGTCGAGCAGGCGGTAGACGTGCGCGGCGGTGACCCGCGGCATGTCGGCCAGCGCGACGGCGACCGCCTGCGCGCCGCGTTCCTGCGCGCAGGCGATGCCGAGGCGCAGCGACCAGGCCATGCCGCGCGCCGGATCATGGTTGTGAACGACACGGAAGTGGCGGCCTTCGTAATCGAGGTCGGAGCCGTCGGTCACCGCGATGCGCTCTCGGAAGGGCATGGCTTCGAGCGCGGTGGCGACGTGCAGGCCGAGCGGCAGCCCGAGAAAATCCTGCTCCAGCTTGTTCTCGGCCCCGAAGCGCTGCGAGCGCCCAGCGGCGAGGAGGACGAGAACGGTGTCTTCAGCGGCGATCATGGAATGCTCCCACCCCAAATGCCCTGACGACTGCGGCGGCGATCGACAGCGCGATCTCCGACGGGCCGATTGCGCCGATATCGATGCCGACGGGGGCATCGATACGGTCGAGGGCCGCGGCATCAACG